>DATFPL010000217.1:0-10514 GCA_035264845.1 Candidatus Limnocylindrales bacterium | reverse complement strand
GCGCCGGCCGCGGCTCCTTGCGAGCCGGTCAGGGCCTGCGAGGGAGGGGTCGCCGGGTCCGCCTCCCGAGCGAGTCCGGCGACGGGCTCAGGCACCCTCGATCGGTGTGAGCCAGCTCTCGTATTTCGGCAGCCGTCCGCGCACCGCGTCGAAGTAGCGGTCCTGAATCATCCTCGCGATCGGCCCGACGTTGCCGTCGCCGATCGGCCGGTGATCGATCTCGACGACGGCCGACACCTGGACGCCCGTTCCGCACAGGAACATCTCGTCCGCGATATACAGCTCGGAGCGGTCGATCCGGCGTGTCTCGACCGGCACGCCGGCGTCCTCCGCGAGCTGGACGATCGCCCGTCGCGTCACGCCCTCGAGGATGTCGTCGGAGACCGGGGGTGTGAGCATCACGCCATCGCGGATCACGAACAGGTTGGCCGCGGATGCTTCATTGACGTGGCCGTCGGCCGTCAGCACGATCGCCTCGTCGAAGCCGTTGAGCTCCGCCTCGGACTTCTGGAACGCCATGTTCACGTAGCCGCCGACGATCTTGCCCCGCGCAGGCAGCGCCTCGTCCGCGTTGCGCCGCCACGACGACGTCATCACCCGGATGCCGCTCTCCGTCGCAATGTAGTTGCCGAACGGGATCGCGATGATGTAGAGCTGCTGCTCGAGGTCGTGGAGCCGCACGCCGATCGCGCGGGTCGACTTGTAGAACGACGGCCGGATGTACACGTCCTCCCGAAACGCGTTCCGCCGGAGCGTCTCGACGATCAGCCCCGTGAGCTCGTCGGTCGACGGGACGTCGTCGAAGAGGAGGATTCGGCAGGACTTCCGGAGCCGCTCGACGTGCTCCCGCAGGAAGAGTCCGAAGAGCGTCCCGCGCTCCGGATTCCAGTACGCCCGGATCCCCTCGAACGTCGCGGTCCCGTACATGAACGCGTGGGTCATGATGCTGACCCTGGCGTCACGCATCGGGACGAACTGGCCCTCGAAGTAGCACGTCAGGTCGTCGAGGGAGCCGGGCCGGGCCGCGTGGTGGGCCGCCGACGCCGGCTTCTCGGTCGACTTCTGGGTGAGCATCCGGACACGCTCCTGGCTCGATCGGCGCCGGCGTCCGGCCGCTGCCCGACCCCGGAAAAGTCGGCCGAGTATACCAGCGGCTCTCGTGGCCTCCGCCCGGCCGGAACTCGCGCCCCGCGGCGCGGGCGGTCCTAGACGGAGAGCCCGAAGGAGCGCGTTGCGGCGGCCGCGACCAGCCCGAGGTAGACGAGGTAGAAGACGCCGCCGACGAGCAGGCCGCGCCCGCGAAGCCGCCCCGCCCGGCCCATCGGAAAGAAGATCGCGGCACAGGACAGGAAGGCGATGGCCGCGGAGGCAAAGGCGATGACCGACCCGGGGCCCACGTGCCACGCCGACGAGGCGAAGACGAGCCCGACGACCGTCGGGATGGTCGACTGGAAGACCATCGCGCCCGTGATGTTGCCCATGGCCAGGGTGTCCTTCCCCTGGCGGACCCAGATGACCGAATTGAACTTCTCGGGCAGCTCGGTGGCGATCGGGGCGATGACGAGGGCAAGCAGCGTCCGGTCCACGCCGAGCTGGCCCGCGAGATCCTCGACGGCACCGACGAAGATGACGGCGCCGGCGATGATCAGGCCCACCGCCGCGACGACCTGCAGGCTGACGACGCGCAGCCGGGGCGCGGGGTCGGTGCGCCGCGAACGACGGTCGATCCGGCCGAACCGGAGGGGTGCGAGGTCCTCCGCATCCACGTCGACATCCGCCTCGAAATGCGCCTTCACGTACCAGGCGTAGATCGCCAGCAGGATCACGGCCACGATCCACTTGAGCCAGACCGGCTCGACGGGCAGGAACGCCGCACCCACGGCGATCGCATAGGCGATCGCGAAGTAGCGGACGTCGTGCGCAAGGACCGCCGCGTCGAGGGGCATCACGTCGCCCGCGGGACGTCGCCTCGCCGCGATGAGGACCGCGACGCCGGTCACGAACATCGCCAGCGTCGAGAGCATGAACGGCGCGCCCAGGATCGCGCCGATGCCGACGGAGTTCGACGCTGCACCGGTCCCGAAGACGATCGCGATGATGGGGATCATCGTCTCGGGCAGCGCCGTGCCGACGGCCGCGAGCACGGAACCGACGGCGCCCTCCGCGAGCTCGAGCTTGCGCCCGAACCATTCGATGCCGTTTGTGAACAGCTCCGCGCCGAGAAGGATGATGACGAACGCCGCGACGAGGACGATGAAATCCACGGTCAGGCCTCGGTGCCGATCGCGAGAGCCACGCTCAGCGCGATGACGCACAGGATGAGGATCGACACGACCGCCATCACCCGATCGGCGCGACGAAGGTAGCCGACGAGCGAGGCCGCGACGCGGGCGCTCGGGGTCGCAATCACGACGACGAGGCCGAGCCAGAGGAAGCCCTCCGGCCGAAGCGCGGCGATGTCGGCGGGGATGCGCGCCGCGTCGAAGCCCGCGTCCGTATCGAGCGGCGACTGGCCCGTCGCCGCCATCGCCGCGACGCCGGCGACGAGCAGCGCGACCGACAGGTATGTCCCGAGGGTGAGAAGTCGGGCGATCGGGAGATCGAGGTCGTCGAGTCGTCTGGTCGGCCCCATCACACGCCGAGCGCCCGTCGCGCCATCTCGAACGCGGTATAGGCCAAAACGGCGACGAACAGGATGCGGAGGATCCGAAGGTCGACGCGGTGTGCCGTCCGCGAGCCGATCGACGCGCCGACGAAGACGCCGATCGCCGTCGGGCCGGCCACGAACGAATCGATGCCGCCGCGGAGGAGGTAGATGATCGCGCTTGCCGACGCGGTGACTCCGATCATCAGGTTGCTCGTGGCCGTGGCGACACGGAGCGGCACGCCCATGACGAGATGCATCACCGGCACCTTCACCAGCCCGCCGCCGATCCCGAGCAGCGCGGACACGACCCCGGCGCCGATGCTCCCGATGACCCCGCGCCCCACGTTGTGGACGCGGTAGCCGGGACCGTCGAGCGGAAGCCCGAACGGATGACGCGGCGACGCGTCGTCCGCTTCCGGGGACCCCGGCGCGACGTCATCAGCGGAGTCGCGCCGCCGAAGCATCGTCACCGCGACGTAGACGAGAAGCGCAGCGAACAGCCCGGCGAGCACCCGCTCCGGGAGGAGGAACGCGACGAGGCCGCCGGCGAGCGCGCCGATCGCCGTGAAGAGCTCGAGCGTCATGCCGAGGCGGAGGTTCGCCACGTGCCGCTCGAGATAGACCCCCGCCGACGCGCCGCTCGTGACGATCACGCAGATGAGCGAGACCCCGACGGCCTCTCTTAGCGGCAGGCCGAACCCGATCGTCAGGAGCGGCACGATCAGGATTCCGCCGCCCAGCCCGAGAAGCGAGCCGAACACGCCGGCGGCGACGCCGCCGGCGAGCATCAGGACCCCGATCGCCACCTCAGGCGTCGGCGGGACGCTTCTAGGGGCGCAGGTGCTGCGGCGCGTACGGCAGGAGCGCGACGTGTCGCGCCCGCTTCAGCGCCACCGCCAGCTCGCGCTGGTGGCCGGCGCAGGTACCGGTCTTGCGGCGCGGCTCGATCTTCGCCCGCTCCGAGAGGTAGCGGCGAAGGCGGTTCACTTCCTTGTAGTCAATCTGAACGGTCTTGTCGGCGCAGAACGCGCAGACCTTCCGGCGACGCCGGTCGCGGTAGTAGTCGTCGCGCTTCTTCGAACGTGCGGGGGGCATCGGATCGCGTTCTCCTCGGGCGCCGCGGGCTCCGGCCGGCGGCGGTGTCGGTGCTCAATGGCGGCGCGCGCGCCGCGTTCGGTGGTTGCTAGAAGGGCAGGTCGTCGAGATCGGTGTCGTCGCCGCCACCGCCGCCGCCGCGCGGCGGAGCAGTCGCGGTCCGGCTCCCGCCGCCGCCGTTGAAGCTGGCCTCGGCTCCGGCCGGGGCGAACGAGCCCTCCTCGTCGCGGCCGCGCCGCTCGAGGTTGACGATGCTGTCGGCGGTGATCTCGAGCGCCGTCCGCTTCTGACCGTCGCGGCCCTCGAACTCGCGGGTCCGGAACCGGCCCTCGACAAAGACCTTGTTGCCCTTCTTCAGGCTCTCGGCCATCCGCTCGGCGCGATCGCCCCAGATGGTGACCCGGAACCAGTCGGTCTCCTCGACCCACTCGCCGGTCTGCTGGTTCTTCGTGCTCTGGTTGACGGCAACGTTGAACTGCGTCACGGCGCGACCGTTCGGCGTGTACCGCATCTCCGGGTCCGAGCCGAGGTTGCCGATGATCATGACCTTGCAGAGCGCCACGTCATGCCTCCTCAGTCGATGGCGGCCGGGGCCGCCTCGCTCTCGGACTCGTCGATCCGCTCACTGCGGGCCTCGTCGTCCTCCGTCTCGTCGATCGCGGGCGGCAGGTCGCCGTCCTCCGTCGCCTCGTCGGCCGCGCCGTCGGGACGCGCCGCCCGCGCGGGCCGCTCGACCTTGGTGATGAGGTGCCGCAGCAGCTCCTCCGTGATCGTCAGGCCGCGTTCCACCTCGGCGACCAGCGGCGCCGGTGCCTCGAACAGGACAATGTGGTACGAGCCGTCACGGTGGCGGTCGATTGGGTACGCGAGCCGCCGACGGCCCCACGGGGCCACCTTGACGATCTGACCGCCGCCGGCGGAGATCTGGCGGGTCGTGCGGTCGATGACCGCCTGGCTCCGGTCGTCCGGGACGTCCGGACGGAGCACGAGCATGAGTTCGTATCGGCGCATGCGCCAGGACACTCCTTCCTGTGGGTATGCCCCGTTGGGGCCGGCCGACGGCCGGGACGGAGCCGAAAGGAAACAGTCGTCAGTCTAGCATCCCGCGCTCTGGGGGCCCCCGCGCAGCGCTGCGCCTCGGCGCGTCCATGCCAGACGGGCGCCGGAGTCCGCCGCGCGGTCCCGTGTATCCTCTTGCCTGCCCCGCCGCCCGCCAACCCGCGCGACCGCGAACCCGTCCACCCGGAGGCTCCGTGCCCGCCAGCGCAATCCTGCTCCTCGAGGCCGACGCCGCCTCCGGCGAGCTGGTCGGCAGCGTCCTCACGCGGCTCGGCTACGCCGTCACGACCGAGAGCGACCCGGACGACGCGCTCGCACTCGTGGCCGAGAACCAGCTCGTCATCGTCGGCGTCGTCAAGGGCCGCAAGTCGTCGCTCGACGTCGTCCGGGAGATCCGCGCCACGCCGGCGGCAGTCAAGGCGCCCATCCTCTGCATCAGCCAGACCGACGAGGTCGAGGATCGGATCCGGTTCCTGGAGGCCGGTGCCGACGACGTCATGGCGAAGCCCTTCGACGGTCGAGAGCTCGAGGCGCGGGTCGAGGCGCTGCTGCTCCGCTTCCAGCGATCGAAGGATCTCGCTCCGGCGCTGCCGCTCAACGGGACGATGCTTCCCAAGCTCCATCGCGTCGTCGCGGTGTTCAGTCCCAAGGGCGGCGTCGGGACGACGACGATCGCGACCAACATCGCCACGAGCCAGGCGCAGCGCCGCCCGGACAAGGTCGTGCTCCTCGACCTCAACCTTCAGTTCGGGTCCGTCGCGTCGCATCTCAACCTCGACGCGCGGCACACGCTGGCCGACATCATCCGCGACGAGGCGGCGCTCGCAGAGCCCGAGCTCCTCCGGACGTACGCGACCCGCCACGACAGCGGTCTTCACGTCATCCCGTCGCCACCGACGCCTGAGCTCGGCGAGCTCGTCGAGCCGAGCCACGTCGAACAGCTGCTCGAGGCCGTGCTCGCGCAGTACGACGCGGTGGTCATCGACGCCGGATCGCTCCTCGACGAGCGCACGTTGGTCGTGTTCGAGCACGCCGACACGGTGATCCTCCCGGTGAACCCGGAGATCGCGGCACTGAAGGCCGTCAGCTCGCTGCTCGAGTACCTGTCCGAGACGAGCTCGGTCGGGTCGAAGACAACGTTCGTCCTCAACAACATGTTCGCCCGCGAGATCCTCCGCCTGCGGGACGTCGAACGCGCCCTCGGGATGCGCGTCTCGCTCGAGCTGCCCTATGACCCGTTCCTCTATCTGAAGGCGGTCAACGAAGGGATCCCCGTCGTCCGCGGCGCGCCCCGATCCGCCGCAGCGGAGCGCCTCGTGAAGCTGTCGACCTCGGCGTTCAACGAGGACGGTCACGCGTCCGTGCCAGTCGAGCCCGAACGTCGACAGACCCGTCGGATGGGGCTGCTCCGCCGGCAGTGATCGGCCGCGTCGCAAGGATGGCGCAACGGGTCGCGTCGCGGCGACGTGCCGCGCGAAGCCACCAGCGGCGCGAAATTGGGCGATGAACGAGTTCGGAGATCGCGACAGGGAGCCGATCGACGAGCCTCGGTCGATCCCGCCCGACGACGCGAACCCTGACCCGGCGCCGGAGCACGAACGCCCAACGGCCGCCGAGGCGACGACATCCGAGGGCGTCGACCGCGGCGGAACCGGGGAGCCGGTCGGCACCGACAACATCCGGAAGGGACGCGTCGACGGCGTCATGGGCGGCCCACACCAGAGCCAGGGTCAGGGCCAGGGCGGCTGATCGCCCCCGGAATCGAGCGGCCCGGGTTGGTACCGGAGGAGGGATTCGAACCCCCACGCCCTTGCGGGCAGCCGATTTTAAGTCGGCCGCGTCTGCCATTCCGCCACTCCGGCCGGACGGGTACAGCCTAGCGCGGCACGTCCCGCGGAACGGGGATCAGGGGCGCATCAGCCAGGCGGCGAGCCAGCCGATGTGGCCGGACGGCGTCTTGACGCCGAGCCAGACACGGAGCGATCCGTCCTTCACGGTGTCGCCGATCGTCACCCTCGTCCCTGCCTTGACGAGCTCGATCTTCGTCGCCGTCAACGACGGCATCTTCCGGAGGATCACGTCGACCGACGCGACGGTTGTGCCGGAGAACTTCAGAAGCCAGGCCGCCACGTACCCCGTCTTGCCGCTCGACGTTCGCACCGGCGCCCACGTGCGACCCTTCGAATCCGTCGCGAGCTTCGCCGTGACGGTGAGGACCGTCCCCTTCGCGAGCGTCGTCACCGTCGAAGCGGACTCCGAGGGCTTCGACCGCAGGATCGCGGCAGTCAATGTCGTCCCGCGCATCGGCGCCGGTGCCGTCATGGTCGTCGCGGTCGTGAACGTCGGCTTCGTCGTGATCGCCCGGTAGAAGGTCGACGACGTGTTGTCGGGATCGAGATAGTTCGTGTAGCCGGCGTGCCGAACGGAGGCGAACGAGCGCTCGTGGTGGTTGTAGAACGGGTTCGCCCGCCACGCTGACAGCATGTTCCGACCCTGCAGGATCGCCCTGACCTCGTAGGACACGTCGGTGTACGCGTCCGCGATGACGGCGCCTGCGCCGGCCGCAATGAACCCCGCGGCGTAGTTGTCGACCCGCTGCTTCGCGACGGTCCAGCTCGGCTCCGTTCGCCCGGGCTCGCTGCTGCCGGATGCATAGCAGAGGTGGTTGAGCAGCACGACGGCCCGCGGCGCGAAGCGGATCGTGGATCCGATGAGGGACTCGCCGTAGTACTTGACGGGGGTCGTCGTGCCGGTCCCGTCCACCGGGTTCAGACCCATCCCGTCGACCTTCGACTTGTCGAATGTGTACGGGCTCGGGTAGCCGCTGCCGTGGCCGAGGTAGACGAAGAGCTTCGCGCCCTGGGCCGCGGCGGACACGCGGGCCCACGTCGCGCGCGGGGTGTAGATCTCCGTCACGGACGCGCCCAGCGACCGCGCCTGCGCGGCGATCACCTTCGCCCGGGAGATGTACGTCGAGGTCATCCCGTTGGTCGGTCCGACGACGACCACGACCTTCGGACCTGCGGCGGAGAC
Organism: Candidatus Limnocylindrales bacterium; assembly: GCA_035264845.1. Taxonomy (GTDB): domain Bacteria; phylum Chloroflexota; class Limnocylindria; order Limnocylindrales; family CSP1-4; genus JACDAV01. The sequence continues at coordinate 2,680 of DATFPL010000217.1, read as the reverse complement.
CGTCGCGGGTCGGGCCAGCGACCCCCCTGCCACCGCGGCGAACGCAACGACGAGGAGGAGTACCGCGCGAAGACCGTCGATGGTCCCCTGGCGGTGGGTCGTCGGGGCGCGCATCTGGCCTCCTGTCTGCCGGACGCCGCGACCGCGGCGACGAGCTCCGTGACCGCCGACCGGCGTCTGCGCGGGGCGGTAGCGCCGCGCCGATCCCCAGGTTTGGGGCGGACAGGCGGCCGGCAGTGACGGGCCGGCACGGGAATGCTGGTCGCGGGGGGCCGTCCGCGGGAATGACGCATTCGGCCCGAAGTTGCCCGGTCAGATGGTCCCGGTGCGGTCCGATGAGGTCGTCGGCGTCGGCGCCAGGGCGACGACGAACCGCCGAGTCGTTCCTAGGCCCAGTCCGGATCGGCTCGGAGATGCAGGCGCCTCGCAGCGGCGATGACGTCACCGAGGTCGACGGGATCGCTGAACGGGTCCTCGTCGAGGCGCTCCGTTCGGTTGAGCAGCCGCTGCCACCGGCGGAGCTCGTCGATGTACGCGCGATCGGGGATCCGGATCAGATCGTCGCCGTCAGGTTGAACGTCCGCGATGCCGTTGTGGAGCCATTCGCCCGTGTTCCAGTCCGGCATGTCGACCGCCGGATAGAGGCAGACACCGTGGAGCTCGACGCCGCGATCGACCGCAGCGAGGGCTTCGTGCATCAGATCGCGGAGCCAGTCCGCCCGACCATCGCGGAGGCCGCTCGTCTCGCTGACGAGCATGGGACGTTCGTACCGCTGCCACGCGAGCTCGAGGAGGTCGCACAGCGGCTTGATCCGCGGATCGCCCGGATCGAGCGATTCATGCCGTCCGTTCTCGCGGTACTCCATCTGGCCGAACGAGTAGCAATTGGCCCCGACGATATCGAGCACGTCGGGGCTGCCGCCGAGCTCGGGGTGCTGGAGTCCGGCGAGGATGTCCCACGCCACGAACGTGTCCGCATAGGTCTCGATGTCCGCGGCCTCGACGAGATCGGGCCGGTCGACCGGCGCGACGACGTTGACGACGGGATCCATCGCGATCATCCGGGCGCTCGAGTCGACCTCCCGAATGGCGCGGATCCCCGCGATTGCGGCTTCGCAGAGTCGCAGCCGGAGGGCGTCCCTGCCGCGCGGGTTCGTGCCGAACGGTGCGAACAGTCCCCATTCCGCGCCGGCCGTCGCAAAGTAGGTCAGCTCGTTCATCGGGGTGAAATAGTTGGGGCTGCGCGCGGCGACTCGCGGGATCACGTACTCCGCCGCAGCTCGACAGTAGCGGGCGAAGCGATCGACGAAGTCCGGGCCGTACGGGTCCAGGTCGTCGGGGTAGCCGTAGTGGCACAGGTCCCAGATCGGTGCGACCGCCGAGTCGTTCATCGCTTCGAGCGTCGCATCGATCGTCGAGAAATCGAGCTCACCGCTGCGGTCCACGAACGGCCACGGGATGCTTTCGCGCGACACGGCAATTCCGAGATCGGCGAGCATCCGGTAATCCTCGGCAACGTGCTCGCGGTGCCGCGTCTCGGCGACGAGATCGCGCCGACCGACGCCGTGCCAGTCGAACGTGGAGCACTCGAACCCGGACAGGAAGAAGGTCGGAAAGATTCCCTCGGGCGTCGCGGTCATCGCGGGACGGTATGCGACCCGGAGTCTCGGCTCGCGGAGCGAACCGGTCCGCGGGCATTGCATCGAGGTGCCGATGCGCGACCGTGGCGCTGCCCAAACGACGACCTGCAGGTCGCCCAGGCGGTCTTCGTCGGAAGGGAATGGACGCGACGACCGGATTCGAACCGGTGAATAGAGGTTTTGCAGATCAACAACTTCCTCAGGACGAGCCAACCCTTGCGAGCACGATGCGATCGCTACTCGCGCACGGCACGACGTCACTCAATCGGAGCGTGCCCGATTGCTTCAAGAGCGCTCAGCACGGCGTCCACGCCAGGGTTGACGGTATCCGGAAACGTTCCGCTCCAAACCACCGTCCCCGAAGGATCCAGGACGAACAGAGCCCGCTCGCTTCGGCCTGACACCGACGAATACACGCCGTAGGCCCGCGCGACGTGGCCCGCGGGCGCATCGTCGGACAGCAGCGGAAATGTGATGGACTTCTCGGCCGCGAAGGCCGCATGGGACCACGGGCTATCGACGGCGATCCCGACCAATGACGACCCCAGGCGCTCGAACTTTGGCTGCAACTCCGTCAACTGGCCGAGCTGGTCGCTGGCCACCGGGTGCCAATCGGCGACGTAGAACACGAGAACGGCGGCGCGTCCGAGAAGGTCCGAGAGGCCCATGCTCGAGTACGGCCCGTCATGCAGCATGAAGTGAGGCGCGCGTGACCCGGCTGCGAGCGGCACTTGCGGGTCAGGCATCCCCGGGGCGGCGCCATGCCGGTCGCCCTCGACGCTCACGACGCCCGGACCCTCCCTGTCCATACGGTATGTGTGACTCGCGTCATGGCCCAGGTCCCTTCGCTTGCCGGGCGGGCCACCATCGGCGGTGATTCCGAGCCGAACGCGGTCAATGGTGGGTCGAGGAATGGAGCCGAGACCCTGCCCGAATGGCTAGTTCGTCGCGAGGGACGCGGTTAGTTGATGCAGGCCCGACGTTCCGGCGGTCAGGTCCGGTCCGACAGGAGCCCAAGGGCTGCCGCTCGCGCGACCGCC
>DATFPL010000216.1:0-18127 GCA_035264845.1 Candidatus Limnocylindrales bacterium | reverse complement strand
CGCCACCGCTGGGCCTCGAGGAGATCGAGCAGGCCGCGGACGGCGGCTGCGCGGCGCGAGTGACCGAGAAGCCGGTCCGCGAATGCGTGGGACGGTTCCGCGCCTGCCACGACGTCGACGTACGCGTCGCGCGCCTCCGCGAGATCCGGCGAGCCGGGGAGCGCCCCCAGCTGCATCGCCGTCACGGCGTCGATCGCACCCGCGGCGCGCTCGAGCGCCGCGCGGAGCGGCCCCTTCCAGCGGCCGTCCGCAGCGTCGGGACACTCGTGCGTCCACCGCGCGACGCCGTGGTGGCAGCTCCACGAGGTGCGCTCCGCGATCCGCGTCGTCGGCAGCTGCCACGACCGCTCCTCGAGCAGCGCCGACTCGAGCGTCGCGATGTCGAAGCCGCGATCGGGCGTGCTCGCCGATGGCGACACGAGTCGCTGGAGAAACAGGTCCCGGAACTGCTGGTGGTGCCCGTACAGCTCGCCGTCCGTCGCGATCACCACGAGGCCGGGCTCGCCGTCGGCGAACGGTGTGCCGCCGAACCGCGGCGCGACGCGATCGCGCGCGAACCTGTCGGCGTCGGCGGTCGCGGCAGGCTCGAACGAGACGGCACTCGACAGGCCGGCGTCGTAGAACGCGACGACGATGCTGCGGCCGCCGCCCAGCTCGACGCGGTAGGGCCGGCGGGTCTCGAGGTTGGCCGTCGTCGACTGCCACGGCGCGAGGATGGTGTAGCGGATCCCCTCCGCGACCATCGCCCGCAGCGTCCCGATGTCGACTGCTGTTTCCGGCAGCCACATCCCCTCGGGCCGGCGACCGAACCGCAGCTCGAAGTCCCTGATGCCCCAGCGAATCTCCGTGCGACGATCCGCCGCGGATGCGAGCGGCAGGATCGAGTGGTGGAACGGCTGGGCGATCGCGTTCCGCGCCCGGGCCCCGGCGCTGTCCCGCGGCCCGGCGTCCGCGTCCACGAAGCCACGGTACGACGGCGGCGACTCGCGCTCCAGCCAGCCCGCGAGCGTCGGGCCGATGTCGTACGAGATGCGGGAGAGCGTCCCGCGTTCCGCGTTTGGGCGATAGCACTCCGCGTCGACGCGGGCGTTCCAGTCGTGGAACGGGGCCGCGGACGGATCCGGCGGGATGCGGCCGCTGAACGGGTCGACGCGGAGCGGCTGGTAGAAGTGACCGTGGACGACCAGCCGGCCGCGCGGCGCCGCCGTCACGCGGGTGTCGAGCGTGGTGCCGCCGCTTCCTCTGCGGCGCGGTCGCGCGTCGTCTCGACGAGGTGGTCGACTCGGACGACGAGCTTTCGGCTCGGCGCGAGCCTGAGCCGCCATGTGAGCAGCAGCACGCTGCCCTGGTAGACGCGCTCGAACCCCGACTCCGAGTTCGAGATTGTCTCAATTGGCGACCACCATGCGGTTGCCGTGGGGCTCGCGGTGGTGAGGACCGACGCGCCGATGTAGTCATTGCCCTGCGCAATGCGTGCGACGGCCTTCGCCATGCCCGCCGCGTCGTGGCGCGTCCGAGTCCCGTCCGGCGCCTCCCACCACGCCGCCGGATTGGCCCCGCCCCCGAGCATCGTCACCGCCCACTCAACGCCCAGCAGCGCGTCGATCCGCTGCGACGACCGGTTCTCGACGATGATCTCGAGGCCCAGACTCGGCGACTCGCGGTCGCCGCCGAGCGTCATCCGCTTCTCGACCCGAACGGGCAACGCGACGCCGTCGATCGTCACGGTGCCGTCGCGCCGCGCGACGAGGCGCCCTGGCTCGAGCGCGTCGACGACGAACGGGCCGTCGACGAAGTCGCCGAGCTCCGTCGCCTCCGCCGCAGCGAACGTGTCGGGCGTCGTCTGGCGGCCGAGGATCCGGACGAGCCCCGACCGACGCTCGTACGCGTCGTAGTGGAGGTGCGACGCCAGGTTCGATTCCTTGGCCCGGACGACGTCGTGAATCGACGCCGGTGCGGCGCCGTCGTCGCCGCTCGAAGTAGCCAAGGCTGCCGCCACCGCCCCGGCAGGGGCAGCATCGCGAGCCTCGTGCTCGCGAAGGGTCGCGTGGTACGCCTCCGGGCGCCGGCGCATGACCGCTGCGAGCGCGTGGCGTGCGGCGCGAACGTCCCATCGTCCGATGCCCCCGCCCTCGTCGAGGTCGGCCGTTACGAACTGGCCGGGATGAACGAGCACAACCTCGTCGCGGCCGTCGAGGTCGGCGTCGAGCAGCACGGCCTGGCCGCCGTCGCCGCCAGCCGTTGCGGCGAGATCCTCTGCCGCGATGAGGTGCTCGAACGTCGCCAGACGCATGTGCGGGATGTAGATGCCGCCGAACAGGCCGTGCCAGTAGCAGTCGTTCGACTGGCCGCGGTAGAGATGGTCGAGCGCGACATCGCGGTCACGGCCCGGCGGCATCGCCGCGACGGCGTCGGATGCGCGAAGCATCTGCTTGTGCAGGTCGTTGACCTCGCGGTACTTGACCTGGAAGTTGCGCCAGAAGCCGCCGCGGAGCCAGCGCGCCTCCGGACGGTGCTCCGCGACGGCGTCGTGGACGACGGTGCCGAACCGCGCCCCCTCGTCGGCGGGCAGAGCCCACTCGCCCATCTCCGCGTACGACGATGTCGGCACGTAGACGCGCCCGATCGGCGGCTCGCGCTCGAGCCAGTCGGACGGCGTGACGGTCGTCAGCCACGACGCGTTCGCCTCGAGCGCCTCGAAGAAGCGGTCGACCCAACGACCCGCGCCCCAGCAGTGCTCGTACGTCGTCGGCCACGCGCCGAACTTCTCGCCGTCGTCGCCCATCATCCCGACCCGCGTGCCATCGTCGGTTGCGTGCTCGCGGAGGTAGGCGATGACGTCGTCGACCTCACCGAACGGGATCCGGTAGCGGAGCCCCTGCTCCGTCCCGAAGACGGTCAGGAGGTGCCCCTGGTCCTCCGTCGTGTACGCGCCCCAGAGGTTCTCCTCGGGGATCGCGGCGGCGCGGAAATGCGCGTCATCGAGGATCGTCCAGCGGTAGCCCGTCGCCGCGAGACAGGTCGGCAGATCGGGTTCCCAGACGCGTTCCGCAAGCCAGGCGCCCTTCGGTCGGCGTCCGGTCATCGACGCGATCTCGTCCGCCATTCGGTTGAGCTGCCCGATCCGATCGCGTTCCGGGAGCGATGCGAGGACGGGCTCGAAGTAGCCGCCGCCGAGCAGCTCGACCTGGTCGCGATCGACGAGCGCCCGGAGGCGGTCGACGAACTCGGGCCGCTCGGCGCGGAGCCATTCGAGCAACGCACCGCTGTAGTGGAGTGACAGTCGAACGGTCGGATGTCGCTCCAGTGCGTCGAGCATCGGCCGGTAGGCCTGGTCGTGGATCCTGCCGAAGACCCAGCCGAAGTTGCCGACGGGCTGGTGGTTGTGGATCGCGAGCGCGAGCGAGATGCGCGGCGGCACCGGGTCCGGGTCAGCCGGCGCGCGACGCGAGTGCGGGCTTCTCGGCACGGGACTTGACGGCGATGCCGGCCGCGGGAAGGTAAAGCAACTCGGCGTACTCCTGGAGCATCCGCGTCGTCGAGAAGCGCCACATCGTCGTCGCCATCGAGCGGCGCATCATGTCCAGCCAGCCCTTCGGCAATCCCGACTTGTCGCGCTCGAAGTAGCACGGGACGATCTCGCTCTCGAGGAGCCGGTACAGGTCCATCGCGTCTGCCCAGTCCTGCGCACCCTCGTCGGGGTTCGTCGCGCGGCCGCCGATCGCCCAGCCGTTGTCGCCAGTCCAGCCCTCGTCCCACCAGCCGTCGAGGACGCTGACGTTGACCACGCCGTTCGCGGCCGCCTTCATCCCGCTCGTGCCAGATGCCTCGAGCGGACGGCGCGGGTTGTTGAGCCAGATGTCGACACCCTGGACGAGGAAGCGGGCAATGCGCATGTCGTAGTCCTCGAGAATGAAGACTCGGCCGCGAAGCTTCTCCGACCGCGACCGCGCGAAGATCTCCTCGATCACCTGCTGACCCGGCCGATCTGCCGGGTGTGCCTTGCCCGCGAACACGATCTGGACCGGGCGATCGCGATCCCACAGCAGCCGCGCCAGGCGATCGATGTCGCTGAAGATCATGGCGGCCCGCTTGTACGTGGCGAACCGTCGGGCAAAACCGATCGTGAGCGCCGACGGATCGAGCGCCTGCTCCACCTGCTCCAGCACAGAGGGTGCCTCGCCGTGCCGCGCGAACTGGCTGCGCAGCCGGCCGCGGGCGAAGATCGCCAGCTCGCGTTTCTGGCGCTGGTGCGCCTCCCAGAGGTCGTCGCCAGGGATCCGCTCGATGCGCTCCCAGAAACGTCGCGGCCCCGTCGTGCTGTCGAGGTTGTCGAGGTCCGCGTCGAGGAAGCGCTCGATGAGGTCGCGCATCGGGGTGCCGATCCAGGTCGGGATGTGGACACCGTTCGTGATGCCGAGGATCTCGCGGCCGCCGAGGATCGGATCCCACGTCGCGTTCGCCGTGTCGGCGTGGAGCTGGCTTACGGCGTTCGCGCCGTTCGTCAGACGCAGCGAGAAGGCCGTCATGTCGAACTGGCCCGTGTCGCCGTCGACGCCGAGCCCCAGCTGCAGTACGCGTGGCGTGGGAACGCCGCCGGTGTTCGGTCGGCCGTCCCCGTCGAGCAGCGGACCGGCGACGCGGCGGACGAGATCAGACTCGAACCGCTCGTTGCCCGCGGACACGGGCGTGTGGATCGTGAACACGCTGTTGGCCCGGATGCTGTCCCAGGCCGCTTCGAGCGGCATGCCCGCCGCGACGAGCTCGCGTGCCCGCTCTGCCAGGAGGAACGCGGAATGACCCTCGTTGAGGTGCCACGCCGCTGGCGCGATTCCGAGGGCCCGGATTGCGCGCACGCCACCGACGCCGAGCACGAGCTCCTGGTGCAGCCGCATCTCGCGGCCCCGGACGTAGAGGATGTGCGTGATCGGCCGGTCGGCGTCGTCGTTGTCGGGCAGGTCCGTGTCGAGCAGCAGAACCGGAACGCGCCCGACCTGTGCGCACCACACCGCGACGGTGAGCTGCCGTCCCGGGAGCTCGATGCTGACCTGGAGCGGCTCGCCGTCGTGGCCCTGCACGCGCGTCAGCGGGAGCCGCGACAGGTCGTAGTCGGGGTAGGCGTGCTCCTGGTGTCCGTCGGCATCGATCGTCTGTCGGAAGTAGCCCTTGCGATAGAGCAGCCCGACGCCGATGAACGGCAGGGCCATGTCGCTGGCCGTCTTCGTGTGATCGCCCGCGAGCACGCCCAGGCCGCCCGAGTAGATGCCGAGCGATTCATAGAAGCCGTACTCGGCGCAGAAGTAGGCAACGGGACCCTTGAGCCGGTCGCCATGGCGCCGCCGGAACCAATGGTCGGCGCCGTTTGCGATGTAGCGGTCGAATTCGGCGACGACGTCCTCGTATTCGGCCATGAATGCCGGGTCGTCGAGCAGCGGCCCCCAAGCCGGCGGGTTCATCAGCACCGCGATCGGGTTGCGGTAGCGCGTCCACGCCGCAGCGTCGATGCGGCTGAACAGGATCTTCGCCCGCGGGTGCCAGCTCCAGTACAGGTTGTAGGCGAGGCGGCGGAGGCCCTCGAGCTGCGGTGGCAGCCGGAACGAGGCGCCCGGGATCGACGGGACGCGAACGGCGGGATCCATGAGCGCGGATCATAGCGGGTCGATCCGTGCGCGTGAACCGGTTTAGTCGTGTGGGTCGCGCCGGGGAATGGTCGCATTTGCCTCGCAATCGCCAGGCCGGCGGAGCGATTGCTCGGCGCCACGAGGCCGCTCGCGAGGAGCGTCGCGGCCCTCGCACCGCGGCCGATCGTGCGGACGCTGCTGCCCGGCGCGTCGGTCGGTACGATCGCCAGATGCGAGTCACGTTCATCGCGGCGGAATGCGAGCCGTGGGCCAAGACGGGCGGATTGGCCGACGTCGTCGACGCACTGGCGCGCGCGCTCGGGACGCAGCCCGGTGCGCCGGTGGACGCGCCGATCGACGTCTACCTGCCGCGGTACCGCAGCGTGCCCGTCCCGGAGGGAGCGCCAGTGACGCCGATCCGCGTCCCCGATCCGACGGCCCTGACCGGGACGACGGAGGTCCGGATCGTCGACGTCGCCGCCGATGGCTACCGGCTCCGCCTCGTCGACCATCCGCCCGCCTTCGATCGCGACGGCTTCTACGGTGACGCGGCAGGGGACTATGCCGACAACGCGTGGCGGTTCGGTCTCTTCTGCCGCGCCGCGCTCGAGGCGATCCGCGCGGACGGCCGCGCCACCGACGTCCTCAGCCTCCACGACTGGCACGCCGCGCCGGCGGTCGTGTTCCGCGACCGCTGGTACGCCGACGATCCCGTCATCGGCCGCGCCGCGGCGGTCATGACGCTCCACAACCTCGCCTACCACGGGTGGGTGCCGCGCGAGCGGTTGCGCGAGCTCGGGCTCGCCGTCGGCGATCCCATTCTCGTCGAGGACGCGGGCCTCGACCTCCTCCGCGCGGGAATCGATCACGCCGAGCTCGTCAACACGGTGAGCCCTGGTTTCGCGGCCGAGGCGCTGACGCCGCAGTACGGGATGGGACTCAACGGAACGCTGCGCGCCAAGGGCGACCGGTTCGTCGGCATCCTCAACGGGCTCGACACGACGCTGTGGGATCCGGCGACGGATCGCGACATCGTCGCGCCGTTCTCGCGCGGTGACGTGCGCGGCAAGGCGGCGTGCCGGCGCGAGCTGCTCGTCGAGCTGGGACTCGATCCGAGAGATCCGTCGCCGGTCATCGGGATGATCGGGCGGCTCGACCCGCAGAAGGGCTTCGACCTCCTCGCCGGGGCGGCGCCGTCGCTCATCGCGGATGCGCGGCTCGTCGTCCTCGGCAGCGGCGACGCGAAGCTCGTCGCATCGCTCCGCGATGTCGCTGCGCGCCGGCCGGATCGGGTCGCGCTGCTCGAGCGCTTCGACCGTGCGCTCGCGCGCCGGATCTACGCGGGCATCGACCTGTTCGCCATGCCGTCGCGGTTCGAGCCGTGCGGGCAGGGCCAGATGATCGCGCTGCGCTACGGCTCGCCGCCGATCGTGCGACGGACGGGCGGGCTCCGCGACACCGTTGTCGACGAACTGTCGAGCCCGGGCCGCGGGACGGGGTTCGCGTTCGACGACGCGACGCCGGTCGCGCTGCTCGCCGCGTGTCGTGCTGCGATCGCGCGGTTCGCGACCGGCGGCGCGGGGTGGGATTCGCTTGTCGACCGCGGGATGGCGCAGGACTTCGATTGGACGACGGGCTCCGCGCCGAAGTACGTGGACGCGTTCCGCCGCGCCGTGGAGATCAGGGCGACCGAGCACCGCGGGGCGTAGTCACGTAGCGGGTCCACCGCCGTCCCGTCGCCGCTAGAATCGCCGGATGGCCAACCAGTTCGTCGTCCAGCTCGACAACGAGCCCGGGGCGATGGCGACGCTCGCCGAGGCGCTCGCGGCGCGCGGCGTCGACCTGCGTGCGATCGGCGGCGGAGGGATCGGTGGCGCAGGCCACGTCATCATGACGACGGCCGACGACGACGCGACGCGCCAGATCCTCGAGGCCGGCAACTACACGTTCATCGAGGGCGAGTCGATCCTCGCGGAGGTCGACGACAAGCCGGGCGGCATGGCGCGGATCTCGCGGGCGCTCGCCGACGCGGGCGTCAATATCTACGGCCACCTGTTCCTTGGTCGATGGGGCGATCGCGCGATGTTCGCGTTCGTCGTTGACGATCCCGCGAAGGCGCGCCCCATCCTCGAGCGCAAGGGCTGACCGCCGGCGGGCGGCCGCTCGCCCGTTACGAGGAAGAGCGCGCGAGCGCCGGGCGCGGCGCCACCGGCGTGGTGGACGTCATGAGCGCGTCGACGTTGGCGGGACGCATCTCGTCGAACGTGGCCGAGTCCGGGTCGTAGTAGCCACCGGGCAGCTGAAGCCGTGTCGGCACGGGTGGCCCGGACCTGACGACCTGGGGTGTCGTCATCTGCGCGTCCGATCTGGGGGCGGGCGGCATGTTCGTCGGCATCGCTTGGTCTCCTCGCCGGGGACCGCGAGGATAGACAATTCCGCGGGCTACGACCAGCCCTGAACCTTGCAGCAACGTAGCCGTTTCGTCGTCCCTGTCCGATGACGAACGTCCCGGGAAATCGAAAAGGCCCGGCGGACGACCGCGAATGGTCGGGAGCCGGGCCTTTGGTGCGTGAGCGTGGCTCACGCGCTGGGCTACTTCTTGGCAGCGCTCCGCGCAGTCGTCCGGCGAGCTGCCGGCCGACGCGTGCGCGCGGCCGTCGTGCGACGGGCGGCCGGCTTGCGCGCGGTGGTCTTGCGAGCGGTCGTCTTGCGAGCGGTCGTCTTGCGAACGGCCGGCTTGCGAACCGCGGCCTTGCGAGCGGTCGTCTTGCGGACGGCCGGCTTGCGGACCGTGGCGGCCTTCGGGCGAGCCGTCGTCTTGCGAGCGACGGGCTTGCGCGCGACTGCCTTCTTCGCGACGGGGGCCTTCTTCGCGACGGCCTTGCGGACGGGGGCCTTCTTCGCGACGACCTTGCGGACAGTCGCCTTCGGCCGAGCCGCTGCCTTCGGGCGAGCGGTGGTCTTGCGCGCGGTCGTCTTCGAACGCGCCGCGGCGGGACGAGCGGCCACCTTGCGGCGGGTCGTCGTCTTGCGCGCGGACTTGGGTCGCGCCGGAGCCTTGGGGGCGGCAGCCGTCATCGGGCTCGCGGCCATCTTCGAAGAAGACGACGCGCTGGTCGACGCGCTTGCCCGCTTGGGCTTCGCCGCGACCTTTTTACGCTCAGGGGACGCCATGCGATACCTCCGATGTTGTTTCACCGCCGCCAGTGCGAACGGCGAGCGCGGTATAGCAGGGACTAACGAGTGCCCCAATGGTCCCTAAGTACTACTCACTGCCCCAGCGACGCGTCGCGGGACGTGCGAATCGCGCTCGCGGCGGGCGCCGAATCGTCGCGACGGCGCTGCCCGCGGCGACCACGCCGCTGCCCGGCGCCGCGGTCCTGGCGCCGCGAACGGGAATCGAATCGACGCGCGCGCGAGGAGGCAAGCGGCGCGGGCGACGGCGACGCGCGATCGCGCAGAGGTGGCAACAGGCGGCGTCGCGGCGTGCGCACGCGGTTCGCGTTCGACCGACGGACGACACCGTCGTCGCGTCGTGCCGCGCTGGATTCGTGCGTGGACGGCATCGCGAGAGACGATTTGGCCGCCGCCGGCGCGGCCGTGCTACGTTGTCGTCGGCACCTTCGACGGCGCCGCGGGCGGGAGTAGCTCAGTTGGCAGAGCGTCAGCCTTCCAAGCTGAATGTCGCGGGTTCGAACCCCGTCTCCCGCTCCATCACTGATCACGTTGCGCGCCGTTCGGCGCAGCGCGAGCGACGCATGCGTGTACCGCCCGCGAGCCGGATTCGCACGCTGCTCGCCGGGCCCAAACGATTAGTACTTTTTTCTACTCGCGATTCCGACACGCGACGTCTCGAATGTGCGAATCGCTCCACGCCAACCGCGATTCGCGTCGTCGGTCGCGCTGCAGTCCGAGCGGAATCGCGCTCGTCATGCGTCGTGTCGTCCGCGCATCGCCGCAGCCGGACGCGCGCGTTGTTCGCGCGTCGATCAGTCCGCAGCTGCCGGTGTCGTACCGTTGCGGGATGCTGCGTACTCCGCGCGCAGTAGCTCCGACACCTGACGCGCCGCGGCCCAGTCGGCAGACCCAATCTCGGAGCGCGACTGGATGAGCTTCGCTGCCTCCCACGCCAGACGGAGCTCTTCCGACGACGCGTCGCGAATGGCGGCGTCGTAGCTGTCGCTCAGCGCGCGGGCGCGATCCTCGAGACCGGCGAGGTTGTCACCTGCGGTCGCACGACGTTCTGCGTCGAGCCACGCCGTCGCGATCGCTTCGATCGATCGCGAGTCGTCGGTCAACGCCGGTCCCTCGAATCCATGCGGCACATCTGCAAAGCATCATCGCCGATCGAGGGGTGGCGTGAGCGACCTGCGCGCGAGACAGCGCGCGTCCGGTGACGCGCGGCGGGCGGGACGGCGAGCGGGTCAGCCCGCGCGGACGGTCGTCTCGACGTTCGCTGCAGCGCTGCCGTCCGACGGCGCGGCCCACGCCGTCCAGCCGTCGGGCCGGGGCTCCCAGTCGTCTGTCCCCTCGGTCTCCCAGACTCGATACATCCGGCAGTCGGCGCAGTCACAGCCCCACGCTGTGTCGTCGGTCTGCCAGGTCGCGTCGTACATCGTGTCCCCCTTGTCCGTCCCCGCGCCGGGCCTCCGGCGCCGAGCGGATCGTCGCGTCGACGCGCGACGCGCGACCGACACGGACAACGGGTTCGCATTACAACGCCGTGACGCCGCCGAAGCGTCGTAGCCGTTCGATTTGCTCACCGTGTCCTCGCGCGAGCGCGCGCGAGCGCTCGCCTATGATCCCGCGATGTCCCGGGCGTCATCCATTCCGGCCATGCTGGGGCGATCGACGTCGATCCTCCTCGTCGTCGGCGTCGCGGCCACCGTGGCGACAGCCACGCTGCGCGTTGCGGGCGCGGGGAGCGTGGCCGTCTTCGTCGTCGCCGCGGTCGCGCTCGCGGGGTTGGCCGGGCTCGTCGGCGCGGGAACGGATCAGCTCGGGCAGCGACTCGGACCCGGCGCGACGGGCGTCCTCCAGTCCGCGCTCGGCAACCTCCCCGAGCTTTTCATCAGCCTCTTCGCGTTGCGGGCCGGTCTCGTCGTCCTGGTCCAGACGGCGCTCATCGGGTCGATCCTCGCAAACTCGCTGCTCGTCCTCGGTCTCGCATTCGTGGCCGGCGGTGTCCGCAACGGCGTCCAGCGGTTCGGGACGCAGCCGATCCGGATGATCGCGACGCTCCTCGTACTCGCGGTCGCGGCACTCGCGATCCCGACGGTCGCGACGGCGCCCGGTGGGCCTGACGTCGGGCACGCCCGCGACCTGTCCGTCATCTGCGCCGTCGTCCTGCTCGTGGTCTTCGCGGCGTCGATCCCGTTCTCGATCGGCGGCGGGCCGGGCGCAAGTGCCGTCGAGGTCAGCGGCGAATCACGGTGGCCTATGCCGCTGGCGCTCGGAATCCTCGGTGGCGCGGGGCTCGGCGCGGCGTTCGTAAGCGAGTGGTTCGTCGATGCCCTCAAGCCGGCGATGGGCCAGCTCGGACTGTCGGAGGCGTTCGTCGGCCTGGTCATCGTCGCCATCGCCGGCAACGCCGTCGAGAACGTCGTTGGGATCCAGATGGCGATCAGAAACCGGACCGACCTCGCGATCAGCCTGATCCTCAACAGCAGCCTCCAGGTCGCCCTGGCAATGACCCCGGCGCTCGTCCTCGCGAGCGTCGTCATCGGCGGACCGGCGCTCACGCTCGTCCTCTCGCCGCTCCTGCTGTCCGCCGTCACGCTCGCGGCGATCCTCGCGGCGCTCGTCGTCTACGACGGCGAATCGACGTGGCTCGAGGGGATGGCGCTCGTCGGCCTGTACGTGATCATCGCCGCGAGCGTCTGGTGGGGGCCGCCCGTCGGGGCGTGAAGCGCGCCGCCGTCCACCCATGCATGGTTCCGCGAGGGACGCGGCGACTCAAGCGGTCCAACGTCACCGGCTCCCGGCTGAGGAGTGGCATATCGCTGTCATCGCTGCCGCCTGGGGGTCCCGCGCGATAGGCGCGCGGTGTCGCGCGGCCTAACGGTTGAACGTGCGCGGATGATCGATGAGGGCGATGCCGGGCAGTCGAAGGGCCACGGCACGCCCCGGTGTCGGCGACCGTCGTGCTGGCAGTAGCGATGGGGACGATATCGACCATCCGAAGTCGTCGACGAGGGGTGGCGCGGACCCCGAGCCGCAACCTCACCCGCACCCCGTCGACCAGCAGCCATCGCCGGTGGCCGGTAGGATGTCGCCGGGCAGATCGCGGCAGCACCCGAGAGGGCGCCGACAGCCGCGGCGGAGGACGCATCGGGGGCGAAGGGGCCGCCGGCGCGGAGAGGCCGCCGGGGTGAAAACGGTGCATCCGACGTAGGACTCTCTGGTACGGCTGCGTGATGCCTCACCGTCACCGCCACCGGCATCATCGGTTCGGTTCATGCGAAGTCCGTCCGTCACCCGCCTTCGCCGGCTTCTTCGTTCGCTGCTGGCGCATGCGCTCCGGCATCCCCGATCCGCAATCCTCGTCGCGGTCCTAGCGGTCGCCGGACTCGGCCTCGGCGCCACGACGCTGCTCGCGTCGCGTCAGCCGACGATCGCCCCGGCGACTGCGTCGACGGTCTACGCGGGGTCGTGGTCCCTCGCGGATCTCACCCATCATGCCGATGCCGGCGACGTAGCCGCGATCACCGTCCCGAGGGCAGGCGATGCCGGCGCACCGGCGATCCTCGTCGCGAAGGCGACCGACGGCCGCCTCATCAAGGTCGACCTGACGGTCGATCCGGGATCCGCCGCCGCAGCCCTCGCGAGCCTTGGTCACGGCGATCTGCTGACGGCCGATGCCTGGGCGGTCGCGCGTGCGGGCCGATCTGGGGAGACGACTCCCGCGGATCCTGTCCGAACGCTGCTCGGCTGGGTCGTCCCGTTCGTGCTGCTCGGGCTACTCCTCGCGCTCGCCTACCGGATGGTCGGGCGGTCGAACGGCGGAAGCCGCGAGGCGGGCTTCATGACGATCCTCCCGCGCCGACGCAGGACGGATGTTGCCGAGGCCGCCGACACGGCCGTCGTGGCGGTGCGACTCGACGACGTCGCGGGCTGCGAGGAGGCCAAGCTCGAGCTGACGGAGACGATCGAGTTCCTCCGCGCTCCCGAGCGTTTCGAGAAGCTCGGTGCGCGGATCCCGCATGGCGTCCTCCTCTACGGCCCGCCCGGCACCGGCAAGACGATGCTCGCTCGCGCTGTCGCCGCCGAGGCCGAGGTTCCGTTCCTCGCCGCGTCCGGCGCGGAGTTCATCGAGAAGTACGTCGGCGTCGGGTCGCGGCGGGTCCGCGAGCTGTTCGCGCAGGCTCGCGGCTACGGCCGGGCAGTCATCTTCATCGACGAGTTCGACGCCCTTGGCAAGGCGCGCGGTGGCGCGAACAGCCACGAGGAGCGCGAGCAGACCCTCAACCAGCTCCTCGTCGAGCTCGACGGCTTCAGCTCGACCGACGGCGTCGTCGTCATCGCGGCCACGAACCGGGTCGACATCCTCGATCCCGCGGTCCTGCGTCCCGGCCGCTTCAACCGGAAGATCCACGTCGGGCTGCCGGACGTCGTCGGCCGGCGCGACATCCTTACCGTCCATGCGCGCGGCAAGCCCCTCGACGCAGACGTCGACCTCGACGTCGTCGCGCGCAAGACGTACGGGTTCTCCGGTGCGCAGCTCGCCGACCTCATGAACGAGGCCGCGATCCTCGCCGCCCGCCGGCACGCCGCGGGTCTCGCCGCGGACGACGTCCACGGCGGCTGGCTCAAGGTCGCGGTCGGGACGGGCCGTCGTCGTTCTATGGACGAGCGGGAGCGCTCAATCATCGCCGCACACGAAGTCGGGCACGCGATCTGCGGCCGCGTCCACGGCGATCGTCGCAAGGTCGAGGAGATCAGCCTCTTCGCCCACGGCGAGGCGCTCGGCGTGACCGTCAGCTCGCAGGAGGACAACGACCTGCCGGCCGAATCCGACCTCCGTGCGCGCCTCGTTGCGTTGATGGGCGGTCGCGCGGCGGAGGAGCTCCTGTTCCAGGAAGTGACCGGTGGCGCGGCGAACGACTTCGAGCAGGCAAACCGAATCGCGACCCTGATGGTCACCCGGTGGGGGATGGGTCGCGACCCCGACTCGAACGATCACGGGACGTCCGGGCGCGGCAGCCTGTCGTTCCTCGTCGCGCGAACGGGCGGCAACCTGCCGTCGGACGTCCAGGCGGCCGCGACTCGTGCGACGCGGGCGATCCTCGACGAGGCCTACGCCGAGGCGTCGCGGACGCTCGTCGAGCACATCGACCTGCTTCGTCGGCTGGCGGCCTACCTCGTGGAGCACGAGCGGGTCGACGGCGACACCTTCGACGACCTCGTCGACGGCAGGCTCGAGGTGCCCAACGCGCTCGACGAGTGGCGGCCGGCGGCGGCGCGGCCACGCGCGTGGGCGGATATCCCGACCTGGCATGCCGGCCGCGGCAAGCCGCCGGTCACGCTGCCGATCCCCGTCGCCGCGGCGGCCCCGGTCGTCGTCGATGCACCCTCCATCCCGATCGTCGTACCCGCCCCGCCGCCCCGCCTCGTTGCCCCGCCGCCCGTCCGCCAGCTCGAGCGGCGTCGGACCGTCGGCAACCAGCTTGGGCGAAGGCTTCGACGGCTGGCCGTCGGGTACGTCGACTCGGCGCGGGTCTGGTTCTGGGCCGGCGAGGGCGACGGCGAGGCCTGAGGCGCAGCTCCTGGGACGGCGCGCGAGCGGCTGACGCGAGGACCAGCGGGTCCATGACCAACGGGCGGTTGCCGGTTCCCGGACGCACCGCGACCCTCCCGGCATGGCCATCGCATTCGTCGGCTTCACGGCCGACTCGCGCATCGTTGGCTCGATCCCGCTGACCGACGACCGCCTGAGCGACATGCTCAACTCGGTCGCCCGCGTCGTGATTCGGGACGCCTCCGTCGAGGACGTCGACCTGGGTCCGCTCGAAGGCGGCGCCGTGACGGTGCCATGCGGCGATTTTCTTGCCGTAGTCGCGACCGGCCGCCGCGGCTTCGAGGGGCGTCGCACGCGGACCGAGGTGCGACACGTCCAGCTCGGGCTCGGCCGGTATGTCGTCACCGGCGACATCCACGTCCGACCCGAGGCGGCCATCGCGGCAACGACCGAGGGTCTCGACGCCCTGCTCACCGGCAACGAGCTCCTCGTCCCGCTGACGGACTCGATCATCCAGTACACGCGCGCCGGCAAGCCGTGCAAGGAGCGCTGGCAGACGCTGCTCGTCAACCGAGCGCGGGCAGCATGGATCCGCCCAGCCGAGGACGCCGTGGAGCAGCCGGAAGAGGAGGAGCTCGTCGAGGAGGGTCCCACCCGGACCCGTTACGTCAAGGACTTCACGGGCACGGTCGCGGAGTAGCCGCGGCTGGAGCGGCGCGGACTACGCGTCGCCTGTCGGGACCCCGAGGACGTTGAATCCGCCGTCGACGTAGATGACCTCACCCGTGACGGCGCTCGACAGATCCGAGGCGAGGTAGACCGCGGTCTTCCCGACGTCCTCGATGGTGATGTTCGAACGGAGCGGGGCGACCTCGGCGAACGCGCCGTACATCTTCTTGAACCCGGCGATCCCGGCGGCGGCAAGTGTGCGGACAGGCCCCGCGCTGATCGCGTTGACCCTGATCCCGTCGGGCCCCAGGTCCGCGGCAAGGTAGCGGACGGACGCCTCGAGCGCGGCCTTGGCGACGCCCATGACGTTGTAGTTGCCGACGACCTTCTCGGCGCCGTAGTAGGTCAGCGTGATGACGCTCGAGCCGGCCTTCAGGAGCGGCCGCGCCTCGCGAGCCAGTGCGACGAGCGAGTAGGCGGAGACGTCGAGCGCGAGCGCAAAGCCCTCGCGCGAGGTCCGCACGAAGCCTCCCTCGAGGTCCTCCCGCTTCGCGAACGCGAGCGCGTGGACGAGGATGTCGAGGTCGCCCTCCGCCGTCCGCCACTTGTCCATCACGTCGCGGATCTGGTCGTCGGACTGCACGTCGCACGGCTCCACGAACGTCGAGCCGATTGAGCTCGCGAGGGGCCGGACCCGCTTCTCGATCAGGCTCTCGACCGACGAGAACCCGACGGTCGCCCCCTCGTCGTGGAGCGCCCGAGCGATGCCCCACGCGATCGAATGGTCGTTGGCGACGCCGAAGATCAGCGCCTTCTTCCCGTCGAGCAGTCCCATCGTGGGCCGTCCTCCCTGGTTCCCCGGGCGGAGTCTACCGGAGCGCTTCGGCCGGCCCGACCGTCCACCGCGCTAGACTGGCCGCCCATCTGTTCGAGCCGAGGGTGCCCCATGACGACCGAATCGAAGCCCCGCCTGAAGATCACGTACGCGACGCTGCGGAACGACAACGAGGAGCTCCACGCGCAGTTCGACGCGGGCGTCGAGAAGGTCCGCTCGATCCTCGGCCAGTCGCACAAGAACTACGTCGGCGGGCAGTGGCGCGATGGCGAGGGCACGTTCGAGAAGCGGACGCCGATCGACGGCTCGGTGATGGGCACGTTTGCGAAGGGAACGCGGAAGGACGTTCAGGATGCAGTCGCGGCGGCACGGGCGGCGTTCCCGGCATGGGGCCGGCGGCCGTGGCAGGAACGTGTCCAGCTGCTCCGTCGAGCGGCCGACATCATCAGCGAGCGCCAGATGGAGTTCGGCGCGCTACTCGCGACGGAGGTCGGCAAGAACCGACTGGAGGCGCTCGGCGACGTCGAGGAGACGGCGGACCTGATCCGCTGGTCGTGCGACATGATGGAGCGCAACCACGGCTTCGACGACGTGATGGGCAACCTCGGCGACGCCGCCGTCCACACGCGCTCGGTGCTCAAGCCGTACGGTGTGTGGGGCGTGATCAGCCCGTTCAACTTTCCGTTCGCGCTGTCGGGCGGCCCGTGCGGCGGCGCCCTCGTCGCCGGCAACACCGTTGTCTACAAGCCGTCGTCGGATGCGCCCCTTTCGGGGGCGCTCCTGACCCAGACGTTCATCGATGCGGGGCTGCCCGCGGGCGTCTTCAACATGGTCGCGGGGCCGGGCGAGTCCGTCGGCGCGGAGATCCAGGAGAACGACGGCGTCGACGGCATCATCTTCACCGGCTCGTTCGAGGTCGGCTGGGGCCTCTACAAGAACTTCGCCAGGCGCTATCCGAAGCCCGTGATCGTCGAGATGGGCGGCAAGAATCCGGCGATCGTGTCGCGCAAGGCCGACCTCGACGAGGCGGCCGAGGGGATCATGCGGTCCGCGTTCGGGTTCTCCGGGCAGAAGTGCTCGGCCAACAGCCGCGTCTACGTCGAGCGGCCGGTCCACGACGAGCTCGTCCGACGGCTCGTCGAGAAGACGGAGGCGATCACGATCGGCGATCCGGTCAAGCGCGAGAACTGGCTCGGCCCCGTCATCAACCAGAAGGCCGTCGACCGATACGAGACGGCGGTCGCCGAGGCGCGGCGCGATGGTCGACTTGTGATCGGCGGCGAGAAGGTCACCGAGCACGCCCTCGACAAGGGCTTCTTCGTTGCCCCGACGATCGCCACGGAGCTGCCCAGGGACCACCGCCTGTTCCGCGACGAGCTGTTCCTGCCGTTCACCGTCGTCGCTGCCGTCGACTCGATCGACGAGGCGCTGCGGCTGTCGAACGACACCGTGCTCGGACTGACCGCGGGCTTTTACTCGGAGGACAAGGCGGAGGCTGACCGCTTCCTCGACGAGATCGAGGCGGGCGTCGTGTACGTGAACCGACGGGCGGGCTCTACGACGGGAGCCTGGCCCGGGATCCAGCCGTTCGGCGGCTGGAAGGGGAGCACGGCGACCGGCAAGGCCGGTGGCGGCTTCTATTACGTCCAGCAGTTCATGCGCGAGCAGAGCCAGACGATCGTCGACTAGCGCGCCCGGGCGCGGGGCTCCGCCAGCGGGTTCGTGCCCTGTGCGAGCATGCTGATGGGCCGCTGCGCGGAATGGTTCGCAGGTGCGCGACGTCCGCGAGGCGGAGTGGTGCACCCGGAACGACCCGGATTCGGTGTCAGTGCGTCACGTGGTTCGCAACTGACGGGAGATTCCCGGAGCTCCGCATTCCCGCACTACCCCTGGTGGGTGGCGCAAGGGGCGGAACCAGCGGGCGACGGCCGGTGTAGTTGGGGCGACTCGAGTCCCGACACCGGAGGTCCCGATGCGCCGCCTTGCTGCCTCTGTCGCTACCGTTGCCCTGATCGCAGTCGGTCTCGGCGTCGCGCCCGCCGCGCTGGCGGGCGATCCCTGCTACCACAGCTTTGAGATGCCGCCACGCACCGAGGGCACCGACAGCCAGATCAAGGTCATGCCGTGCGCCTTCGCGCCGACGGTCACGCGGGTCCCGGTCGGGACCACGGTCGACTTCTTCAGCGGCTCCGACGTCGTTCACCTCATCACCGGCGCGAACCAGGAGTGGGGATCTCGCGACGTCGAGCTTGAGCCCGAACGCAC
>DATFPL010000215.1:0-2269 GCA_035264845.1 Candidatus Limnocylindrales bacterium | reverse complement strand
GCCAGGTCGCCGCGAACCTCCTGGCGCGCGTCGCGGTCGTGCCGGAGAGCTCGCGCGCCGATGCGCTTCGGGCGCGCCTCGGCATCCTCGTCCGCGACTAGCCCCCGCCAAGCCTACGGCTGTTTCATCCGGTCGGTCACGTCGGTCATGTCGTACGGTCGAAACTTTTCGCGCGACGTGTAGATCCGGTCGGGGAGCAGCGGGAGATTCGCCCCGAAGTACTTCGACAGGATGAGCCGGAAGCTGTTGACCGGGGTGATCGACGGGTACAGCCCGCTGTTGCCGACACCCGGCAGGTAGTACGAGTTGAAGATGCCGTACTTCACGCGGAGCTCGTCGTTGGTGGCCTTCGACCAGTCGAACGTCCGGGTGTTCGCGTTGTAGCGCGCCGGGTAGGGGCCTTCGTCGGCCTGCAGCACAATGATCGGCCGGCGGTCCTCGGGCAGCGCCAGAAGCTTCGTCATGAGCGCCTCGATTCGGCCGTTGAGGTACGTGATCATCGCGCCGTACTGCTGGGCCATCCGGTGCGGATCGTCCTCCGTCGGCACGAACGAGCCGTCCGCGGCGTAGACATACGGCGGGTGCGGGATGAGGAGGTGGGCGAAGACGAGCCGCGGCTTGCCCGTCCGCTCGACGAGCGAGTCGAGCACGCGGAACTGGAACTGGCCCGCGCTGTAGTAGCGCTCGCGGCTCGGCGTCGACTTCGTGATCCCGAACCTCCGCGTCAGCGCCGGGATGACGGACGTGTCGACGACGGCGCTCGAGAAGTCCGAAGCGGTATCGGGCGTCGGGTTCTCGTCAGCGTACGGATTGACGTTCGTCGGCTGGAATCGGCCGCCGACGTGGACGTACTCGTAACCCTGCGGCTTCAGGAACTGCGCGAGGGCATGGGCGTGGAGCATGTCGTTGATCGGGCCGTGGTCGTCACTGTCGGCCCCCATCCGCTTCGCGACGTCGTCGAGGTACGTCATGTTCAACGACGAAGCGAGCGAGAGGACCGTCTTGACGTAGTTGGCGTGGCTGTCCGCCGCGACGTAGAAGCCGTGATCGGTCAGCCACTGCGGGAGCGGATTGTCAATTCCGTACGCCTTCTTCAGCTCGCTCGCGAGGGCATAGCGGTCGAAGATCAGGTACCAGATGTCACGCTTCGCGCCGGACTGGGTTCCGGCGCCGGGCACGGCGACCGTCTCGACACCGCGGGCGGGCCGGGCGAGCTCGTGCGGCAGGATGGTGGCGAGCGCGGTGACGACGAGGACGAGCGCGACAACGTTGAGGCCGCGGGTCACCGGGACCAGGGTGCGGTCGCCACCCTTGACGGCGACGATCAGCGCGACCACGAGCAGCGCGAGCCAGCCGACCTGCTGGAGCCAGCCCGGGACGCCGATGGGCTGAAGCGCGTTCGCGACGTGCCCGTACGCGAAGAAGCCGATCGTCGCTGCACCGGCGACGAGGGCGCCGCGCCGCATACCGCGGAGGATGAGCGCCGCGGCGAGCG
This sequence comes from Candidatus Limnocylindrales bacterium, assembly GCA_035264845.1. Lineage (GTDB taxonomy): Bacteria > Chloroflexota > Limnocylindria > Limnocylindrales > CSP1-4 > JACDAV01. Next base: position 774 of record DATFPL010000215.1, on the reverse strand, counting down.
TCGCGATCGTCGCGCCGACGGCTGCGATCGCGACCACCGGCAGCGCGTCGCCGATGCTCACCTCGTCGAGGTTCTGGCTCAGCAGGAACAGGATGAACCAGGCGCCGAAGAGCGGTGGATGGACGGGCGTGATCGCGCTCGGGCGCGCGGTGGGAACCCTCATCGACGACGCGGAGTGTAGCCGTCCAACGCGACGCCGTCGCGCGCGGGTAGACTCGCCCCGAGCCGGGAGGGGGCCAGTGCATCCAGTCCTCGCGAACGTGGGTCCGTGGACGATCGGCACGCACGACGCGTTCACGCTGCTCGCGATCGCCGTCGGGCTGTCGATCTACTACGTCGAGCTCCGCCGGCGCGGGATCCTGGGTCCGACGATCGTCTGGATCTCGCTCGCCTCGATTCTCGGCGCGGCGTTCGGTGCCCGCGTCATCACGGCCTGGGAGCATCCCTCGTACTACGCCGCGTTCGGGGAGGTCCCGCTGACCGTCGCGATCGAGCACAGCGGCAAGAGCATCCTCGGCGCGATCGCCGGCGGGTATGTCGCGATCGTCGCCGCGAAGCGAGCGTTCGGGTACACGCGCTCGACCGGCGATTCCTATGTCCTGGCGATCCCGATCGCGACCGCCATCGGACGGGTCGGCTGCCTCCTCTCGGAGCTGCCGCTCGGGACGCCGACGAGCCTGCCGTGGGGCATCTCCGTGTCGCCGGCGGTCGCGGCCGCGAATCCGGCCTGTCCGTTCTGCGGCGGCCCGATGCACCCGAGCATGCTCTACGAGA
>DATFPL010000214.1:0-3820 GCA_035264845.1 Candidatus Limnocylindrales bacterium | reverse complement strand
ACCGACACCTGACGCCGGCAACCGCGAGGCGCTGGGCTACGGACGGCCCGTCGCTGCTAGCCTCCGACCGGTGGACCGCCGCCGCGGCCTCGGGGTCGCGCTCGTTCTTGTTTCCGCGTGCGGCTTTGGGAGCGGTGCGCTCTTCGCCAAGCCCGTCTACGCGGCGGGCGTCGACTGGCATGTCCTTAGTGCATGGCGGTTCCTGTTCGGGGCGTCGCTCGCGTGGCTGTGGCTCCTCGCTTCGCCGGCGCGCCGCGCGGGCCTGCGCCGACTCGACCGACGCGTCGTCGCGGTGTCGCTCGGGTTGGGCGTCCTGTACGTCGGGAACTCAGGGACGTATTACGCGGGGCTCGAGTCCGTCGACGCGTCGCTCGCCGCGCTCATCGTCTACATCTACCCGGCTCTCGTCGCGGTCCTGTCGTTGCGGATCGGGCGACGGCTCGAGGGGCGGCGAGCGTGGATCTCGCTCGCGCTCGCGCTTGCCGGCGTCGCGCTGACCGTCGGCGGGATCGACACGGCGAAGGCGCCGCCGCTCGTCCCGCTGCTCCTCGTGGTCGCGTCGCCCGTGATCTATGCCATCTGGATCGTGCTCGCGGCGCGGCTATCGGGAGAGCGTCGCAGCGCCGCGCGTCGCAGCGACCACGAGGCGCCGGGCGCGGCGGCGAGCGCCGCAACCGCGCTGATGATGACCGCGACGGCGGCCGTCTACTGGGTCACGGCCGTTGTCGCGGGCAAGGCCGTCGCGCCCGTGGCGGTCCCGGCGCAGGCGTGGCCGGGAATGGCCGGGATCGGGATCGTCTCGACGTTCCTCGCGATCCAGGGCTTCTACGCCGGCGCGCAGCGGATCGGCGCCGCGCAGGCGGCGCTGCTCAGCACCATCGAGCCGATCTGGACGATCTCGCTGGCGGCGATCCTCCTCGGTGAGTCGCTCGGTCCCGTCCAGCTCGCCGGCGGTGCGCTGATCATCGTCGGGGTCGTTGTCGCGCAGACCGGTCGCGGGGCGCTGCGGACGCCGCGGCCGGTCGTCCGGCTCGCCGACGAATAGCGTCAGCGGCTGCGTGCGTCCGCCACGACTGCCCGCGCGCCGTCACCAGCGAAGTTGAGATCGGACCCGATTCCGATGAACCGGTAGCCGAGCTCGACGTAGCGGTCGAGGTCCGCGCCGGTCCGCAGCAGGATTCCGGCTGCCTTCCCGGCGGACTCCGCGCCGCGCACGACCGCCTGGAGCGCCTCGTCGAACGCCGGCTCGTCGAGCCGTCCCGGGATCCCCATCGAGTGCGACAGGTCCGACGGGCCGACGAAGAGGACGTCGACGCCGTCGATCGCAGCGATTGCGGCCGCGTTTCTGACGGCGACCGGCGACTCGATCTGGACGACGCCGACGATCGAACGGTTCAGCCCGGCGACACCATCGTGCGACACCGTCCCGAGTCCCCCACCCCTCGTCATCAGCGCGACGCCGCGAACGCCGTCTGGCGGGTACCGCAGGTACGTCACCGCCTCCGTGACCTCCTCCGGCGTGTCGAGGCGCGGGACCATGATCCCCGGCGCGCCGAGGTCGAGCGCCCTCCCGATCCGCAGCCGCTCGCCCGATTGCGGCCGCACGACGGCGAACGACCGGCCGGCAACGGCGTCCAGCTGTGCGGCGAGGTCGCCTTCCGTGCCGTAGCCGTGCTCGAGGTCGATGACGACCCAGTCGAATCCTGCCGCTGCGCAGATCTCCGCGAAGGCCGGCGATCCACCGCTGACGAACGTGCCAATCAACGTCTCGCGGGAAAGGACCCGCGCGCGGAACGACGACGGGGGTGGGTCGACGGGCACGGATTCCTCGCGAATGCGGCGAACGACCCGCTGATAATGCCGCGATGGCGAATGCGCTGTGGCCGCCGCTCGACCTGCGCCTCCGAACAGGCGACCTCGAATTGCGCCTCCCGAACGACGACGACATCGCGGCACTCGCGGCCCTCGCGCGCGCCGGCGTCCATCCGCCCGAAGAGATGCCGTTCGCAGTGCCCTGGACGGACGTCGATGGCGCGGAGTTCGATCGCAACTTCGTGCGCTTCCGCTGGCATCAGCGGACGAACATCGAGCCGCACGAGTGGACGCTCGACTTCGCGGTGTTCGTCGGCGGCGAACCGGCCGGTTGCCAGGACATCGGCGCGACGAACTTCGCGGTACTCCAGACAGTCAGGACGGGATCGTGGCTCGGACGGGGGTTCCAGGGACGCGGAGTGGGCCGCCTGATGCGCCAGGCCGTGCTGTCGCTCGCGTTCGATCACCTGGGAGCGGAGATCGCGGAGAGCGGCGCGTTCGTCGACAATCCGGCGTCGGCGCGGGTGTCGGCCGCGATCGGCTACGAGCCGAACGGCATCGACCGCGTCGCGCCGCGTGGCGTCGCGCGCGACATGCAGCGCTACAGGCTGACGCTCGAGACGTGGCGCTCGCGGCCGCGGCCGACAGTCGAGGTCGAGGGACTCGAGGCGTGTCGCGAGATGCTCGGGATGCGCGCCGCGGGCTAGTCCGGGAACGCCTCCGGTCCGCGGCTCGCCAACTCGGTCGCTTCGGCGCCTCCGTCCTCCGGCGGCAGCCAGCTGTACGGGTAGCGGTCGTCCTCCATTCCAGCCGCCTGCTTCGTCAGCCGGAGCGGGTGGAACGTGTCGACCATGACCGCCAGCTCTTCGGTCGCCTCCTTGCCGATCGACGCCTCGGCGGTGCCCGGGTGGGGCCCGTGCGGAATCCCCGCCGGATGGAGGGTGAACGAGCTGATGTCCACTCCCCGCCGGCTCATGAAGTTGCCGGCGACGTAGTAGATGACCTCGTCGCTGTTGATGTTCGAGTGGTTGTACGGCGCCGGGATCGCAAGCGGGTGGTAGTCGAACTTCCGCGGCACGAACGAGCAGACGACGAAGTTCCGGGCCTGGAACGTCTGGTGGACCGGCGGCGGCTGGTGGACGCGGCCCGTGATCGGCTCGAAGTCGCCGATGTTGAAGATGTACGGCCACAGGTAGCCGTCCCAGCCCACGACGTCGAACGGGTGGTGGCGGTAGTGGTAGGCCGTGATCCGGTCGCGGACCTTGACGTGGACGACGAACTCGCGGGTCTCCGTCCGCGGCGCGACGGCGTCCGGGACGCGGATGTCACGCTGGCTGTACGGGCTGTGCTCGAGCAGCTGGCCGTAGTCGTTGCGGTACCGCTTCGGCGGCTCGATCTCGCTGGGCGCCTCGAGCCACAGCATCCGCTGCGCGCTGCCGGCGTCCGGGTCGAGCCGGTACGTCGTCCCGATCGGGATGACGAGGTAATCGCCAGGCCCGTAGCGGAGCGGGCCGAACACGGTGTCCCAGAGGCCGGTCCCCTCGTGGACGAAGACCATCTCGTCGGCCTGGCCGTTGCGATAGAACGTGTCCGCGGGCATCGGCTCGGCCGGACGCACGACGCCCATCACGACGTCGTTGTTGAAGAACAGCGGGACACGGCCGGAAATCGCGTCGCCCTTCGGCTGAAGCGACTTCGTGTTGATCAGCCGGTGGTGGTGGGCGTCGTCATCGGCCTCGTCGAGCTTCACCCGCCGGACCGCCTCGCCCTTGTGCGTCCGGGTGGGCGGAACGAGGTGGTAGAGGAGCGAGCTCCGCCCCGTGAAGCCCTCGACGCCGAACAGCTCCTCCGCGTAGAGGGAGCCGTCGGGTGCACGGTGCTGGGTGTGGCGCTTGTGGGGGACGTTGCCGCTCGCGACGTAGAACATGAAACGACTGGCCTCCTCCGCCCGAGGAGGCCAGTCTAGAACGGGCGGCGCGGACGAGATCAGGGCACCCGCGTGAACGGC
>DATFPL010000213.1:0-2231 GCA_035264845.1 Candidatus Limnocylindrales bacterium | reverse complement strand
CTTGCCGAGCTGCCGCCGGCCACGCCGGTCTCCACGACCGGCCCCAGCGAGCGTGTGGCCCGCGCCTGGGCGGAGGGCATCGCCACGGCCGGCGAGATCGCGGCGGCGTGCACGGTCGACCTCGGGTTCGAGCAGTACCGCTTTCCGGGTTTTCCGGTGCCGGCCGGCGAGACGGCGTTCAGCTATCTGGTCGACCTGTGCCAGAAGGGCGCGCGCCATCGCTACCACCCGCTGACGCCGCCGGTCGTCAAGCAGCTCGCCCACGAGCTGGGCGTCATCGAGAAGACCGGGCTCGCCGAGTTCTTCCTCATCTGCTGGGACCTGATGCGCTTCGCCAAGGAGCACGCGATCCCCGCGCAGGGTCGCGGCAGCGCGGCGGATTCGATCGTCGCCTACGTCCTCGGGATCACCCGTGTCGACCCGATCCGCCACAACCTGCTGTTCGAGCGGTTCATCAACGAGGGGCGGACGGCGTACCCGGACGTCGACATCGACTTCAGCTCGGAGCGGCGCGAGGAGATCATCCAGTACGTCTACGCGCGCTACGGCGAGGAGCACACCGGGATGGTGTGCAACCTCGTGACCTACCGGGCGCGGTCCGCGGTTCGGGAGGTCGGGTACGCGCTGGGGTTCCCGCGGCCGCTCGTCGACCGCGTCGCGAAAGCGCTCGAGACATACGACTCGGTGATGGTCCGACGCGACCTCGAGGCGGACGGCGGATTCGCCGATTTCTTCCGGCGACCGGGCGAGGACGAGGCCACCGAAGCGCGGGCCGCGGCGACGGCCGCCGAGCGCGGCCTCACCGACGGGATGGGCCAGCTCAACCACCGCCGCGGGGGACGGATTGGCAACCGGACCGGCGGTCGACCCTCCGAGGGCCGAGGCGACGCCCCCGCGAGCCATCGGCCGGAGGATGAGCGGGGGGATGGGCGGTTGCCACGCGCCGAGGACGCCGCGCGGGCCTTGTCCGGCACTTCCGGTGGCGGGTATCGGCCCCATCGCTCAGCCGAGCACGAGGACGCGGCACAAGGCTCTGACGCGCCGGACGCGGCGGCGCGCTTATCGGCCGCGCAGCGTTCGGGTATCGATGGGGCCGATATCGCGGGCGACAAGGGTACTCGCGCCGCCGACGTTTGGGTGCCTATCGCCGGACAACGCCAGTCGGCAGCGATGGGGGCGATATCGGACGGGGGAGCGCGCGCGCGAGGCCCGTCGCGGTCCGGGACGCGGGACGGAGGAGCGGCCGCGCCCGGGCCGTCGCGATCGCGGATGCAGAACGGAGCAGCCGCCGCGCGAGGCCCGTCGCGGTCCGGGACGCGGGACGGGGGAGCCGCCGCGCCGGGGCCGTCGCGGTCCGGGATGTGGGAGGAGGCGCCCGAATCGCCGCCGGCGGTTCGGCCGGGTGGTCGCGGTGACGACGAGGGCGGGCCCGGCGACACGCCCGCGAGCGTCGCGTGGCTGCGCGCGGGCCGCGGCACCGGGTACGCGCCGTCGACCGTCGGTGGACGGCCGCTCGATCCCGAAAGCGGGGTCGTCGAGCCACCGAGCCGCAACGTCGACGGGCTCGGTCGCCCAAATCATTGGCCCAGCCCGGCACCCGCGACGATGGGCCGCGGCGGCGGCCACTCATCGGTCGCCCGCGTGGAATCCTCGGGCCGATGGCGTCGCGGAGCTCCGCCTCGGACCTCGGAGGGCTCGATCGCAGATCCGTCAATCCAGCCGCGCGGTGGCAGCACCGTCGGCATGTCGGACTGGGAGCGCTGGCTCGAGTTCTGTGCCCGGATCGACGGTTTCCCGCGGCATCTCTCGATCCACAGCGGCGGGATGCTCGTCACCGCCGCGCCGCTCATCGACATCGCGCCGCTCGAGCGGGCGACGATGCCGGGCCGCGTCGTCGCCCAGTACGACAAGCGCGACGTCGAGACGCTGAAGCTGATCAAGCTCGACCTGCTCGGGCTCGGGATGCTGGCCGCGATGGACGAGACGCTCCAGCTGATCACGCACGATTGCGCGACGTGCATCGACCTCGATCGAATGCCCGAGGAGATCCCCGAGGTCTTCGAGATGCTCCAGGCGGCCGACACGGTCGGGGTCTTCCAGGTCGAGAGCCGGGCCCAGATGCAGACGCTGCCGAAATCACGGCCACAGAGCCTGGACGACCTCGTGGTCGAGGTGGCGATCATCCGGCCGGGACCGATCCAGGGCAATGCGGTCCACCCGTTCCTGCGACG
>DATFPL010000212.1:0-12101 GCA_035264845.1 Candidatus Limnocylindrales bacterium | reverse complement strand
CCGTTTGTTGCTCGGAGAGCGCGGGCCGGCCGAATGCCGCCCAGCCGACGAGCGGTGGCAGCGCGCGGACGCGCGCGGGGCGGGCGAAAAAAGGCGCGGCCGGGTGCGCCGGGCGGGCCGCGCGGGCGCCCGCCCCGCGTGGCGGCCGCGCGCCGCGCGCCGCGGCGGCCCGCGCCCTGCCACTCCCCCACCTTGCAGTTTCGAAACTTGTTGCCCCGCGGGGGGCGCCCCACTACGATGGCCCGACCTGAGCCGGCACCTCGTACGGGGCTCGTTCGCGCCGCCGCGGCTCGCCGTGACCGGCCGAATGCATGAGCCCGCGATGACCCGACCAGTCAGGAGGAGCTGTCATGTCGACAGTGACGTTCGACCATGTCACCAAGAAGTACGGTGACGTGCTCGCGGTCAACGATCTCAACCTCGAGATCGGCGACGGCGAGTTCATGGTTCTCGTCGGCCCGTCGGGATGCGGGAAGACGACGAGCCTCCGGATGATCGCCGGGCTCGAGGAGATCTCGAGCGGCACGCTCCGGATCGGCGACCGCGTCGTGAACGACGTCCCGCCGAAGGATCGCGACATCGCGATGGTCTTCCAGAGCTACGCGCTCTACCCGCACATGTCGGTCCGCGACAACCTCGCGTTCGGGCTCAAGCTGCGCAAGGTCCCGAAGGCCGACATCGAGCGCCGGGTCAAGGAAGCCGCCGAGACGATTCAGCTTCAGAAGCTCCTCGACCGCAAGCCGAAGGAGCTCTCCGGCGGCCAGCGGCAGCGCGTCGCGCTCGGTCGCGCGATCGTCCGCGAGCCGGCCGTGTTCCTGATGGACGAACCGCTGTCGAACCTCGACGCGAAGCTGCGCGTCCAGACCCGCGCCGAGATCGCGCGGCTCCACCAGCGCCTCAAGACGACGATGGTCTACGTCACCCACGACCAGGTCGAGGCGATGACGATGGGCACCCGGATCGCCGTCATGGCCGACGGCCTGCTCCAGCAGGTCGGCACGCCACAGCAGCTCTACGACCACCCCGTCAATCGGTTCGTGGCCGGCTTCATCGGCAGCCCGTCGATGAACTTTGTCGACGTCACGATGAGCGGCAAGGACGGCTCGTCCCTCGACGCCGAGGGCGGGGCGATCAAGATCCCGCTCCCGCCGCGCTTCCGCGAGGCCGTCGGCCCGACGACCGGCCGCAAGCTCGTCGCGGGCTTCCGCCCGGAGCACCTCGAGATCGGCGACGCAACCGGCAACGCCGCCGCCCTCCGCGCGACGGCCGACGTCGTCGAGTACCTCGGCAACGAGGAGCTCATCCACGTCCGGGCCGGCGGCCGCGACCTCGTGGCGATCGTCTCGTCCGAGCACCGGGTCAAGCCCGGCGACGTGATCGACTTCCGCATCCCGCTCGAGAAGCTCCACCTCTTCGACGCGGACAGCGGGCTCACGCTCACCTCTCGCGAGGCCGTGGCCGCGGCTTCGTGACCGACGCGGCTGGGGCGTCCACCGGCAAGGCCGACAGGCCTGACGGGGACGCCCCGACCGAACTTGACGACCTCACGGAGACGGTCGTCGACACGAACGTCATCCATCGAGGCAAGTACCTCGAGTTCCGGATCGACACGATCGAACGGGCCGACGGCTCACGCGCGACGCGCGAGATCGTCGGCCATCCGGGCGCCGTCGCGATCGTCGCCCTCGACGCGGACGAGCGCGTCCTGCTCGTGCGCCAGTACCGGATCGCCGCCGCGGGCGCACTCCTCGAGGTCCCGGCCGGCACGCTCGACGTCCACGACGGCAAGGCCGAAGAGCCGGACAGCGCCGCCGCGCGTGAGCTCGAGGAGGAGACGGGCTACCGCGCCCGACGCTGGGAGAAGCTGACGAGCTTCTGGACTGCGCCCGGCTTCGCGACGGAGCGGATGCACCTCTACCTCGCCCGCGACCTCGCGCCCGCGACGGAGGACCGGCTCGACCCCGACGAGGACGAGCATCTCCAGCTCGAGCGCCTGCCGTGGCGGGACGCGGTTGCCGCCGCGGAGCGCGGCGAGATCCAGGACGCCAAGTCGATCGTCGGGCTCCTCTGGCTGGCGCGACGGCTCGGCGGCTGACGACCGGGCGTCAGCCCTTGTCCTTGCCCGTGTCCTTCGGCGGCTTTTCCTTCGTCGGGCCCGTCCCCACGCGGTCGAGCGCCGCCCGATAGAGGTTCGTGCCGGGACTGAGCGCGACGGCGAGCTTGAGGTGCGTCCGCGCCTCTTTCGGCCGCCGGAGCTGCTTGAGGCTCTGCCCGAGCGCGTAGTGCGCGTAGTGCGCCGACGGGTCGACCTCGAGGAGCGCCTCGAATGTCTCGCGCGCCCGGTCGTGCTGACCGCTGTTGTAGAACGCGCGCCCGAGCGCCTCGAGGATCGAGCCCTTGCCCGGCTCCGCGACGGCGGCGCGCTCGAGCACGATCGCTGCCTGCGCGTGGTGGCGCCGCCGCATCAGCTCGTGGCCGCGCTGGAGGAGGGAGTAGACGCTTTCGTGGTCGACTTCGGGCGCGCCGCCCTCGTCGGGCGGGCCGGCCTTCGGGTCCTCCCCGGCTTCCATGGCCGGAATCGTCGCACGGACGGCCGAACGGCGCGCGGCGCCGCTAGCCCCGCCAGGCCGAGAGGTCGACCTCCTCGAGCCGCGGCGAATCGGTCAGCCCGGGGATGCGACCGCGCTTCGCGATCGGCCGGCCGTCGATCTCCTTGATGTCGCCGGTGAAGTCGATCGGCGTCGCGCCGCTGATGTAGGACCCGACCGCGAACGAGTCGACCGGCGCGCCGGCGTCCTTGAAGTAGTGCATCCGCTCGGGGTTGAGCCCGCCCGACACGACGATCTTCACGTGCCGGAAGCCAGCCTGGTCGAGGCGGGCCCGGATCTCGTGGACGAGGTCCGCGGTGACGCGACCGCGCTCCGCGGGCGTGTCGAGTCGGATCCCGTACAGCCTGTCGCCGAGCGCGTGCGCGACCCGCAAGGCCTCCTCGGCCTCGTCCTTGAACGTATCGATGAGGACGATCCGCGGCACGTCCGGGTCGAGGTCGCGGTCGAACGCCTCCGCGGCCTTCACCGTGTCGCCGAAGATGAGGACGAGCGAGTGCGGCATCGTCCCCGTCGGGTTGAGCCCGGCCAGTCGCGCCCCGGCCGGCGTCGACGCGCCGACGCAGCCGCCGACGATCGCGGCGTAATCGAGGACGTCAGTGATGTCGGGGTGGACGTGACGGGCACCGAAGGACACGACCGGCGCGGGTTCCGCCGCGTCGACGCACTCGCGCGCCGCGGTCGCCCAGCCCGTCGACTGCGACAGCATCCCGAGGATCGCGGTCTCGTACAGCCCGAACCGGCGGTATCGGGCGCGGATCCGCAGGACGATCTCCTTCGGCGCGATCCGGTCGCCGTCGTCGAGCGCGAAAACCGACGTCTCGTCGGGGTCGGACGACGCGAGGACGTGGCCGATCAGGTTCTTCGCCTCGTCGATGCCGCACAGAACCGCGTCCTGACGGGCGAAGACCTCCATCGTCACCAAGGGGTCCAGGCCTTCGCGCTTGAGGATGCTTTCGGCGCGCGCGAAGTACACGTCCGCGGATTCGCCGGACATGATCTCGGGCGACGGGCGGGTGCGCCGCAGGTCGCGGACCCGGGCTGCGCCGGCGGGCGCCTTCACGATCGTTCCTCTCCTCTCGCGGGGTGGGCCGGAGTGTAGCGCAGGGTCGCGCGCGTTCAGACGCCGGGCGGATCCATCGACGCCGACGACGGAGACGCGGGCCCAGGGGCGCCGGATCGGCGTCGCGCGCGGCGGGACCGCGAGATCGAGAACATCAGGGCGAGGGCGAGGAGCGCGAGAAGCGACAGGCCGGCAACGCCGAGAACGCGGCTCCGACCGACGTCGCCGGCGCGCGTCCATGAGGCCTTCGCGGCGGACGCGCGCTGGGCGCTGCCGAGCAGGTCCCCGGATTCGAACGACGAGCGCGCGGCCGCGAGATCCGCTTCGGGGGCCGACCCGACGAGGCCAACCTGCTCGATCGGGCCGACGGTGCCGGGCTTTGCGGCTTCCGCCGCGGCGAGCGTCCGGATCGCCGCCGCTTCCGCGTCGGCCTCCGCGGTCGCGGCCGCGAACGACGGCCCCGTCTCGAACGCCGTCTGGAGCGTCGGCGGCAGCTTGACGTTCGCCGCCGCGGCATCGCGCGCCAGCCCGTCTCGTCGCGCGAGCACGTCCCGCGCCGCGGCGAGGAGCGTCTTTGTGTCGCCGAAGTGCCAGGCCCGCAGGTCGTCGCGGATCGCCCGCGGAAGCTGCCACGTGTCGGCTTCCTTCGTCACGGCCGCGAACTCGTCGAGTGCCGCGCGTCGATCGTCGAGCAGCGGCTTCTCCGCGTCCCGCACGACCCACTCGCGCCACAGGTCGTCGTACTTCTTGCCCGTCCGGTCCTCGAGCAGGTCGAGGAGCCCGCGCCAGTCGGGAGCGCCGGAAGCCTTCTCGGGCGACGCCGCGGCGGCGGCTCCGGCGTCCGGGTGCTCGCTCGGCTGATATGCCGCCTCCCCGTTCGCGGCCGCGGCCCAGACCTCCTTGAGCCCATCCTGCCCGGCCCGCTTCGCGAGCTCGGTGGCGAGCGTCAGTGAGGCGGCATACGCGTAGTCCTCCGTCGCGCTCGCCTCGCGGCCCACGGCGCCCCACGCGTTGAGCGGGATCCGCGACTTGCGCAGCGCGTCGGTCAGCTTCGCGGCCGTGACCTTCTCGTCGAGCTTGGCCGCGGCGGCCAGGGCGTAGTACGAAGCGAACGCCTCGTTGGCCCAGCGGTCGGCGAGGAGCGCACCGTTGAACCAGGCATGGGCCGCCTCGTGGAGGATGACGAAGTCGTCGGCGTAGTAGGCCACCTCGACCCGCCCCTCCTTCGGGTCGAACAGCCCGGCGTACCCGCCGGTCGTGCGGCTGACGCCCTCCTGGACGACGAGCCCCTGCGGCCGTTCCCACGGCAGCCCGACGAGCGTGCCGATGACGGGGAGCCCGCGCTTGAACAGTGCCGAGACCCGCTTCCCCCACGCCGGATCATCCGGCCAGGCGCGAATTGTCAGCGGCGCCGTCGTGCCATTGACGGCAGCCGACGTCTTCGTTTCGGCGAACGAGCCGGGCTTGTCGGCGACGAAGAAGGCGAAGAACTCGAGCGGACTCGTCAGCCGGCCCGAGCGGTAGACGACGCGGCCGGCGCTTGTCGTCGGCTTCGGGAGGTTGCCGCTCGCGAGGTCGATCGTGTAGCCGGTCGGGAACGAGACCGTCACGGTGCCGCCGGAGGTCGATGGCGTCGCGTACGCCCAGGCCGGGAACGACACGAGCGACGGGCTGATCCGGACATCGCGCGTCGCAGCTCCGCCGGGGTCGGGCAGGTCGAAGCGGAGCTGGAACGTGGCGCTCGTGCCGGAGAAGATGCGCTGTCCGAACGTCAGCTGGAGCAACGTGTAGTCCGTCCGGCGCCGCGTCACCGCGACGGCACCGCCGCCCGACGGCGAGCTGAATCGAAACGCGGTCGTCCCGGGCAGCACCGGCAGGAACGCGCGGTCGAAGTAGAAGCGCTTCGTCGCGGTGTCATGGAGATGGTTCGTCGCGACGAGGTCGACGGTGACGCGGACGCGTCGATGGTCGGGGTCGACGTCGTACCGGGCGTCGCCGACGAGCGTCAGGTCCGGCGTCGCCGCGCGCACCTCGCGGGCGACCGGTGGCGCGACGACGAGCCCGGACGCGACGAGCAGTGCAAGAAGCGCGGCCGCCGTCCGGCGGGCAATCACGGACCTCACTGTTGGAACAGCTCGGGCAGCCTCGCCTCGTACCGCTGGAGGAGCGGCTCGTTCCGCGAGCGGCCCTGGCCATATCCAGTGGGCCGCTTCCCGCCCAGCCAGAGCCAGCCCGCGGATTCGTCGAGCAGCCGATCCGACACGCCGAGGAGCCGGGCGAGCGCGAGCCCCAGCTCGTCGGCGTCGAGCCCGGCCCTCGGCAGCTCGACGGAGAGAATCGGTCGGTCGTCCTCGGCCAGCGAGAACTTGACGAACGGGAGCTCGTCGTTCCAGCGCAGCAGCTTCCGGTATGAGCGGCGGTAGCCGTCGCCGATCGGCGGCGCGTAGTGGGCCCAGCAGACGAGGCCGAGCGCCGGATCGAGGATCAGCGTGACGCGAAGCCCGAACCGGCGGCGCCCGTCGAGGTCGAGATCCCAGGCGACGACGCCGTCGCGCTCGACGCGCTCGAGCGGCCGAAGGTCGAGGTCCCGGAGCCACCCCTCGACGTCCGCGGGACGGACGCCGGCCGTGGCCGTGGTCGCGAGCGACATCGTGGGAGTCTAGCCGGGGGTGCCGAAACCAGGCGTCGCGACGCCGCGGGTCAGCGGCCCGAGCCCGTCCCTCGTCGCTCGTTCGCGGCCACGGGATCGATCGTGTCGAGGTCGTCGTCCGCGGCCAGCACCGCGACCACGCTCCCCTCCGGCGCGCCATCGCGCCGCCGCTCCGTGGCCCGCTCGACGGACATCCCCGTCCTGACGACGCGTCCAACGAAATCGGACGTCCTGATGTCGCCCGCGATCTTGACGTTGCGGCCGATTCGCGCACCGCGCGGGATCAGCGACCGCTTCCCGACGACGCTGATCCCCGTGTTGAGCCGACCCGGCTCCTGCGTGTTCGGCGTGTCCAGATCCGGCCCGTCGCCGACGATCGCACCCTGCCCGACGACGACCTCCTTGTCGAGGATCGAGCGATCGACGACCGCACCGGCGCGGATGACCGAGTCGAACATGACGATCGAATCGCGGACGACGGCACCCACGTCGACCCGTACGCCGGGCGACAGGACGCTGTTGACGACCGTCCCGTTGATGACGCAGCCGTGCGACACGAGGCTTCGGTGGACCTGCGCCGTGGGGCCGATCTTCGCCGGCGCCCGCTCCTCCGACCGGGTGTGGATCAGCCACTCCTTGTCGTACAGGTCGAGGTCCGGCTGGTCGGCGAGGAGCGCCATGTTCGCTTCCCAGAACGACTGGACCGTCCCGACGTCCTGCCAGTAGCCGTTGAAGTGGTAGCCGAAAACGCGTGCGCCGCCGTCGATCATCGCCGGGATGACATGCCGCCCGAAGTCGATCCGCTCCTCGCCGAGCCACCGTCGCAGCGCGCGCTTCGAGAAGACATAGACGCCCATCGACGCGAGGTCGCTCTTCGGTTGCTTCGGCTTCTCCTGCCACTCGACGATCCGGTCGCTGTCGTCCATGGCGAGGATGCCCATCCGGCTCGCCTCCGCGAGCGGCACGCGACGTACGGCGATCGTCACGTCCGCCCGCTTCCGCCGATGGGCCTGGATGAACGGCTGGTAGTCCATCTTGTAGATGTGATCGCCGGCGAGGACGACGATCGTGTCGGACGGGTCGTGCTCGATGACATTGAGGTTCTGGAGGACGGCGTCGGCGGTGCCCTGGTACCACTCGGCGACACGGTTCCGCGCGATGTACGGCTGGAGCAGCTTGACGCCGCCGTGGTTGCGGTCGAGGTCCCATGGCCGGCCCAACCCGATGTGGTCGTTGAGCGAGCGGGGGTTGTACTGGGTCAGGACGACGACGTTGTCGATCTCGGAGTTGACGCAGTTCGACAGGGTGAAGTCGATGATCCGGTACTTGCCCCCGAAGGGGACCGCGGGCTTGGCACGCACGGACGACAGGATCGAGAGGCGCTCACCTTCTCCGCCGGCCAGGATGACCGCCATCGTCCGCTTCACCGGCACGTCCCTATACGTCGAGGATCGCCGTCGCGGTCGATGCTAGCACGGGGAGCGCGAGCGTCCGGAGGGCCGTTCGCTCGCGCCCGGACTGGCCTACAGGAACAGCCGCGGGTTGACGAAGACGCCGTTCCGGCGGACCGCCCAATGGAGGTGCGCGCCGGTCGAGTGACCGGTGTTGCCCTCGTAGCCGATGACCTGGCCCTGGTAGACCCACTGGCCGTTGCGAACCGGGTAGCGAGCCTGCATGTGCGCGTACCAGGTCTGCAGGTTCCCGGCGTGGGCGATGATCACGATCCAGGCGGGATCCGACCCGTCGGCCCAGTTCCAGCCCACGTACACGACGCGGCCTGGACCCGAGGCGTGGACCGGCGTGCCGGCCGGCGCGACGAGGTCGATGCCCTGGTGGAAGTGGGCGCAGCTGCCGAGCGGCGGCTCCCAGCTGAACCCCGTGCAACCGAAGTTCTGGGTAACGCTGCCGCCCATCGGCCAGGCGAGCGTGCCGTTGTAGCGCGACGGGATCCGGCCGTGCGATGCCTGGGCACGGATCATCGCGTCGATCTTCCGGGCGAGGGCTCGCTGTGCGGATGCCGCCTGGGCGATCGACTTCCTCAGCTTCGACTTGGCGCTGGCTGCGCGGGCGTACGCGGCCTTCTGGGCGGCGAGGGCCTTCGCGGTCTTCCGCTCGAGCGCCGCGAGGGCTGCCTGGGCCTGCTTCAGCTGGCGGAGGTCCGCGTCGAGCTCACGCTTCTTCGCCGCGGTGACCTTGCGGATCTCGTCCGTCTGCGTCCGCGTGTCGACGACCGTCTGATGAAGCGACGCGAGCGTCGTCTGGTCGTTCATGATCTGCGTCGCGAGCGCCTTGTCCTGCTCCCCGACGTCGATGTAGTAGCTGACCTGGGTCAGGACGTCGGTGAAGGACGCGCCCGAGAGGAACGTCTCGAGCAGTGATGTCTGGTCGGTGTCGTATGCGGAGCGAAGCCGCTCGGCGAGAAGTGCCCGGCGCGCGCCGAGCTCCTGGCGCTTCTCCGCCTCCTGCATCTCGACCTTGACGAGCTCCTTGTCGAGATCCTTGAGCTGATCGACGAGGCCCTGGTACTTCGACTTCACGGCGGCGACCTGGCCGACCATCTTCGTGACCTGCTTGCGCACGGTGAACAGGTCGGCGTTGATCCCGGCGAGGGCCTTCGATGTCCGCGCGATCTCGGCCTTGAACTCACCCTGGAGGGCGGCCAGCTCGGCGACCTTGTGCTTCTGCGCCGCGATCTGCCGCTCGAGCGCCTTCTGGCGCGCGATCGCGTCGCTCAGCTGATCGCCCGCGACGTGCTGGACCGGCGCGCCGGCGAGACCCGTCAGCAACGGGATGAGCAGGACGAGGATCGGGAGGATGCGGCGACGGCGGCGAGGGGTCGGCGACGACGTCAAGGCGGTATCCGCGCGCATCAAAGGGAAGTGCTCATGGTCGCGGGCAAGCTCCGTGCTCCGTGGCTGCGCGCCGGGTGAGCCGACGTTCTGCTGACGGCTACGGCTGTGCTTGCCGGTGAGTCGCGGTTCGGGAGCGGGCACTGCTCCGAAGGAGACCGACTCGGCAAAAGAGTATCAGCCGCGTTGCAAACCTAGCCGCGGCGGGGCTTTGGAGCACACCCCCCGAACGTACCAAAAGGCCCTCACCCGATCCGACCGCACCACCCGGGACGATCGTGCGCGGCCGCTACGCGGTTTCGAGGAGGCGCTGCGGCGACGGCGGCCGCCGCCGTCGACTACGGTCGGAGCAGCACGGCCCAGAACGCGCCGAGGATGAGGAACGGGCCGAACGGCACGTAGCTCCGGCGCCCGATCCGTCTTGCGCCGAGAAGCACGACGAGGACGATGCCGGCGATCAGCAGCCCGAACAGCAGCCCGGCGAACGCTCGGGTGAGCCCGACCATGAGCCCCGTGCCCGCGAGCAGCTTCACGTCGCCGAGCCCCAGCGCCCCGGCCCCGAACGGGATCGACGGCAGGTACAGCACGAGCGGGATGACGGTGGCCGCGACGATCGCGAGGACGATCTGGCCGTCGACGAGCGGATTGCGGCCGCTCAGCGCATACACGAAAGCGACCGCGACGACGGGGAGCGTCAGCACGTCGGGGAGCAACCGCTGATCGAGGTCCGTGGCCAGCCCCACGATCAGCGTTCCGAACCACGCCGCGAAGAGCAGCATCGCGACCGGATCGCCGTCGAACCGCTGCGGCAGGAGCCCAAGCGACACCGCGCCGAGGACGCCGCAGACGACGGTTCGCCAGCCGAGCGGGCGCCCCGCGGGATGCTCCTCGTCGTGTTCCGGCCAGACCGTCGCGAGCCGGTCGGCCGCAACGCCGAGGACGAGCCCGCCGATCGCGAAGATGACCCCGAGCGCAGACGGCACGGCGCCGAGTCTACGGGCCCCGCCGAGCCGCGATATCGCTTATTTGGCGCCGGCGAGGGCGAGCTCGACGAGCGTCGCGTGCGACACGCCGGTCGAGCCGCGCGGCGCGAACGGCGCGGCCTTTCGGTAGTAGGCCGTGCCGGCGATGTCGAGGTGAACCCAGGGCTTCGTCACGAATTCGCGCAGGAAGAGGCCGCTCTTGATCAGCGAGCCCTCCGCGCTGCCCGCGTTCTGGAGGTCGCCGTACCAGCTCTCCATGTCGGCGACGTAGTCGTCGACGAGCGGAATCTGCCAGTAGCGCTCCCCTGCCCGCTCGGCCGCCCCCATGACGTCGTCGTACCACGTCTGCGGCTGTCCGAACGCGCCGGTCACGAGATGCCCGAACGCACGCGCGACCGCGCCGGTGAGCGTGGCGACGTCGACGAGATGCGTCGCCCCCAGCCGCTCGGCGTAGGTCATCGCGTCGCCGAGGATCAGGCGACCCTCGGCGTCGGTGTTCGTGATGTCGACCATCTTGCCGTTCAGTGCCTTGACGACATCGCCCGGCCGGGTCGAATGCGGACCCGGCATGTTCTCGACCGCGGGCGCAACCGCGAGGAGCGGGGTACCCGGCGCGAGCCGGGCGACCGTGGCGATCGCCGCGATCACCGTCGCCGCCCCGGTCTTGTCCATCTTCATCTCCTCCATCCGGTCGGATGGCTTGATGGAGATGCCGCCGGAGTCGAAGCAGACGCCCTTGCCGACGATCGCGACGTGGCGGTCGAGCGCGTCCCGCTCCCCCTCGTTGCCCGACCGCATGACGATCATTCGCGGCGGGTTGTCGCTGCCGCGCCCGACGGCCATGAACATGCCCATGCCCATCTCGGTCGCGCGCTCGGGGCCGATGACGTCGATCCAGAGCTTGTGCTTGCGAGCGATCGTGTACGCCTCGTCGGCGAGGACTTCCGGGCTGACGTCGTTCGAGGCGCGGTTCGAGAGCGTGCGCGCCAGGTTCGCGCCCTCGCCGACGATCACGCCCTTCTCGGCCGACTTCTTCAGCGCGGCAACGTCCGCGTCCGGCGCGATGAGCACGAGCTCGTCGATCCGTGGCGGCGCGCTCTCGACGGTTTCGCGGTAGATCGACTGGGGCTCGTACGTCCCGAGCTCGACGCCGCGGGCGAGGAGCTCCGCGACCGCATTCGCGTCGTCGCCGAGCGCCGCGATAAGCGGCGGCGCCCAGATCGCGAGGCGGTGGACATTGCGGCCACCGAGCCTCCGAACCGCCGTGGAGCCGATGCGGACCACCGTCTCGCGGTCGAGCTTCTCGGCCTCGCCGGCACCGACCGCCACGACGCGCGTCGCGGGCAGCTCGCCCGCGGCCGCGAGCGCCGTCGAGTAGCGCTTGCCAGTCAGCTCACCGAACGCCGCCAGTGCACGGAGATCGCCGCCGCTGCGTCGATCGACCTCGTCGAGCGGGCCGTCGAACGACGGATCGCCGACGAACGGGATGACGAGGATGTCCGTCTGGACGTCCCAGGGCTGATCGGTGACGACGCGGACCTGCACGAACGGCACTCCTCAGGGAGCCGCCGCGAACGGAATCGGTTCGCGCGGCCGGGTGGTGGGTGGGTCCGCAGTGTACGTGGCGGCCGGTGGGTGCACACCCGCCGCGCGAACCGGCCCGAGCCCACGCATTCGGGCCGTATCGCGCCGCGCCGAGGTGCGTTTGCACGGGGTGTTCAACTGCGACGATTTTCCGCGCCGGCACGTCGCGTTTGCTCGCCGTGTGCACGACTGATGGCGAATTGACGCCGAAATCGCGACTCGACCGCCGCAAATCCGGCGCACCGCCCGGTCGCGGGTCTCAGTTGAACACCGGGTCACAACGGGCCCAGGCAACGTCAGGGAGTGGCGCTCCCCGCGGCCGCGGCCTGGAGCGCCGCCGACAGGTGCCCGCGCGCTTCCTCGATC
>DATFPL010000211.1:0-2170 GCA_035264845.1 Candidatus Limnocylindrales bacterium | reverse complement strand
CGCTCTTGCGTTCGGCCTCGCCGTGGTCATCGCGGGCGGCTGGCGCGGCCTTCGTGCGCTGCTGGCCCTGACGTTGACGGTCGCGGTGGTCATCCGGATCCTCGTCCCGCTCCTCGTCCAGGGCGTGCCGCCGATTCCCGTGGCCGTCGTCCTCGCGACGGGGATCACGGTGCTGACGATCGGCCTCACCGAGGGGTTTTCGCGGGTCAGCGTGGCGGCGATTCTGGGGACCGCCGGAGCGCTCGCCCTGACGGCCTTACTGGCTGCGGCAACCATCGCGGTCACGGGGTTCAGCAACGCGATCGGGTCGGACCTCATCTACCTCCAGACGGCGCCCGGGGTCGGTCTCGATCTGCGCGGGCTGCTCCTCGCGGCGTTCATGTTCGGTGCGATCGGCGTTCTCGACGACGTCACCGTGACACAGGCGACGGCCGTCGAGGAGCTCGTCAAGCATGGTCGTTTGGGCGGCCGCGGCCTCTTCGCAAGTGCCTTCAACGTCGGTCGATCGCACATCGCGGCGACGGTCAACACGCTGTTCCTGGCCTACCTCGGCGCGAGCCTGCCGCTGATCGTGCTCTTCGTGGTCAGCCGTCAGCCGACGACGCTCATCCTCAACGGCGAGCTGGTCGCCATCGAGATCGTCCGAACGCTCGTCGGCAGCCTCGGCATCGTGGCGGCCGTTCCGTTCACGACGTTGATTGCCGTCTGGCTGACCAGAGACAGCGGTCTCGCACACGAGAAGCGAGACACGACCGCGGCGCGCCGCATGGAGCAGCGCCTCCGGCGACCGGCCGTCGCCCTCGTCACCGGCCTTGCCGCCATCGGGTTGCTGACCGCAGGGGTCGCGGCGGCGATGACGCCGCTGACCGTGGCGCCGCCGCGCTCCGCCGTGGTGCCCGACCAGTTCGGTGGAACCCCGCCACCGTCAGCCGGGCCGCCGCTGGAGTCACCGGATCCGACCGTCGTCGACGTTCCGAACGGCGACCCGCCGATCGTCCAGGTCGGCGCAGCGATGCCGGTTGTCGACGGGGCATCCGCGCTTGGCTCCGTGACCGTCCTCCAGCACCGGACCGACGAGGCGGCGGACGGGACACGCCTCTTCGTCCAGATCCGCTATCGGGCCGAACAGTCATTCGACGTCCGCGTCGAGGCTTGGGAGGTCGTCAACCTCGACGGAGAGGCGGCCGTCGCGCGACCGTCGAGCGCGGATCCGGCCCTTGCGCCGGCGACTCTCGAGGCCGGGCAGACCGCGACGGGCTGGCTCGAATTCGAGGTCGGCGCGGATCCGGCCGATCTCTTTCTCGACTACCAGGAGCCCGGCGGATCGACGCTTTTCAGCGTGGCCCTGTTCTGAACATCCCCCGTCCTGACGCTCCGCGCGCGGCCCAGCATCGCGACCCTGCACACCCTCGTTCTCGTCGACGTATCGGATCGGCTGCCGCTGCTGCTCTTCGCTCCTGGTCGCCCAGCTCGGGTTGACCAAGCTGCGGCGAGAGAGGACGCTTGAGACGATGAACGACCACGACGAGGGGCGAACACACGACCACGACGGCCACGACCACGCGGCCGAGCAGGCCGGCGACCGGCACGCAGCCCGCGACGAAGTCACATCTCACCCTCCCGATCACCATCACGGTCACGATGACGATCCGCGCGGTCACGAGCACGAGCACGGCACCGGTTTGCTGGCGGCGATCCGCGACCTGATCCGTCCGCACTCCCACGACTCCGCGACGAGGATCGACTCGGCGCTCGAGACCGACGCGCGCGGCGTTCAGGCCCTCAAGCTGTCCCTGGTCGCGATGCTGGTCACAGCGATCCTGCAGCTCGTCGTCGTCTTCGCGACCGGGTCGGTGGCCCTGCTTTCCGACACCCTCCACAACTTCGCCGACGCCCTCACCGCACTCCCGATCTGGCTCGCGTTCATCGTTGGTCGACGACCGGCAACCCGTCGCTTCTCGTACGGCTTCGGGCGGGCTGAAGACCTCGCCGGCCTTGTCGTGCTTGTCTTCATCGCAGGCTCATCGGTTGTCGCCGCGTATGAGGCGATCGATCGGCTGATCCACCCGGCGGAGGTCCGTTACCTGTGGGCCGTCGTGATCGCGGGGATCATCGGGTTCATCGGGAACGAGCTCGTCGCGCAGTACCGGATCAGGGTCGGCCGCCAGAT
>DATFPL010000210.1:0-16180 GCA_035264845.1 Candidatus Limnocylindrales bacterium | reverse complement strand
TCGAGCGCAGATCGTCCAGCAGCTGATTCGATGCGGGCGCGGAGTGGGTGAGCTCGAGGCCGTTCGCGCCGGTCGGCGCCGGAAGGAGGTTCGGGCGCCGGTCACCGAGCAGGAACACATCGGCTTCGATCCGCTCCTGGTCCGACTTGCCGAGCGCGAGAATGCGGAGAGGGACCCACGGATCCTTCGTCGGGATCGTGATGTGGACGGGCGTGCCGTCGCCCAGCTGCTGGCCACGCGCCTCGGCGGCGTCGCCGTCGAACGCCGCAGCGAGGAAGATCGGGCTACGGTTGGCGTAGAAGTCGAGAACCTCCGGCGAATCGGCGGGGAGGCGGAAGCCGTGACCCTTCGCCCACGTCCCGATCTCATCGGCGCCGCCGCGGAGGACGGTCAGGTCGAGCGCGTCGATCCGGACCTTCATGAGCTCCTCGGCCGATGCCGCCGCAGCGCCCGCGACCGCGTCGCGGGCCGAGAACCGGAGCGGCGCCGTCTCTCGGATGAGCCGCTGCAGCGTCCAGTCGCCGCCCTTCTCGACGCTCGTCGGGACGCCGGGCAGCGGCGTGATCGAGCCGAACTTGCCGCCGCCGCCGGCGAACTGGAACGCGGTGACGTAGTGCTCGACGCCGTCGTGATAGCCCGCGAGCGTCGTCGTCCGCAGGAGATTGACCGCGCCGTTCGGCCCGATGAGTCCGCCGCAGGCCGCAATCGGGCCTGCCGTGAGAGCCAGGACGACGAGCGTCGCCGCCACCGCACCGCCGAGTCGCCGCATCGCGCGTACCTCCTGGGCTGACCGGCGCACGGGGCCGGGCCGAGCGTTTCGGCCAAGACTCCGGGACAGCGGGGGCGGTTCCCGCCCGCAGACTCGGCGGCCCCGGCCGGCGGGGGCGCCCACGCCCCGCGCCACGCACCCGCGTCCCGCGCCCGCGGGTTGCGCCGCCGCCCCCGACCGGGCGCCCACTCGCGCGGGCGGGCCACTTCCCGGCCACGTACCACCCCGGGTGGTGCTATCGCGGCGGTGGCCGCGACTCGCTGTCATCTACCACTCCGCGTAGTGGTGGCCGCGCGGACAGCGGCGAAAGGCGGCGCTTACCACCCCGGATGGTGCGTGCCGCGGCGCGCGCGCGACCGCGTGCTTAGCCGCGGCGACGCTGGCTGTCCACCTCTCGGCGGCCACCACTCGGGGTAGTAGGTGTCACGAAACGAGCGGGACGCGCGACCCCGAGCGCGCCGCACCGGATCCGGGTCACCTACTACTCCCTGTAGTGGTTGGCACCCGCGACATTGCGTGGCGACCGCTCCTCGGACCGCAACGAGCCGCGACGCGCTACGCGACCTCGGCGCGACCCTCGGCGAGCTTGCGGAACGTCGTCAGCGCCTGGGCCACGACCTGGTCCATGTTGTAGTACTTGTACGTCGCCAGCCGGCCCACGAAATGGACGTTCGGGGTCGCATCGGCGAGGGCGCGGTAGCGCTCGTAGAGGGCCGCGTTCTCGGGGCGCGGGATCGGGTAGTACGGGTCGCCGTCGGACCGCGGGAACTCGTAGACGAGCGTCGTGCGGGAGTGCGACTGCCCGGTCAGATGCTTGAATTCGGTCACCCGCGTGTACGGGACGTCCGTCTCGCTCGGCTCGTTGACCGTTGCCACCGGCTGCATCCATTCGGTGTCGTGCGTCTCGAACCGGAAGTCGAGCGAGCGATAGGGGAGCGCGCCGAACCGCCGGCCGAAGTACTCGTCGACCGGTCCCGTGTACACCACCTGCGCATCGCGGAACCGTGCCGGGACGTCGCGGAAGTCCGTGTCGACCGCGACCTTGATGTTGGGGTGATCGAGCATTCGCTCGAACATCGCCGTGTAGCCGTCGCGCGGCATCGCCTGGAACGAATCGGTGAAGTAGCGGTCGTCGCGGTTCGTTCGAATGGGGATCCGCGACGTCACCGACGCGTCGAGCTGCGACGGGTCGAGGCCCCACTGCTTTCGGGTGTAGCCGCGGAAGAACAGCTCGTAGAGCTCGCGCCCCACGCGCGCGACGACGGCGTCCTCGGACGTCCGAAGCACCGCGCGCGGCTCGGCCCGCTCGGCGAACCAGTCCTCGAGCTCGTTCTCGCCGAGCGACAGGCCGTAGAGACGGTTGATCGTGTCTAGGTTGATGGGCATTGGGACCAGCTGCCCGCGGACGCGTGCGAGGACGCGGTGCTCATACGGCCGCCACTGGGTGAACTGCGACAGGTACTCGACGACGCGATCGGCGTTCGTGTGGAAGATGTGGGGGCCGTAGCGATGGACGAGGATGCCGGCCTCGTCGTGCTCGTCGTAGGCGTTGCCACCGAAATGCGACCGCCGGTCGACGATGAGGACCCGCTGGCCCAGGACCGTCGCGATCCGCTCGGCGACGACGCTGCCGGCGAAGCCCGCCCCGACGACGATCCAGTCGAACCTCACTCGACGCGCCCTCGCGATGCCGTCGACGTTGCCACCGACGTCGCCGCGCGCGACGTGTCACCGGCGCGGGACAGCGACCGCAGCGGCGGCACGGAACTCCGCACCGGCGTCGGCATCCGGACCGGCGTTCGAACCGGCGACGGCGTGGGGGCGGGGGCCTGTGCCGGCTTCGCGGCGCGTCGCCGCTCGGCGCGGGCGGCGAGCGCGTCCATCGCCTGCCACGTGCGGTCCCACGACATCCGGACGAGGAACGAGTCTGCCGCCGCGAGATGCGACGCGCTGTCGTCGGCAAGCGCGGCCTCGATCGCGGCGATGAAGTCGTTGGGCTCGTCGGCGATGCGCGCGAGCCCCAGCTCGCCGTACGGCCGCACGACATCGGCGATCGACGTCGACACGACCGGGCGCCCGCCGGCGAGGTATTCCGGCGTCTTCGTCGGGCTGATGAACTCCGTCGCGGCGTTCCGCGCGAACGGCATGATCGCGACGTCCCAGCCACCGAGGTACGCGGGAAGGTCCGCATATGGCTTCGGCCCGAGCCAGTGGACGTTCGGCAGGTCGGGGATGTCCGCCACGTCGATCTTCGCGACAGGACCGACGAGGATGACGGACCACTCGGGGTGGCGCCGCGCCGTCGCGTCGACCAACCCGAGATCGAGCCGCTCGTCGATCACGCCGTAGTAGCCGATCCTCGGGCGGCGGAGCTTCGCCTGGTCGGCCGGATCGGTCGTCGACCGCCGCGCCGCGAGGAAGTGTCCGACGTCAACCGCGCTCGGGAACGGGTGGACGTCGGGATGCGAGCCGCGCTTCGCCTCGTACAGCCGGTGGCCGCCGGTGAAGACGACGTCGGCGCGCGCGAGCAGCTCGAGCTCGAGCCCGCGGAGGTCCGGCGGCGCGTTGCGGAACGCCGAGAGCTCGTCCATGCAGTCGTACACGACCGCCGCACTCTCGATGTGGCGGGTCCATCGCAGGGCGCGCGGCGTGTAGTACCAAAGCCGCGGACGCACGATCCGCTCGGTCTCGATCAGCGTGTCGACGAGCACCCGCAGCAGCGTCTCGCGCGCGGAGTCACCGATCCGTGCCGGGATCCCCGGCGTGACGACGACGACTCCGCCCTCGCGGACCCGCATCGACAACCCCGGCCGTGCGGCATCCACGGGCTCCTCGACATAGAACACCCGCCGGTCGCGCGCCGCGCGCGACATCAGGTGGTTGGGGCGCTGGAAGACGAGGTCCCAGGGAAGGTGCGAGAAGCACAGGACGTCCGGGTGCGACGGGAACACGAGGGCCACCTCCTGGGCGACCGCTCGCCCGAGTCACGGCGGGGCACGGCCGCCGGCCGCAAGCGTGCGTCATGGTCGGTTGCGGGCTTGTCCTCGGCCGGCGCGGGCCACGTTGCGCCCACGTGACACGAGGGTCGGGTTGGGCGGACCCAACGCACGGCGGCGAAGCGGGACCGCACCGGGGCGCCCGTTTCACGGTTTTGCAACCGACTGCTCCTTCTCCTCGCAATCGAGTGCCTGCATGCAACGCGACAGTGTCGTCCCGGCCATGTGCCAGCAGTCTCGAGAGGAGGAGGATGGATCCGAGCAGCCACGTCGCAGGGGACCCCGTCCCTCGCGACGGCCGCGTCGTCGTCTTCCGCGCTCTTCCCGGGCTCGGCGATTTCCTGTGCGCCGTGCCGTCGTTCCGTGCGCTCCGAGCCGCGCGGCCGGACGTCGAGATCGCGCTCGTCGGACTGCGCGACACGGCCCCGCTCGCGGCGAGGTTCGGCCGGTACATCGACCGGTTCCTGCCGTTCCCCGGGTTCCCCGGCCTGCCCGAGCGGCGGCCCGACGTCCGGCGAATTCCGGGCTTCCTCGCGGCCGTCCAGTCGTGGAACTTCGACCTCGCGATCCAGCTCCATGGCGCGGGCGAGGTGTCGAACCACGTCGTCGGGCTGTTCGGCGCGCGGCGGGCGGCGGGGCACTACCCGAAGCACGCGTCCGCGCCGGACGCGTCGTTGTTCCTGCCGTGGACGGAGGAATGCTCGGAGGTGCGTCGCGGCCTTCGGCTGATGGCGCACCTGGGCTGGGAATCGGATGACGAGCGCCTCGAGTTTCCGATCGACCCCGCCGCCGCGGCGGAGGTCGACGCGCTCGCCGAGCGTGACGTGCTCCGGTCTCCGTACGTCGTCCTGCATCCGGGCGCGTCGACCGCAAACCGCCGCTGGCCCGCGGCGTCGTTTGCGGCCGTCGCCGACGACCTGGCCGCCGCGGGCTATGCCGTCGTCCTCACGGGCTCCCGCGAGGAGCGCGATGTCACGGCGAGCGTTGCGGCCGCGATGCACGCGCCCGTCCTCGACCTCGCCGGGCGCACCGGGCTCGACGCGCTCGCGATCGTGCTTCGAGGTGCCGCGCTCCTCGTCTGCAACGACACCGGTGTGTCGCATCTCGCGGCGGCGCTTCGGGTCCCGAGCGTCGTCATCTTTCGCGACTCGTCGGTCGAGCGCTGGGCGCCGCTCGATCGCCGGCTCCATCGCGTCGCGGAGGGTCGCGTGCGCCACGTGCTGAGCGAGGCACGACGGCTGCTGCGGAGCACGGAACCGCATGCTGCATAACGCTCTCGACGGCGCCCGCCGCGTCCTCGTCGTCCGGCTCGACAACATCGGTGACGTCATCCTCACGTCGCCGTTGCTGCGCGCACTCCGCGAGGCGCTGCCGGAAGCGGAGCTGACGCTCCTCGCCTCGCCGGGCGGCGCGCTCGCTGCACCGCTGCTGCCGTGGATCGACGACGTCGTCGTGCACCGCGCGGTCTGGCAGGACCTCGGGAACCGGTTGCCGTTCGAGCCGGAGCGAGAGGCCGCGTTCCTCGACCAGCTGCGCGACCGGCGTTTCGACGCCGCGATCGTCCTGACGAGCTTCTCGCAGACGCCGCACGCGGCCGGCTATGCGGGGTATCTCGCGGGAATCCCGGTGCGTATTGGGCAAGCCGCCGACTTCGGCGGCGGGACGCTGACGCACGTCGTGGAGCCGGCGCCCGCGGGCACGCACCAGGCGGAGCGGAACCTCCATCTCCTCGACGCGATCGGGGTCGCGGTGCGGGATCGCGGTCTTGCGCTTGCCGTCCCCCCCGACGCCGCCGACCGCGCCTCGCGACTGCTATACGACATCGGCGTCGCGGCCGGTGAGGCGATCGTCGTCGCGCCGGGTGCAAGCTGCGCCGCCCGCCGCTACGACCCGGTTCGGTACGGCATCGCGGCGCGCCAGGTGGCGGCTCGAACGGGGCGGCCCGTTGTCGTTGTCGGCACGGAACGTGAGCTGCCGCTCGCCGATGCGATCTTGTCCGCCTGCCCGGGCGCCCGCTCGGTCACCGGAATGACGTCCGTGGCGGAGCTGGCCGCGATCGTCGCGTCGGCCGGCGTCGTGCTGTGCGGCAACTCGGCGACCCTCCATCTCGCCGACGCGTTCTCGCGACCGGTCGTTGCGCTCTACTCGGGCACGGATCGGGAGTCGGAATGGGCGCCGCGGCGCGCGCCGTCACGACTGCTGCGGATCGAGACCGCGTGCGCCCCATGCCGTCGCTTCGACTGCCCCTACGAGATGGCGTGCCTGGCGATCGATCCGGAACGCGTCGTCGATGCCGCGCTCGAGCTGCTCGCCGCGCCGCCGCCGCCCGCGCTGCGGGCCGCACACCCGCAACCCGAGGAGGACCGATGGTTCGTCGCCGCGTCCTGACCTGGCACGTCCACGGCAGCTACCTCGAGGCGCTTGGCTGGATCGGTCACGAGATCGTCGTGCCGGCAAAGCCCGGGCATCCCGAGGGCTACGGCGGCCGGCCTGCCGACGCGGAGTGGCCGGACACGATCCGGGAGGTCCCGGCGAACGAGGTCCGCGACCTCGACGTCGACGTCGTCCTGTTCCAGTCGCCGCGCAACTACCTCGAGGACCAGGAGATTCTGTCCGACTCGCAGCGCCGCGGACCGCGGGTCTACCTCGAGCACGATCCGCCGCGCATCCATCCGACCGATACGAAGCACGTCGTCGACGATCCGGACGTCACCCTCGTCCACGTCACCGCGTTCAACGACCTGATGTGGGATTCGGGCCGCACGCCGACCCGCGTCGTCGAGCACGGCATCGTCCCGACCGAAGGCGTCGAGTACGGCGGCGAGCTGGAGCGCGGCCTCGTCGTCGTCAACAACCTCGATCAGCGCGGCCGCCGCCTGGGGCTCGACATCTTCCAGCGCGTCCGCGAGGAGATCCCGCTCGATCTCGTCGGGATGGGAGCGGAGCGGCTCGGTGGGATCGAGGCGGTGCCACGGAGCGAACTGCCGGCACTCGCGGCGCGCTATCGGTTCTTCTTCCACCCGATCCGCTACACGAGCTTCGGGATGGCGGTCTGCGAGGCGATGATGATCGGGCTTCCCATCGTTGCGTTGGCGACGACAGAGATGCCGACGGTCATCGTCGACGGTGTCAATGGCTTCGCCGACACGAGCGTTTCGCGGCTCATCGAATCGATGAAGCGCCTCCTCGCGGATCGCGACCTGGCCCGGCGTGTGGGCGCTGCAGGCCGCGCGCTCGCGGTCGAACGGTTCGGGATCGCCCGGTTTGCGCGCGACTGGAACGCGGTGATCGAGGAAGCCATCGCGCGCAGCGGCGAACGCCGCGAGTCACGCGTCACGGCGGAGGCGGCGCGATGAGCCGCCGGATCGCGCTCATCAGCGAGCACGCCTCGCCGCTCGCCGTCCTCGGCGGCGTCGACGCCGGCGGGCAGAACGTCTACGTCGATCACCTCGCGCGGTCGCTCGCCCAGCTCGGTGATCGCGTCGACGTGTTCACGCGTCGCGACGACGCATCGCTCGGTGACGTCGTCGACCTCGCGCCGGGCGTCCGCGTCGTCCACGTCGACGCCGGCCCGCCGGAGCCCGTCGCGAAGGAAGCGCTGATCCCGCACATGCCGGAGTTCACCGCGCGGATGCTCCGGTGGATCACCGACCGCGGCGAGACGTACGACCTCGCCCACGCGAACTTCTTCATGTCGGGGCTCGTGGCGGCGGATCTCAAGGCCAACATCGGCCTGCCGTTCGTGGTGACGTTCCATGCCCTGGGGCGCGTCCGGCGGCAGTTCCATGGCGCCGACGACGGCTTCCCGGACGAGCGCTTCGCGATCGAGGATCGGATCGTCGCCGAGGCGGACCGCATCCTCGCCGAGTGCCCGCAGGACGAGGAAGACCTGATCCGGCTCTACAACGCCGAGCCTGCGCGGATCGCGATCGTCCCGTGCGGCTTCGACCCGACCGAGTTCGCGCCGATGAGCCGGCCGCTCGCGCGGCTCGAGCTGGGCCTCGACCCGGCCGAGCGGATCCTCCTCCAGCTGGGCCGGATGGTGCCTCGCAAGGGCGTCGACAACGCGATCCGCGGACTCGCCGCGCTCCAGCGCGACCACGGCCTTGCGGCGCGGCTGCTCGTCGTCGGCGGCGCCGACCGGGATCCCGACCCGGAACGGACGCCGGAGCTGGGACGGCTCAAGGCGATCGCCGACGAGGAGGGAGTGGGGGACCGCGTGATGTTCGTGGGCCGGCGGGACCGGCACGAGCTCGCGGCGTACTACAACGCCGCGGACATCTTCGTCTCGACGCCGTGGTACGAGCCGTTCGGGATCACGCCGCTCGAAGCGATGGCCTGCGGCATCCCCGTACTTGGCTCAAACGTGGGCGGCATCAAGTTCAGCGTCCGCGACGGTGAGACCGGCTACCTCGTCCCGCCGAACGATCCGTCCGCGCTCGCCGAGCGGGCCGCGCATCTCTTCAAGCACCCCAAGCTGCTGTCGGTCCTCGGCCGCCAGGGTGTCCGACGGGTCAACGACCTCTTCACCTGGGAGCGCGTCGCGTCTGGCGTCGCCGCGTCCTACGAGGAGGTGCTCACGGCGGGGCGACTCGCCCGCGCCGACGAGGCCGCCCGCTACGCGGTCGTCGACGAGACGTTCGATGGCGCCATCGTCGCCCTGCGCGAGTCGAAGCGCCGGCTCCGCAACGGCATCCTCGAGGCCGCGGAGCTCGTCACGTCGTGCTTCGCGCGCGACCACAAGATCCTCATCTGTGGCAACGGCGGCAGCGCCGCGGAGGCACAGCACTTCGCCGCCGAGTTCGTTGGCCGCTTCCGCGAGCCCGACCGGCCGGCGCTGCCCGCGGTCGCGCTGACCGCCGATTCGGCCGTCATGACGGCGTGGGCCAACGACGCCTCGTACGACGACGTGTTCGTGCGGCAGGTCGAGGCGCTCGGCCGCGCCGGCGATGTCCTCATCGGGCTCTCGACGAGCGGCCGCTCCGCGAGCGTCGTCCGCGCGTTCGAGGCCGCGCGCTGCCGGGGGATGCGAACGATCGCGCTCCTTGGCCGCGACGGCGGCGACCTGCGGTCGATCGCCGACGTTGCCGTCGTCGTCCCGTCCGGGGACACCCAACGCATCCAGGAGGTCCAATCCGTGATCGTCCATCTCATCTCCGACCTCGTCGAGCGCCGGCTCGTCGAGGCCGACTGGTTCGCGGCGTCGGCGGCCGGCACCGCGACGTGGTCGTCCGACTCCGGCGATCACCCCGTGCTCGCAGCGCGGCCTGTGGCCGTCGAGCGCACGAAGCGCGCCGCGCGACGCGTGGCCGGGGGCACGGACCGATGAGCCTTGCCTCGGCCAGCCGCGCGGATGCGGCGATGCGCCCCATCGACGATCGGGTTGTCCTCATCACCGGCGCGGGGAGCGGTCTGGGCGCGGCGACCGCGCGCACGCTCGCGGCCGCGGGTATGACTGTGATCGCGGCGGACATCGACGACGCGGCCGCGGCCGGCACCGTCGCCCAGCTCGAAGGCGCAGGTGGCACGGGTCTCGCCGTCCGCCTCGACGTGCGGGATGCAGCGTCGGCCGAAGCGGCGATCGGCGGCGTCGTCGACCGGTTCGGACGCCTCGACGTCCTCATCAACAACGCGGGCACCGACATGACCGCGGCGTTCGACGAGATCCCCGCGGACACCTGGGATCGGGTCCTCGACGTCAACCTCCGCGGACCCGCCGTCATGACACGCGCGGCGCTGCCGCACCTCCGCGAGAGCGGCGTCGGCCACATCGTGAACATCACGTCAACCGCGGCGAAGCGGGCGTGGCCGAACGCGTCCGCGTACCACGCGAGCAAGTGGGGACTGCTCGGGTTCAGCCACGCGCTCCACGCCGAGGCACGCGAGTACGGCGTCAAGGTCACCGCGATCGTGTGTGGCGGGATGCGGACGCCATTCCTGCTCGAGCGATTCCCCGACCTCGACCCCGGCGTCCTCCAGGACCCGGCGAACGTCGCCGAGACGATCCGTTTCGTCCTGTCGCTGCCGCCCGAGTCGGTCATTCCCGAGGTGACCGTGCTCCCGATGCGCGAGACGTCATGGCCGTGATCGAGCAGCGCACCCGGGCAGGCACGCACGGCGCTGACGCGTCACACGCCGCGCGGCCGACGGTGTTCCTCGACAAGGACGGGACGCTCATCGAGGACCTGCCCTACAACGTCGATCCGGACCGGATCCGCCTGGCTCCCGGCAGCCGCGCTGGGATCCGACTCCTCGGCGATGCCGGCTTCCGGATCGTGATCGTCACGAACCAGTCCGGCGTCGCGCGCGGCTACTTCACCGAACGCGACCTGGACGCGGTGGCGCGGCACCTCGACGGCGAGCTGCGATCGCTCGGC
Source organism: Candidatus Limnocylindrales bacterium (assembly GCA_035264845.1). Taxonomy (GTDB): domain Bacteria; phylum Chloroflexota; class Limnocylindria; order Limnocylindrales; family CSP1-4; genus JACDAV01. The sequence continues at coordinate 6,038 of DATFPL010000210.1, read as the reverse complement.
GCGGGGGTCGACGGCTTCTACTTCTGCCCGCATCTGCCCGACGGGATCAACGAGTACGCCGTGGAGTGCGAGTGCCGCAAGCCGGAACCAGGGCTCATCCATCGCGCGGTGCGCGACCTCGGCATCGATCTCGACGGCTCGTGGTTCGTCGGCGACACGTGGATGGACGTCGCGGCGGGCCGCGCGGCCGGCTGCCGAACGATCATGGTCGGGCCGGAGCACCGGACGGCGGCGGAGCTTCCCGACGACCGGCGCCCGGACTACGCGGTCGCGGACCTCCTCGCCGCCGCGAGGATCATCGTCGCGACGGCAGCGCAGCCCGCGGTGCCGGCATGAGCCAGCTGTCGAGCCTCCTGCCGGCATTTCGCGACAGGCGCGTCCTCGTCGTGGGCGAGGCGATCCTCGACAGCTACCTCGAGGGGCGCGCGGAGCGGCTGAGCCGCGAAGCGCCGGTCCCGATCGTGACCCTCGAGACCCGCGTCGACGCGCCGGGCGGTGCCGCCAACGCCGCGGTCAACGTCGCGCGGCTCGGCGGCCGGCCCACGTTCCTCTCCGTGGTCGGGGCGGACGGCGAGGCGGAGCGGTTGCGGGCGGGCCTCCGCGATGCGGGCGTCGAGCAGCGGCTCCTCGCCCGCCGCCAGCGCGCGACGCTCGCGAAGCAACGACTCAGTGCCGCCGGCCAGATGCTCGTGCGATTCGACACGGGCTCGACGGAGCCGCTCGACGGACCGACGGAGGACGAGCTGATCGCGGCGCTCGTCGAGCTGCACGGCGAATCGGACGCGGTGATCGTGTCGGACTACGGCTACGGCGTCGTGAGCGACCGGCTCGTCGCCGTGCTGGAGGAGCTGCAGCGCCGCGATCCGCGGACCCTCGTCGTCGACGCGCGCGACCTGCGTCGCTACCGCCGAGCCGCCCCGACCGCCGTCAAACCAAACTACTCGGAGGCCGTGCGCCTGCTCGGCGAGCGGGAGCTGGCGGAGCCGCGGGCACGTGCCCGCCAGGTCGGTTCGTCGGCGGACCGGTTGCTGGAGCTGACCGGGTCGCGGATCGTGGCCCTGACGGTCGACACGGAAGGCGCGTTCGTGTTCGAGCGCGGCCAGCCGCCGTACCGGACGTATGCGCGGCCACGCAGCCATTCGCGCGCCGCCGGCGCGGGCGACACGTTCGCCGCAACGCTGGCACTCGCGCTCGCCGCGGACGCGTCCACGCCTGCTGCGGCAGAGCTCGCATCCGCGGCCGCAGCCGTCGTCGTCGGCAAGGACGGCACCGCGAGCTGCTCCCTCGCGGAGCTCGAGACCGCGCTCTCGACGAGCGCCGGGAAGCGCCTCGAATCCGCGGACGACGTCGCGTCGCGGATCGCGTTCCACCGCGCGCAGGGGAAGCGCATCGTTTTCACGAACGGCTGCTTCGACATCCTTCACCGCGGCCACATCACGTACCTCAGCCGGGCGAAGGCGCTCGGCGACGTCCTCGTCGTAGCCGTCAACTCCGACGACAGCGTGCGACGGCTCAAGGGCGCGGAACGCCCGATCAACGAGCTCGACGACCGACTCGGCGTTCTCGAGGCCCTCAGCTGCGTCGACCACGTCGTCGCGTTCGACGCGGACACGCCGGTCGATCTCATTCGCGCGGTCCGCCCCGACGTGTTCGTCAAGGGCGGCGACTACTCGATGACGCAGCTGCCGGAGGCACCGGTCGTCGAGTCACTGGGCGGCAGCGTCCAGATCCTGCCGTACGTCGAGGACCGGTCGACGACGGGCCTCATCGCCCGCGTTCGGGCATCGAGCGGGCCCGCGGGTGGCGTCGCCGTCGAAGCCCGCGACGATGGGCGGCGCCGTGCCTGATCTCGGAGTCCTCGAGCGGCGCGCGGCGTGGTCGGCGGTCCGCAACGTCCTCGCCGTCCGGCTCGACGCGATGGGCGACGTCCTGATGACGACGCCGGCCTTCCGGGCGATCAGGGAATCGGTGCCCGACGCCCGGCTGACGCTCCTCACGTCGCCCGGCGCGGTCGACGTTGCGGCGTGCATCCCGGAACTCGATGCCGTCATCGCGCACGACGTCCCGTGGATGAAGGCGACGGCACCTCGGACGGATCCGGGCCCTGACCTCGCCTTCATCGAGCGGCTGCGCGAGGCGCGGTTCGACGCCGCGATCGTCTTCACGGTGCACAGCCAGGACCCGCTCCCCGCGGCACTGACCTGCTGGCTCGCGGGAATCCCGCTCCGGCTGGCTCACTGCCGCGACAATCCGTACCAGCTCCTGACGGACTGGGTCCGCGACCCGGAGGCGCTCGAGCCGCAGCGCCACGAGGTGCGCCGCCAGCTCGACCTCGTAGCGACCGTGGGCTACACGACCGAGGACGTCCACCTCTCGCTGCGTGTCCCGCCCGACGCGAGTCGCCGCGTCCGAAGCATGGTCGCGGCGCTCGGGCTGGGCTTCGGGGCGGGGGAGCGGTGGGCGGTGCTCCACCCCGGCGCGACCGCGGCGTCCCGGCGCTACCCGCCGGACCGGTTCGCCGCCGCGGCGCGGACGCTCGCGGTCGAGGACGGCTGGCGGTTTCTCGTGACCGGGTCGCCGGGCGAGGCCGCGGTCGCGGACGAGGTGGTCAGGGGGATCGGCGGCGCCGCGACGTCCCTCGCCGGGCGGCTGTCGTTCGGTGAGCTCGCCGCGCTCATCGCGATCGCGCCCGTCCTCATCACGAACAACACCGGCCCCGCGCACATGGCCGCCGCGGTCGGGACCCCCGTCGTCGACGTCTACGCGCTGACGAACCTTCAGCACGCTCCGTGGGCGGTCCGCCATCGCCTCGTCGTCCATGACGTCCCGTGTCGCGGCTGCCGGAAGAGCGTCTGCCCGCTGGGCCACAACGCCTGCCTCACGTCGATCGAGCCGGATGAGGTCGTCGCGGCGACGCGCGAACTGGTCGGCGGCACGCGGACGCCGGCGGACGACGCCGTCCTCGCGGCGCTGTGACGAAGCCGGCATCCGACAGGCCGCCCGTCGACGTCCTCATCCCGACGTTTCGCCGGCCCACGGCGCTCGCGATCACACTCGCCGGGCTCGTCTCGCAGTCGTACCGGCCGCTCCGCGTCATCGTCTCCGACCAGACCGAGGACGAGCCGATCCCGTCGCGCTCGCCCGAGGTCGAGGGCGTCGTCCGCGTCCTCGACGGTGTCGGCTGCGTCGTCGAGCGCCATCGCCACGTCCCACCCCGCGGCATGGCGGAGCACCGTCAGTCGCTCCTCGACCGCGCCCGCGCGCCGTACGCGCTGTTCCTCGACGACGACGTGCTGCTCGAGCACAACCTCATCGAGCGGCTCGTCCGGGCGATTCGTCGTGCCGACTGCGGCTTCGTCGGCTCGGCGCTCGTCGGCCTCAGCTATCGCGGCGACGTGCGTCCGCACGAGGAGGCGATCGAGTTCTGGGACGACGGCGTCCGGCGCGAGCTGATCACGACGGACGGTGCCGCGTGGCCTCGCCACCGGCTCCACAACGCGGCCAACCTCCGGCACCTCCAGGAACGCCTCGGGCCGACGGAGGATCGCCTGTACAAGGTCGCCTGGGTCGGCGGCTGCGTCCTGTACGACGTCGCGAAGCTGCGCGCGACGGGCGGCTTCCGGTTCTGGCGGCGGCTGCCGGTTCGTCACGCCGGGGAGGACGTGCTCGCCCAGCAGCAGGTCATGGCGCGGTTCGGCGGAGCCGGGTTGTTCCCGTCCGGCGCGTACCACCTCGAGCTCCCGACGACGATCGACGACCGACGCGTCGACGCGCCTCGCGTCCTCAGCCCCTCGCGGGCGCAGGGGACCGTGAGGCGGCGACACGGGATGAAGCGGCGCCGGACCCGCGCCGCGCGGTCGCGGGACGCGACGACCCGCTAGCGGGCTACCCGGGCCGACGCGCGTCATACTCCCGCGGTGACGGAACACGACGCGCCAGCCTCGGCGGCGGCCGCCGAGCATGACCGCCGATCGGTCGAGCACCTGCGGAACGCGATTGCGACGGTGCACCGCGTGATCGACGAGAACCGCCGGCTGGCGACCGACTTCCCGAATCACGCGGCGAGTGCCCACCAGCGGATCCTCGAAGGCGAGGGAGAGCTCGTGCGGTTCGAGGCGGAGCTCGCCGAGGTCGAGGCGCGTATCGCGGCGACGGACGCGGGGGATCGCTCCGGCTAATCCCCGCGTGCGAGCAAACCGTTGGCCAGGCACGCCTCGAGGTCGAGGGTCCGGTAGCCGACCTCGTCGAACAGGACGACGACGCGGTCGCCCTCGACCCGACTGATGAGCCCGGTGCCGTACTTCACGTGACGGACGCGGTCATTGAGCGCGAATGGGCCGCCGGCCTCGTCCGCCACCCCGCCAGTCGATCCGGCGTCGCTTTCGCCGCGCGCGGACTCCGTCGCGGCGCATCGATCGCAGTTGCCGCACGGCGGCTCGTACTCCTCGCCCAGGTAGTTCAGCAGGTACCGACGTCGACAGCCGGTGGTCTCGGCATAGCCGCGGAGCATCTCGACCCGCGACTGCGCGAGTCGCCGGCGCCGCTCCTGCGCCGCGACGACCTCCGCCGCCAGCACTGATCGATCGGCATCGTCGGCCAGCGTCACGACACCGTCGGGCGACACGCGCGCCGCCCCGAGCGCCTCGAGCCGCGAAACGACCGCCTCGGTTCGCCGCACAGACCGGCGCGCCGCTTTCGCGACGGCCGCGGCCCTATCCGCGCCACGCGCGAGCGCTCGCAGCACCGCACGCACGTCGGCGTCGTCGACGACCGCTGGCGCGCCCTGGAACCGCCGCAGGCCCAGGTCCTCCGCCCGGTAGAGCAGGGTCGCGCGCGCCGGTTCGCCGTCCCGGCCGGCGCGGCCGATCTCCTGGTGGTAGGCGTCGAGGCCGTCCGGCACGTCCAGATGGACGACGAGGCGGACGTTCGGCTTGTCGATCCCCATCCCGAACGCGATCGTCGCGACGACGACGCGGAGGCGGTCGTCGCGGAACCCATCCTGGATTTCCGCGCGACGGCGGCCTGACAGTCCTGCGTGGTACGCCGCGGCATCGACGCCATTCGCGACGAGGTCGCCCGCGAGGGCCTCGGCGGCTCGTCGCGTCGCCGTGTACACGATCGCCGCGCCGTCGGATTCGGTGACGATGCCAACCGCCGCGCGGCGCTTCTGCGCGTCGTCCGCGAACGTCCCCACCTCGAGCCACAGATTCGGTCGGTCGAAGCCACGCGCGACGACGAGCGGATCGCGCATCCCGAGCCATTCGACGATCTCGTCGCGGACGGCCGGCGACGCCGTCGCGGTCAGGGCGAGAATCGGAGGCCGTCCGATCGCCCGCGCGACTTCGCCGAGGCGCCGGTACTCCGGCCGGAAGTCGTGGCCCCACTCGCTGACGCAATGGGCCTCGTCGACGACGAACAGGGAGACGCGAGCGGCGGCGAGCCGCTCGAGCACCGCCGCCACCGCGAGCTGTTCCGGACCAAGAAGCAGGAATTCGAGCCGCCCCGCGACGAACTCCTCGATGACGGCGCCGCGATCGCTTCCCGACAACGTCGAGTTGAGCGCCGCCGCCCCGCCGACATCGTGGTCGTCGAGCGCGTCGAGCTGATCCCGCTGGAGCGCGATCAGTGGCGACACGACGATCGTCGGCCCGGGCCGGTCGACCCCGGCGAGCTGGTAGATCGCCGATTTGCCTCCGCCGGTCGGGAGCAACGCGAGCGTGTCGCGGCCGGCGATGACGCCGGCGATCGCCTCTTCCTGGCCCGGAAGCAGGTGGCGAAGCCCCAGCGCCTCGCGGGCAAGGCGTCGCACCTCCGGCTTCGAGGCATCACCTGCCTTCGCTGCCCCCCGCGCCCCCCGTGACCGTCGTGGCTCGACGGCCTCAGCCTCAGCCAGCCTGCTGCTCCGCGTGCTGCCGCGCGCCTGCCGTCCGTCGAGGTCGCGGCGCCGTCACGGCCGGCTCCGTCGCCGCGGCGATGTCGCCGAAGACCGGCGACAGCAGGAATTTCCGAAGGACCGTCGCCCGCTCCGAAAGCTCGTC
>DATFPL010000209.1:0-8231 GCA_035264845.1 Candidatus Limnocylindrales bacterium | reverse complement strand
ACGCCGTACGACTCGACCTCGCCGTGGCTCCACTGGAACACGGCTTCCCACACCGTCGCCGAGCTGTCGGCGTGGTTCGGGTCCGACGCGCGGACAAACGTCGGGACGCTGCAGGCGCTCGACCTCCGCAACCGCGGCGTGTCCGGGCGGCTCATCAGCGTCACGTTGATCGGGTCGGCCGGGACGAAGACGGTGTCCGGCAACTTGTTCCGGAGCGTCTACAACGCCCATCGGCCCGCCGGCGACCCGCTCTTCCGCGCCAACGCGTTCGCCCTGTCGCCGCTGCCCTAGGGCCGGCGCGGCGGCGCCCGCTATCCTCGGCCGGATGGTCGTCACGTCCGATGTCTCGCGTTGCTCGTGGGCCGTCGGCGGCGCCGTCCCCGATCCGCTGATGGTCGAATACCACGACGCGGAGTGGGGCGTCCCGGTCGACGACGACGTCGACTTGTTCGAGCGGCTCGCGCTCGAGAGCTTTCAGGCCGGCCTGTCGTGGTCGACGATCCTCCGGAAGCGCGACGCGTTCCGGACGGCCTTCCGCGGCTTTCGCCCTGAAGTCGTCGCGGCGTTCGACGACGCCGACCGCGAGCGCCTGATCGCGGACGCTTCGATCGTCCGGAACGGCGCCAAGATCGACGCGACGATCCGCAATGCGGCTGCGTTCATCGAGACGTCGCGCGAGCACGGGGGGTTCGGCGCCTATCTCGCGACGTTCGTCCCTCCCCCGCCGCGGCGCCTGCCACCGGACGCCGTCGCCGGGGCGATCCCCGCCTCGACACCCGTGTCCGACGCCCTGTCGCGCGACCTTCGCCGCCGCGGGTTCGGGTTCGTCGGTTCGACCATCGTCTACGCCTTCATGCAGAGCGTCGGGCTCGTCGACGACCACGTGCCGGCCTGCTTCCGGTACCGCGGCTGACGGTCGCCGGCGCGTCGCACGAACGGCGTCAGATCTCGCGCCGCTCCATCGACAGGACGGCCAGGCCGAGGGCGATTGCGACCCACAGGATCGTCCAGACCACGAACTCGATCGCCGGTGGCGTGCTCGCGTAGAACGGGTTCGCCTCCGCGGCAGGGCCGGCGGACCCGGCACCGAAGATGACGAGCGGCGGCTCCAGCGCGTACACGACGCCGCGCCACAGCGCGTCCGTCGGGAAGATCCAGCGCGATGCCCGCGCGACCTCGACGATGACGCCCACGTCGAAGAGCCGTCCGATCCCCGCGAAGATCCCGGCCATCCAGGCGAGGCCGTACAGCACGACCGAGACCGCGCCCGACGCCATCGACGGGAGCCGCGTGCTGAGCGCGACGGCGAGGCTCAGGATGACGATCGCCTCCCAGGCGAGGAACCCGACGGCAAGGAAGGGCTCCGGTGGCGCGTACCCGGTCAGCACCCGGACGACGAGGATCTCGAGCAGCCCGGACGCTCCGGCGTATCCGCCGACGACGACGGCGAGGCCCAGCCACCGCCCGACGACGAGGTCGGCGCGGCGGATCGGGCGAGCGAGCATGGACTGCGCGACGCCCGACTCGATCTCGCCGCCGATGGCGGGCGCCCCGAGGAACGCGGCCGTCATCGCGAGCACGAAGCTGAACATGAACGCCACGAGGATGAGGACCTGCGACACGCCGAGCTGGACCTGGAGCTCCTCGGCGCCGTTCTCGCGGGCGAGCGTCACGAGGCGCTCGAGGCCCCACCCCGTCAGCGCGACGCTGGCGATCGTGAGGAGCAGGAGGACCGCGACGATTCGGCGTCGGAGCGCCTCCTTGAGGGTCAGGACGGCGATCGTGATCACGTTTTCGTTCCTGTCGTGGAGTCCTCGGCGCTGCCCTCGGCGAGGAGCGCGAGGAAGCGGTCCTCGAGGCTCGCTCGGCCGGCATCGACCGAATGGACGCGGCCGCCGGCGTCGACGACCGCGGCGACGAGGTCCGGCACCCGGTCCGCCGTCAGCGGCTCGATCGTCAGCCACTCGCCGTCGACGTTGAGCGGGCCGAACCCGCGAAGTGAGGCGATGCCGTCGGCGTCGAGGCCGCTGGCCCGGATTCGAACGGCGGGCTCGCCGAGCACCTCGTCGAGGCGCCCCGCCGCGAGAACGCGGCCGCGATCGACGACGGCCACGCGGTCGCAGACGCGTTCGACCTCGGTCAGGAGGTGCGAGTTCAGGAACACGGCGGTTCCGCGGCTGCGAGCCGTCCTGATGATGCCGCGGACGTCGCTGCGACCGACCGGATCGAGCGCCGACGTGGGCTCGTCGAGGACGACGAGCTCGGGACGACCGAGAAGCGCGACGCCGAGCCCGAGGCGCTGCTGCATCCCCTTCGAGAAGTTGCCGACGACGTCGTCGGCGCGGTCGGCCAGCCCGACGAGGCCGAGCGCTTCGTCGATCGCGGAGGTCCACTCGCGGCCCGCCATGCCGGCGAGCCGGCAGTGGAGGCGGAGGACCTCGCGGGCGCGCAGCCAGGGCTGGTATCGGAAGAGCTCCGGCAGGTAGCCGATGCGGCGCCTGGCGGCGCGATCGCCGAGCGGCGCACCGAGCACCTCGCCGCTGCCCCCTGTCGGCCGGGTCAGCCCGAGGAGCAGCTTGACGGAGGTCGTCTTGCCGGCCCCGTTCGGCCCCAGGAAGCCGAAGACCTCGCCGGGCTCGACGGTCATCGTCAGGCCGTCGACGGCGACGGTTCGCCCGTACCGCTTGACGAGGCCCTCTGTGCGGACGGCTGGGCCCATCGTCACTTCCGGCTCGCGACCGAGGTGGGAATGCGTCGTGACACGCTAGGTGTCACGGGCGTGCGCGAACCTCCGGCCATCGAACGGTTGGAAAGGAGCGCCGGAATGATCACCATCGACTGCCCCATCTGCGACGAGCCGCTCCGGCTCGAGGGCGCGGAGGCGAGCGTCCGCTGCGACGGCTGTCGCGTCGAGCTCGAGTTCGCGCCGGACGACGCCGCGCACGACGTCGCGCGCGCTGCCTGACCGGACGCCATCAGCGCCCCTCGAGTGACGCTGCCCGCAGCGCGCGACTCGGCAGGAACACGAGGCTCGATGCGATCAGCGCGATCGCGATCCCGACAAGGGTGGCCGAGCCGCTCGTCGCGTCGATGACGATGCCGGTCGCGAGCATCCCGAGCGGCTGCATCCCGAGCGACAGCGTTCGCGCGGTGCTTCCGACCCGGCCCAGGAGCTCGTCCGGCGAGTACGCGGAGCGGAGGGTGATGTAGGCGATCAGGACGAGCGACGACGCCACGCCGGCGACGAATGCGAGGCCGGACATGAGCTCGATGGACGGGCCCAGCGCGACGCCGAGGAGTGCGCCGCCGCGGACGAAGTTGCCGCCGATGATCTGCGGCCACGCGGGACCTCGTCGCAGTCGCGACGCCCAGAGGGCGCCGATGACGGTCCCGATGCCGAACGTCGCGAGGACGAGGCCCAGGGCTGACGCGGGCAGCGCCAGGTCGCGCGTGATCCGGACCGTGAGCGCCGCGACGAGGCCCGCGCTGATGACGCTGGTGACGCCCCAGAAGAGGATGGACGTCCGCAGGACAGGATGGCGGACGATGAAGTCGATTCCCTCGCGGATCTCCGCCATCAGGTGGGACTCGGGCCGATCGCCGGGAGCGCGGAGCGGTCGCCTGATGAAGGCGACGCCGGTCGCGGCGATGGCGAACGATGCGGCGTCGATGCCCATTGTCAGTCCCGGCCCGATCGCCGCCGACAGCAGTCCCGCGACGGCAGGCCCGATGATGAACCCGGTGCTGTAGACGACCTCGAAGTACGAGTTGGCCTGGGCGAGTCGCGGACGGCCGGCGATCGCCGGGACGGCGGCCGTGTACGCGGCGAGGAACAGCGAGCGGAGCGTGCTCATCGGCGCGGCGACGATGAGGATCACGGCCATTGTCGGGCCGCCGAGGAGAACCGACAGCGGGATGAGCGCGGTGAGCAGGGCTCGTCCAAGGTCGGTCACGACCATCATCCGCTTCTGGTCGCTGCGATCCGCGATTGCGCCGGCGACGAGCCCGAAGACGAGGTCCGGCAGTGTCTGCAGCGCCCCGACGATCCCCATCGCAAGCCCGGATCCCGTCAGCGCGAACACGAGCAGCGGCAGCGCGGTGAAGCTGACGGCGTCGCCGAGCGCGGACACGCCCTGGGCCAGCACAAACGTCCGGAAGTCGGGGTTCGCCGCGAGCGACCCGGTGTCCCGTGGGTTGTCGCGTCGCGGCGTGGCGTCAGTCAGGGTCGTCGCCGCGCGCGTCGTGCCTTCGGAGGTGTCCGTCGACATCGCGCCATCATCGACGATGCGCCGCCGGGCGACGACGGCGTCGTCGCCCGCCTACGATCGCTCCGTGGACGAGACGCAGTTGCGAGTGGCGCTCGTCGAGGCCGGCGCCCGCCTCGGCCGGCGCGGTCTCATCGCCGCGGGCGAAGGGAACCTCTCGGTGCGGCTGCCGGACGACCGGCTCCTCGTCACGCCGTCGGGCCGCCGCAAGGACGAGCTCGAACCTGCGGATCTCGTGGTCGCCGCGATCGATCCTGCCGGCGATGCGCTGCCCGCGGCCGGCGTGCGCCCGACCTCCGACATCGCGATCCATCGCGCCGTGCTGCGCGCGCGTCCGGACGTCAACGCGATCGTCCACGCCCACCTCCCGGCCGCAATGGCGCTCACCGTCGCGGGCGAACGACCGGACCCCGCCGCGCTTCCAGAGACTGCCCTCTTCCTGCCGCGCCTTCCGTTCGTGGCATTCGGTGCGCCGGGCAGCGACGACCTCGCCCGCCGGATCGCGGCGGCGCTCGCCGACGGCGACCCGCCCGCGGGTGCGGTCCTCCTCGACCGCCACGGCGCCGTGGCCGTCGGGACCGGGACGCCGGAAGCCGCGCTCGCGCAGGCGCTCGACCGAATCGAGCTCGCCGAGGTGCTGTGCCGTACGTGGCGCGACGCACTGCTCGTCCGAGCGGCGCGGCGAATGGTCGGCGTGGACTGACGCGCAGCGACCCGTCGAGAGCGCGCGCGACGCGTGATACTGACGCCGCGTCCGATCGGGACCGAGCAGGACAGCCCATCCTCCACTCGGGAGAGTCATGAACGCATCGAAATACCTCGCCGAGATCGTCGGGACGTTCGTCCTCGTCTTCGTCGGCTCCCTGTCGATCCTCGCCGCGCTCGCGATGGATGCTCCCGTGCTCGTCGTCGTCCCGCTCGGGTTCGGGTTGGCGCTCCTGGCGGCGATCTTCGCCGTCGGCGACGTGTCAGGCGGTCATTTCAACCCGGCGGTGACGCTCGCGGCATTCCTCGACCGCCGGATCCGGATCGTCGACGCGGTGATGTACGTCATCGCCCAGGCGCTCGGCGCGATCGCCGCGTCCGGGTCAGTCCTCGCGATATGGAGCCAGGACGCCGTCGGCGCGACAGTGAACGCGCCGGGCAACGGGATCGGCGACATTCGTGCGTTCGCCCTCGAAGCGATCCTCACCGCGCTCTTCGTCCTCGTGATCCTGACCGTCACGAAGCGCGACCCTGGGCACGCGCCCATCGCGATCCCGCTGACGCTGGTGGCGATCCACCTGGCGGGGATTCCCGTCAGCGGTGCGTCCGTCAACCCCGTCCGGTCGCTCGGACCCGCGCTCGTCGGCGGGGACCTCGCGCACCTCTGGGTGTACCTGACGGCGCCGTTCGTCGGCGCGGCGGTCGGCTGGGTGCTGTTCCGCGTGTTCGAGCGCGCGGAGCTGTAGCGCGTCCTCCGCGCGCCGGCCGCGCAGGCCCATCCCCGTCCCGCAACAACGTCGCAACCGCGCGACGGACTCTGTCCGCGCTCGCGTCATCCGGAACGGCGACGATGACGACACCCGCAAGATCGGGCGGTGACCTGCAAGGACAGACGTATGGACCCCGCGATCGCTCCGCTTCTCCTGTTCGCATTCGTGGCCGCGATGGCCGGTACATGGATGGAGCTCCGGACGTCCCTCGAGCCGGTTCGATGCTCGGAATGTCCGCACTGCCGCGAGGCGCTGGCGGTGCGCCAGCGCGAGGCGGACGAGGACGCTCGACGCCAGCGCGAGCTCAGCTCCTGGTATGCCCGCCGAAACGGCCTCGACGACCGGGACGACGACGACCGGATGATCGGCTAGCCGACTTCAGCCCGGTCCGCGCAACCCCCCGGTTCGCGCCGTCGACGTCGTCGCTAGGCGTCGAGCGCCTCGAAGCGCTGCGCGTTCCCCATCTGCGGCCACACGCGCGCCTGCCCGTTCGCGAGCAGCTGACGGACGTGATTGCGGTCGTGATGGACCCACTCGGCGATGAGGTCGCCGACCGTCAGGTCTCCGACGTGAGGATGGATCCCGACTCGTTGCAGGTCGGCGTCGCGCAGTCCGCGGACGAGCTCGACGGACGCGCGCCGCATGGCCGTGAGCTCGGCGACGAGCTCATCCGGCGGACGCGCACAGTCGTTGCGCGCGGCCGCGATCGACGGCTGGTCCCACGCCGCGAGCCGGGGCCGATCCTCCGCGAGGATTGTTCGGATCCGGCCCGCGAAGCCACGGTTCTCGGCCTCGATCACGTGGCCGACGACCTCGTTCGCGCACCACTCGCCGGGCGCCGGCCGCCATGCCGCCTCCGCGCCGAGCGCCCGCATCTCCTCCGCGACGATTGCGAGTGTCGCCTCGAGTAGCGCCGCAATCTGCGAAGGGCCGAGCGGCCGCGGGGCCACGAGCGTGCCGCTCAACGTCGCGCGTCGAGGCTGCGTACGGCGGCGGGCTCGACCGCACCCGGCGGAGGCAGCCCGGCGACCTCGTCGCTCGCATCCGCCGGCGTCTCGGCCGCGACGACGCCCGTCGTCACGGGCATCACCGGCAGGCTTCGGCCGCCCTCGTTGAGCCAGCACGCGGATCGCTGACCCCCGCCGACGTCGAACAGCGGCGGCGCGTCCACCCTGCACCGGTCGAACGCGAGCGGGCAGCGCGGGTGGAAGCGGCAACCAGGCGGCACGTGGGCGGCGTCGGGCGTCTCGCCGACGAGGATCGTCCGCTTCATCCGCTCCCCCGCCGACGGTGGCGTCGGCGTCGGCGACACGCTGACGAGCGCCTTCGTGTACGGGTTGTGCGGGTCGCGGATCACCTGCTCGGCCGGGCCGATCTCCATGATCTTGCCGAGGTACATGACCGCGATGCGGTCGGCGAGGACCCACGCGAGCGACAGGTCGTGGGTGATGAACAGGTACGTCAGCCCGCGCGCCTGCCGAAGGTCGAGCATCAGGCGCAGCAGCTCCGTCCGGATCGATACGTCGAGCATCGACACCGGCTCGTCGGCGACGATGAGCTGCGGATCCATGACGAGCGCGCCGGCGATGACGACGCGCTGCCGCTGGCCCCCGGACAGCTCGTGCGGGAAGCGGAACGCGAACTGCGACGCCGGCCGCAGCCCGGCCGATTCGAGCGCCCGCACCACCCGTTCCTCGCGCTCCTGCCCCGTCTTCCCGATCCCGTTCACCTCGAGCGGCTCGATCACGAAGTCGTGGATCGTCTGCTTCGGGTTGAGCGTCTCGTACGGGTCCTGGAAGATGAGCTGGACACGCCGTCGGTAGTCGCGGAGGCGCCGGACGCCCCATCGATCGGAGACGTCCTGGCCGTCGAAGACGACGCGGCCGCCCGTCTGGCGGGTCAGCTTCACGATGACCCGGCCCGTCGTCGTCTTGCCGGAGCCGGATTCGCCGACGAGGGCCAGGATCTCGCCCTCGTTGATCGTCAGGTCGATACCGTCGACGGCCCGGACGACGCCGATCGGACGTCGGAGGAACGTGTCCGCGACGCCGCCGCGAATCGGGAAATGGACCTCGACGTTCTCGAGCCGGAGGAGCTCCTTCATCCGGCGTTGCCGACAGTCACCCGCGGCACGCTCCCCGGCAGCTCGCCCGCGAAGGCCTGGCCGGCCATTGGAGCATCCGCCGTCGGGTAGAGGTGGCAGGCGACGCGGACACCGTCGGTGAACAGCACCTCCGGCGGGACTACCTCCCGGCAGACGTCCATCGCGAACGGGCAGCGTGGCGCGAACCGGCAGCCCGGCGGGGGGTCCCGGAGGTCCGGCGGCTGGCCCGGGATGACGTCGAGGGTCCGCCGGTCGGCCCGGATGTTCGGGAACGACGACAGGAGCTTCTGGGTGTACGGGTGGCGCGGGGCGGTGAAGACGCGGCCGACTGGTCCTTCCTCCGCGACGCGACCGGCGTACATGACGAGGACGCGGTCACAGGTCTCC
>DATFPL010000208.1:0-4446 GCA_035264845.1 Candidatus Limnocylindrales bacterium | reverse complement strand
CTCGCTCCAGTGGTCGCGGTTGAGGTCCTGGACCCACTCGAAGTAGCTGACGGTCACGCCGCCCGCGTTGCAGAGAATGTCCGGGATCATCGAGACCCCGCGGCGGAAGAGCTCGATGTCGGCTTCCGGCGTCGTCGGGCCGTTGGCGGCCTCCGCGACGAGCTTTGCCTTGATGCGGCCCGCGTTGCGGCTGGTGATCTGGTTCTCGAGCGCGGCCGGGATGAGGATGTCGCAGTCGACCTCGAGGACCTCCGCATTCGTGATGTCGGTCGCGCCGGGGAACCCCTGAACGGTTCCGTGCTCCTTCTTCCAGGCGACGACGCGTGAGACGTCGAGCCCGTCCGGCCCGTGGATCCCGCCCGTCGAGTCCGACACCGCGATGACGGTCGCGCCTTCCTCGGCAATGAGCCGCGCCGCGATCGAGCCTGCGTTGCCAAAGCCCTGGATGGCGACGCGCGCCCGCTTGAGGTCGATCGCGAGGTGCCGCGCGGCCTCGACGATGCAGAACACGGTCCCGCGCGCGGTCGCCTCGTTTCGCCCCTCCGACCCGCCGAGACTGATCGGCTTGCCCGTCACGACGCCCGGCACGGTATGCCCGGCATGCATCGAGTAGGTGTCCATCATCCAGGCCATGACCTGGGCGTTCGTGTTGACGTCGGGAGCCGGAATGTCCCGCTCCGGGCCGATGAGGACCTCGATCTCGGTGAAGAAGCGCCGGGTGAGGGCCTCGAGCTCCTTCATCGACAGCTTCTTGGGGTCGACGATGACGCCACCCTTGCCGCCGCCGTACGGGATCCCGACGACAGCGCACTTCCAGGTCATCCACATCGCGAGCGCCTTGACCTCGTCGAGGCTGACGTCCTGGTGGTAGCGGATGCCGCCCTTGGCCGGGCCGCGGCCCAGGTTGTGCTGGACGCGGTAGCCGGTGAAGACCTGGACGCTCCCGTCGTCCATCTTCACGGGGAAGTGCACGGTCAGCTCGCGGCGCGGCTCGCGTAGCACGCGGCGCAGCCCCGGGTCGAGGTTCAGGCGATCCGCGGCCAGGTCGAACTGTCGCTGCGCGACCTCCCACGGGTTGATCTGCGCAGCGACGTGCTCGGTGGTCATGGAGAGGTCGTCCTCCTGCGGGCAATCGCCGCCGATCGCCTGCGGTTACGGGCCGTCTCCCGGACGGCCCCATGGGGCGCTCCGCCGCCGGATCAGGCGGATTGGCGCGCTATGAAATCTGGCGGCGAGTATAGCCGCCCGAGCATGCGCCCGGAGCGGTACCTACTCCCTATTGCAACTTGAGCGCAACCTGTCCGCAACGTTGCAAGTCCGCCGTCACCGGGCGTAGAGCACAACGCCGCCGACACAGCCGGGCCCCAGGTGCGGCCCGACCGACGGGCCGACGGGCTGGATCGATACCCGTTCCGGGCCGATCGCACCGCCGAGCCGACGAAGGACTTCGGCCCGAAACGCCTCGCCGTCCGCAGGCGGGGTGTAGAGAACCGCGAGCCGCTCGACGGCCCGCGCCAGGAGCAGCTCGAGGACGCGCTCCCGCGCCTTGCCGCGGGTCCGCGGCTTGTCCGCGGTGTGCACGAGGCCGTCACGGATCGTGATGATCGGCTTGACGGACAGGAGCGTGCCGATCGCCGCCTGGGCGCCACTGATCCGGCCGCCCTTGCGGAGATATTCGAGGGTGTCGAGCGCGACATAGAGATCGAGGTCGGATTTGCGTGCCTCGAGGACGTCGACGATGGCCCGCGCCGACGCGCCGGCGGCTGCCATTTCCGCCGCGATGTGGGCGAGGATTCCCTCCCCCATCGACGCCGTCCCGGAGTCGACAATGTGGATCTCCGCGTCGCGAACCATGTCGCGCGCAATCTCCGCGCTCTTGATCGTCCCCGACAGCGTCCCGGCGACGTGGATCGAGACGATCGCGGTCGCACCCTCGGCGATGCTTCGGTCGTACGCCGCCTTGAAGTCGCCGGGCGACGTCGCCGCGGTCGTCGGGAACGGCGCGTCGGGCGCCGTCATCCGACGCCAGAACTCGTCCGTCGAGAGATCGACGCCCGCCTTGTAGCTCTCGGCCCCGAATGTCACGGCCAGCGGGACGACGTCGATGCCCGCTGCGGCCGCCGCGGCGGGCGGCAGGTCTGACGCGGAATCGGTGACGATCGCGACTCGGCTCACGCGGTCTTCCTCCGCTCACCCGGCGACCCCATCAGTCCGCGCGATGATACGGGGACACGGAAGGCGCGGTGGCGTCGGGTGGCGTGGGGTCAGGCGTGGCGGGCCTCCGGGGCGGCGGTCCCGACGACGTGCTCGACGGCGCGGAGCCGCGACAACGGGACGAGCGCGATGACGAGCAGCCCGACGGTCGCGAGGAGGATGCCGTCGATCCCGTAGCGACGCCCGCTCTCCCCACCGATGAAGCTGCCGGCGATCTGACCCAGCGCGAGGAACACGGAGTAGAGACCCATGATGGCGCCGCGGTCGCGTGGATACGCCTCGCTCACGTCGGCGAGGAGCCCGAGCGCCGCCGGCGTCGCGCCGGCGAGGACGAACAGGCCCGCGCCGATCGCCAGCCCGCAGATCGCGCGCGCCCAGTCGGGCTGGCCGGCGCTGTGGTTGATCAGGGTCGCGGCGACGATGCAGACGATCCCGCCAACGATGCCGTAGAGGATGATCGTCGTCCGCCGCAGCTTCTTGAACCGATCCCCCCAGAACGCGAGGCCGGCGAAAAACACGACGAGGCCGACGGCCAGCCCGAGTGCGATCTGCGCGCCGACGAACCCGCCCATGAGGAGCTGGTCGGCGAACCTGGGGGCCGGCTCCTTGATCAGCTGGAAGATCGACTGGCTCGTCCACAGCCCGAGCGCGCCGTTGATCGCGATCCACGTCGGGGCGAGGAGCCAGACATGCGAGCTCGTCAGAAGCGCCAGGTAGCGCCGCCAGCCCGGGTGCGATTCCGATGAAGCCGGCGCGTCGGTCTCCGGGCCCGCCACACCGAACCGGTAGATGCAGAACGACAGACCGTAGATGCCGGCGTTAAGGAGGAATGCGTTGCGGCCCAGCCCGGGCCACATTCCGGGAATCCCATCGAAGAGGATCCCGGCCGACACGATCCCGACGCCGAGGCCGGCGAGGGTGGCGCCCTCGAACCGGGCCGCCATCCGACCGCGCAGCAGCTCGTCGCGCGCGGTCGCCAGCGCAACAAAGCCGAGGATCGACGGCACCGATGCCGCGGTCGACGCCCCTTCGAGCCAGCGTGTCCCGCCAATGACGAAGAGGTTGCTCGTTGCCCACGTCAGGACGACGGCGACGGCACCGAAGACCGGGCCGATCTGCATGATCCGGTGGTGGCCCCAGCGGTCGGAGATGAGCCCGAACGGGGTCGACAGCACGAGCTCCGCGAGGAAGAACGTCGCCGTCATCGCCGCCAGCGTCAGCTCGTCGACGTGGAGGTCGCGCAGATAGAAGATGAGAAGGCCGCCCGTCAGCCCGGTGCTGAGGCGGAGCGTGAACGTGCCGAGCAGCACCGCGTAGAGCGAACGGGTCACGGGACGGAAGGGTAGCCGGTCGCGGCGGAGCGACGGGACCTGCCGCCGCCGTGGGCGCGAACGGCGGCGGCGCGGCGCCTGCCTACAATCGGGTCATGTCGGACCCGCTCCTCGTGCCGATGCCGCTTGCGCGAGGGTCGCGTGGCGCGGTCGTCGCACCGCACCATCTCGCGACGGGTGCCGGGCTTGTCGTGCTTGCCGCGGGTGGCAGCGCCGTCGACGCGGCCATCGCGACGAACGCGGCGCTCGCGGTCGTCATGCCGAGTGGCTGCGGCATCGGTGGCGACGCGTTCTGGCTCATCTGGGACGCGGCCGCGCGCCACGAGCACGCGCTCAACGGGTCGGGTCGGTCGCCGGCTGGCGCCGACGCGGCGACGCTTCGCGATCGCGGGCACGCGACGGTCCCGCTGCGCGGCGGCCTCGCGGTGACAGTGCCGGGTGCGGTGCGGTCGTGGGCCGACGCGCACGAGCGGTTCGGGCGCCTCTCGCGTGCCGCCGTCCTTGCGCCCGCGATCGAGCTCGCGCGCGACGGGTTCCCGGCGTATGACGCGTTCGTCAATGCCGTCGAGGTGACGGCCGGCGTCCTCGACGACGCGTCGTCCGCCGGATTCCACACCGTCTACCGGCCGGCGGGGCGGCCGTGGCGGCCCGGCGAGATCGTCCGCCTCCCGGCGCTCGCGGCGACGCTGGCGCGCCTGGGCGACGAGGGATTCGGAGCCTTCTATGAGGGCGATATCGCCGACCGCCAGTGCCGCGCCCTTGCCGCCGCGGGGTCGGCCATCACCGCCGACGACCTCGCGGCGCACCGCTCGACGTGGACGCAACCCATCGCGACGACGTACCGCGGCGTTCGCGTCACGACACACCCCCCGAACAGCTCAGGCGTCGTGGCGCTCGAGCT
>DATFPL010000207.1:0-8974 GCA_035264845.1 Candidatus Limnocylindrales bacterium | reverse complement strand
GGATTCGACCAGGTCGACGTCGACCGGTTCAGGCACCCCGCCCGATTCCGCCGCTGGCGCGCCGATCGCGACCCAGTGAGCTGCCGCCTCGAACAGATCGAGGTCGACCCGTCGGAGCTCGGCGGCATCCTGGCGGCGTCGTGACGGCGGCGCGCGCGCGGCGCGCGGCCACGGACGAGGCGACGCCCACGGACGAGGTCGCGGGCGCCGGCGCGGACGAGGCCGCGCGCGCGGCGGAGGTCCATCTCGAGGTCGGCGGCCGCGTCGTCCGGGTGTCGAATCCCGAGCGCGTCCTGTGGCCGCGAACCGGGTTCACGAAGGCCGCGATGATCGACTACTACCGCGCCGTCGCTCCGGTGCTGCTCCCCCACATCCGCGGCCGCGGGATCACGCTCCGCCGCTTTCCGGAAGGGATCGACGGCCCGGGCTGGTACCAGGCGAACTGCCGCGGACACCCACCCTGGATGTCGACCCACGACGTGACGGGGAAGCGCGGCGAGACCCTCAGCTACTGCCGGATCGAGGACGAGGCGTCGCTCGTCTGGGCCGCGAACCTCGGCACGATCGAGATCCACCCGTTCCTGGCGAATGTCGAGAATCCCGCGGAACCGACCGCGCTCGTCATCGACCTCGACCCCGGTCCGCCGGCGTCGCTCGTCGCCTCCGCCCGCGTGGCGCTGCTCGCCCGCGACGTGCTCGAGCACCTCAAGCTCGAGGCGGTGCCGAAGACCTCCGGGTCGATCGGCCTCCACGTCTACGTCCCGCTGGCGGCGGGTCACACGTTCGAGAGGACAAAAGCGTTCGCCCGAGCGCTCGGGCGCCGGCTCGCGCGTGATGCGCCGGAGCTCGTCGTCGACCGCGTATCGCGGGCGGAGCGGGCCAACCGCGTCTTCGTCGACTGGGTCCAGAACGACGAGAGTCGCTCGACCGTGGCCCCGTACTCCCTCCGCGCGACGCCGTGGCCGCTCGTGTCGACCCCGGTCTCGTGGAGCGAGGTCGAGGCGGCCGCGACATCGGGAGCCGCGGAGCGCCTCCTCTTCAGCCCGAATGAAGTCGTCGCGCGCGTCGATCGGGTCGGCGACCTCTTCGCGGCGGTGCTTTCGGGAAACGGAATCCTGCCCGAGCCTGCCGTCGTCGACCCCGGAATCTGACCGTCGTGGTCGCCCGACTCCGTCGATGGCGGTACCATTCCGAACGAGGGAACACGCCGGAGGGCAACCGGGGTGGGGAACGGGACGAGCCAGGGAACGGCGCTGCTTCATTGTTTTCCGCACGACGATGTCCGCCTCCGCGACGCGGCGGAGGAGCTCGTCAGGAGCGACGCGGTCGCGGAGCCCCGGGACCTCGAGCGATCGCTTCGAGCCACGTACCCGAACGTCGTGGTCCGCGGGCAGCATCCGCTCGCCGCGATGACTGGGGACACCGCCGTGTGGTACGTCTTCCGGGACGGCTCGTACGTCCCCGACGACACGTCGCCCGACGCGGCCGACTGATCCCTTCCGCCGACCTCGTCGCGGGCCGGTGACGGCCGAGCTCCCGATCCGCGAGATCGGCGACGCGCGGCTCGCGGACGAGCTCGCGGCGGACCTCTGTCCCGTTTGCACCGAACGAGATCGAGCCGCAGCGCGGTTCGTCGAGTCGATCCTGTTCGAGCGCGTGACCGACCGCGGCTTCCGAGCGGAGCTCGACGCCGCCCGCGGCTTCTGTCCGAAGCACACGTGGAACGTCCTCGCGGCAGACCGCGCGTCCGGAAGCGGCGCGGGCGCGGCGATCCTCTTCGCCGCGATCGCGCGTGTCCGCTTGGCGGAGGCCCAGGCCGCGTTTTCGGAGCGCGGGCGGTCGGGAGCGCGACGTGTCGCAGCCGCGCGGCGCGCGGCAACGTGCCCCGTCTGCGAGCACGGATCGGGTGCGGAGGCGAGCGCCATCGCGCGGCTCGTCGCGCTGAGCGCGGACGACGCGTGGGCACAGGCGCTCGGCGACGCGCCGCTGTGCCTCGACCACCTGCTCGCGATCGTCGCCGCCGGGGAGCCGTCGGCGACGTGGCAGCGCATCGGGGAGCGGCAGCTGCGCCGCGCCGACGAACTCCGGCGGCGCCTCGAGTCGTTCGCGCATCACTCGAGCCACGACCGCCGGCACCTCCTCACCGACGAGGAGCGCGCGTCCGTCGAGGAGGGAGCGAAGCTGCTCGGCGGCAGCGAGCGCTAGCGACGCGGACGTCCCCCGTCGAAGGTGTCGCGCCTGGCAGGAAACAGTTCGATTTCGTACTACGAAGTCGAAGGATCGCGGGGCGCGTCAGCGGCACCGCGCGCGCGACGCAGCTACGGCCAGGGTGGCGAGGCCGTCGCGCGCTCCTCGGGCCGCGCCCGGAGCTCCTCGAGCCACTCGACGAAGTTGCGTCGCGGCCGGAAGCCCAGGCGCTCCTCGATCCGCGCCATCGGAAAGATCTCGGTGACGGGCTTCAGCCGGTCGATGCCGCGCGACCGAAGGAGATCCGCGGCGCCCGGCATGTGGCGCTCGATCGCGACGATCGGGTCACGGCGGAGATCGGCGTCATCGCCCGCTCCGAACGGCACGACAGACTCGACGTTGAACGCCTCGTGCTCGACGCGCCCGTCCGCGACGGCCGTAACGGATGCGACGACGGCCTCGGCGACGTCCCGCTCGTCGACGCCGCCGTACAGCAGTCGGATTCCGTAGCGGATGAACGGCTCGGGCACGAACATGCCGTAGCGGAGCGCGACGCTCGGGATCCCGTCCTTGCGAAGGTGGTACCGGCACAGCTCCTCGCCCACGACCTTCGACCAGCCGTACACGTCGCCCGGCTGAAGCGGCATGTCCTCGTCGAGCAGGGCAATGCGGTCGTCGCCCGGCGGGCGCCGCATCTCGCCGTAGACGCCCATCGTGCTGCTGAAGACGACGCCTTTCACGTGAGCGTCGACGGCCGCGTCCCAGACGTTGAACGTCCCGCCGACGTTCAGGTCGAAAAAGTCGCGTTCGGAATGATTCGCGAGGTGGATGCCGTGCCAGGCGGCGGCGTGGACGACGACGTCCACGCCTTCCATCGCCGCTCGCACGGCTCCGGCGTCACGGACGTCGGCGGCGATCGTCCCCGCGTCGGCGTGCCGGACATCGAGCCCCACGGCATCGTGGCCGTCGCGGCGCAGGCGCGGCAGGAGTGCCCGCCCCAGGGTGCCGGCCGCGCCCGTGACGAGGATTCGCATCGGCGCACTATCGCACCGCCGCGCGACGGGGTGAGTGGGGTGGCCTACGGGGGTCGAACCCGTAACCTGCGGATCCACAATCCGCTGCTCTGCCTGTTGAGCTAAGGCCACCGTGGAGCCGGGCGTCGACGGACGCGGCGAGCGTCCGGAGCGTCGGCGACGGCGAGTGTACCCGAGTCGGCAGCCGGGGAGCGTCGGCGGCCCCGCCGCAACCTCGTCAGCGGGCGGAACCGTCCCGCGGGCCGTCGATGCGCGACCGGAGGAACGACGGCAGATCGAAGCTGTCGTGCTCCGCGGCTCCGGGCGCCGTCGGCGTCGCGGCCGGCGGCATCTTCGCGACGCCTCTGCCGCGACCGCTTCTCGACGGGCGGCCGACTGACGTCGCCGGTCTCGGTGCGCCGCGGCGTGGTCGCGCGGTGGCCGCAGGGGCACGACGCGTTCGAACGCGAGCTGCTGGACGGCCGGGCGCCGCGGGACTCTCGACGGGGAACGGCGGCGGCGTCTCCGCGACGGGCTGCGGGGGTGGCACAAGCGGGACTGCCGACGCGGCGAGGGACGTCGCCCGGGCCCTCGCCGGCCGCGCGTCCTTCGACGCCGCGACGCGCCGCGCCACTCGCCTCGTCGCGGGCAGCCCGGCGGCAATCACGGTCACGACGACCTCGTCTCCGAGCTTCGGGTCGAAGCTGGCGCCGAACGTGATGTTGACCTGGGGGTCCGCCACGGCACGCAGCGTGTCCGCGGCGGTCGACACGTCCCGGAGTGACAGCGTCGACGAGCCGGCGACATTGAGAAGGACGCGAGTCGCTCCCTCCAC
Source organism: Candidatus Limnocylindrales bacterium (assembly GCA_035264845.1). Taxonomy (GTDB): domain Bacteria; phylum Chloroflexota; class Limnocylindria; order Limnocylindrales; family CSP1-4; genus JACDAV01. The sequence goes on along the minus strand of DATFPL010000207.1, from coordinate 4,939 downwards.
TCTGTCCTCCAGCAGCCCCGACGCCATAGCCCGTCGCGTTGCCTCCACGACACGGTTCTCGCCGGCGGCCCGCCCGACGCCCATGACGGTCGGTCCCGCGTCGCGAAGGAGCGCGCGCACGTCGGCAAAGTCGAGGTTGACGAGCCCCGGCGTCCCGATCAGGTCGATGATCGCCTGGACCGACTCTCGGAGGACGTCGTCGACCACCCCAAAAGCCTCGGGCATCGTCGCGCCGTCGGGGACGATTCCCCTGACCCGGTCATTGGGGACGGTGATGAGCGCGTCGACCTTCGTCCGCAGGTCCGCGGCCGCGTCCTCGGCGATCGACCGCCGGCGCGGTCCTTCGAAGTCGAACGGCTTTGTCACCACGCCGATCGTCAGCGCCCCCGCGTCCCGGGCGATCCCGGCGACGACGGAAGCCGCGCCGGAACCGGTACCGCCTCCCAGCCCGGCGGTCACGAACACGATGTCCGAGCCCTCGAGCGCGCGCTCGATCCGTGCCGCGTCCTCCCTGGCAGCCTGCTGCCCGATCGACGGGTCGCCGCCGGCGCCGAGCCCGTCCGTCAGCGCCGCCCCGATCTGGACCTTCTGCTCGGCGTGCGATTCGGCGAGTGCCTGGGCGTCCGTGTTGCAGGCGATGAACTCGACGCCACGCGTCCGCGCCCGGATCATCGCGTCGACCGCGTTACCGCCGCCGCCTCCGACGCCGACGACCCGAATCGTCCGAGCGCGTCGCGAACGTGCCGCGCCGGGCATGCCGAGGAACACGACGCGCGCGATGACGAGCCCGACGAGGGCGAAAAGGACGACCTTCACGACGGTCAGCGCGATCGGGTCCACGGTCGGAATGTACGGTTGCGGTTCGGTGCGGGACCCCGGGTCAGAGGTACCACGAGGGCCTCTGGACCGGGGCGAGATGTGACTACGGGGGCTGTGTCGCGCGCTACCGGATCGACGTGTCCCGCCGCCCCTCGGACCAGAGGAGGTAGCCGAGCCACAGCCAGCCGACCCCGAACACGGCCCACAGCCCGATGATCGGTGCCGTCCTGATCGGGAAGAGCTGGCCCGGGCCGCCGTCCATGAGCTGATGGGCGACCGTCCAGCCGCCGATGACGGCCACGCCGACGGCCCCGACGAGCATCGGGATCGGGCTGAAGCGCGGCAGGACGTTGGCGACGATCGCCGACAGGGCCGTGAGCACCGCCCCGAACCCGAAGATCGCGGTCCCGAGCGCCATCCCGGTGAACAGGACCGGGCCGTACGTGACGCCGGCGACGTCCCCGGCGAGCGTCAGGTGGCCGACGCTGCCGTAGGCCATGATCACCGAGCCGAGGAGCGCCACGAGGAACCCGATCAGACCGAGCCGCCCGGTCTTGCCGCCCTGGCGCGTCTGGAGCGCGGCCAGCCCGAGCACGAGGCAGATGATCGGGGCGACGACGATGCCGACGAGGTCGGCCGACAGGACCTGGCCAACCGCCAGCGTCGCCACCCAGAGGATTCCGCCGAGCAGGGCGCCAGCCCCGCCGAGTCGCGTGAACTTCGACGATCTCACGGTCGCCCTCCCGGAGTCTCGCGGCCGACGCGGCCGACAATACGGAGCATCACGGCGTAGCCGCGGCGCCGCCAGACTCCAATTCGTCCCGACGCTCCCGGCTATTGGTCGCGGGCGCCGCCGCACCACGAACGAAGTGGTTGAATCCCGGACACGGCGCACGAGGCGCTGCGAACGGCGGGGGAGGCCGATGGCGTACGAGATCTCGTTCATGACGGCCAACGACGTGGCGGCGCAGATCGGCTACCGGATGGCCGACTGGGGCGACGGCGACGCGGCGACGAATGCGTGGTACGCGCCGATCGAGACGTACCGGGAGCGGTTCGATGCCCTGCTGACGCGCGCCACGGGCCTGGGCTTCCGGTCGATCGACCTCTGGACCAGCCACCTGAACCCGACGTGGGCGACCGACGAGCATGTCGCGACCGCCGTCGACCTCATCGCACAGCATCGCGTCCGCGTGGTCTCGCTCGCCGGCTGGTATGGCGCTACTGCCGACGAGTTCGCGACGACGTGCCGCGTCGCCGTCGCGCTCGGGCGGCCGATCCTTGGCGGGCAGACGTCGGCGTGGCGCCGGGACCGCGCCGCAGTGCTCGCGCTGCTCGAGGAGCACGACCTCCGGCTCGGGTTCGAGAACCACCCGGAGAAGTCGAGCGCTGAGATGCTCGCGCTGATCGGCGACGCGCCGGACCGGGTAGGGACGACGGTCGACACCGGCTGGTACGGGACGCAGGGCTACGACGCCGCCCGCGCCATCGAGGAGCTGGGTTCGCGGGTCCTCCATGTCCATCTCAAGGACGTCCGCGCCGTCGGGCGGCACGACACGTGCCGCTATGGGGACGGCGTCGTGCCGATCGAGGGCTGCGTGCGAGCGCTTGCGAAGATCGGCTACCGCGGCGGCATCAGCATCGAGCACGAGCCGGAGACGTACGACCCGACCGACGAGATCGTCGCGAACGCGGCCATGCTCCGCGGCTGGCTCGAGCGAGTGCCGGCGTGACGAACGCGAAGCCGCTCCGCATCGGCATCGTGGGCTGCGGCAACATCGCCGGGCCGTACGCCCGAGACATCGCCGCGAAGCCGGAGCTCCAGCTCGTCGCGCTGACGGATCTCGACCCGTCCCGCGCGGAGGCGCTCGCCGCGGAGCACGGCGGCCGCGCCGTTCCGACGATCGAAGACGTCATCGCCGAGTCGGACCTCGTCGTGAACCTCACGTTCCAGGGGACGCACTACGAGGTCACGAAGCGCTGCCTCGAGGCCGGCCGGCACGTCCACTCGGAGAAGCCGCTCGCGCTGACGTCCGCCGAGGCGCACGAGCTCGTCGGCATGGCCAACGCGAAGGGCGTTCGCCTCGGTGGCTCGCCGTTCACGCTCATGGGCGAGGGCCAGCAGACGGCATGGAAGGCCCTCCGCGAGGGCGCCGTCGGGACGCTTCGCGCGGTCCACGCCGAGGTCGACTGGGGGTGGATCGAGAGCTGGCACCCGGCGCCGCTGCCGTTCTACGACGTGGGGCCCCTGTTCGACGTCGGCGTCTACCCGCTGTCGATCCTGACGGCGATGTTCGGGCCGGCCCGGCGGGTCTACTCGTACGGCCGCGTCCTCAAGCCCGACCGCATGACGAAGAGTGGCGACCGGTTCGAGGCGACGGCGCCCGACTGGCAGGTCACGGTTCTCGAGCTCGAGAGCGGCCCCGTCATTCGACTCACGACGAGCTTCTACGTGGGGCAGCAGGCAAAGAACCACGCCGCGGTCGAGTTCCACGGAGACCGGGGCTCGCTCTGGCTCGGCCACTGGTTCCGGTTCGACGCGCCGGTCGAGGTCGCGGAGCTCGGCGACGGCAAGCAGTACGTTGCGGTCCCGCACGTCCGGCCACCCGGCGGCGCGATCGACTGGGGCCGTGCCGTCGCCGACATGGCGGACGCGATCTCCACCGACCGGCCGCACCGTGCGACAGGCGAACAGGCCGCCCACATCGTCGACATCCTCGTCGCCGCGATGACGTCGGTCCGCGAAGGGCGTCCCGTCGACGTGCGGTCCTCGTTCCCCGCCCCGTCGCCAATGCCCTGGGCGGAGTAGCCGCGGCGGCCCAGGTTGGCGCTGGCGCGGACCCGGACGTCGTGCAAGACTGGCGCCCCGCTGCGGAGGCGCGCATGAATTCGGAGGGCGAGCTCGGCGATCTGGCGCCGCCGGCCGCGGGCGCCTTCCCGGTCGGCGCAGTGACGGGTTTCGGGTCGCCGTTTCCGCCCATTGCCGACTACGCCTTCCTCTCGGACTGCGAGGTCACCGCGCTCGTCGCGCCGAGTGGCAACGTCGAGTGGCTGTGCCTGCCGCGGATGGACTCGCCGAGCGTGTTTGGTGCGATCCTCGACCGCGACGCGGGCGGCTTCCGGTTCGGACCTGCGGACATCCGTGTTCCTGCCCAGCGCCGGTATCTGCCCGGCACGATGGTCCTCGAGACGAGCTGGGGAAACGGCAACGGCTGGGTCATCGTCCGCGACGTCCTGCTGATGGGGCCGTGGCACCACAGCGACGAGCGGTCCGGCACCCACCGCCGCGCGCCCACCGACTACGACGCCGACCACATCCTCCTCCGCACCGTCCGGTGCGTGAACGGCGAGATGCAGCTGACGCTCGACTGCGAGCCGGTGTTCGACTACGGGCGGCGAAACGGCACGTGGACGTACGAGGGCGACGGCTACCGCCGCGTCGCCTGCCGCGCCGATGGCAGCGACGTCAAGCTCACCCTGACGAGCGACATGAACATCGGCTTCGAGGGGCCGCGGGCGATCGCCCGGACGCTGATCAAGGAGGGCGAGACGCGGTTCTGCGCGCTCGGCTGGGGCAGCGAGCCGATGCCGACGACGTACGAGGACGCCTACCGCCGCCTCGTCTGGACAGCGCACCACTGGCAGCACTGGCTGGCTCGGGGCCGTTTCCCCGACCATCCGTGGCGCTCGTACCTCGAGCGCTCCGCGTTGACCCTGAAGGGGCTGACGTTCGCGCCGACGGGCGCGGTCGTCGCGGCCGCCACGACGTCGCTGCCCGAGACGCCGGGCGGCGAGCGGAACTGGGACTACCGCTACTCCTGGATTCGCGACTCGACGTTCGCGCTGTGGGGCCTCTACACGCTCGGGTTCGACTGGGAGGCCAACGACTTCCTCTACTTCATCGCCGACATGGCGGCCGGCGAGTCCGGCCTCCAGGTGATGTACGGCGTCGGCGGCGAGCGGACGCTCGAGGAGTCGACGCTCGACCACCTGTCGGGCTACGACGGCGCGCGGCCGGTCCGGGTCGGGAACGGCGCCTTCGACCAGCAGCAGCACGACATGTGGGGCGCCGTTCTCGACTCCGTCTACCTCCATACGAAGTCCCGCGACCACCTCGACG
>DATFPL010000206.1:0-11398 GCA_035264845.1 Candidatus Limnocylindrales bacterium | reverse complement strand
CGCCAGTGGCGTTGCTGGCGTGGGGCTACGAGGTCGCACTCCCGACGGAACCCGCCTACTCGGACGTCATCTCTACCCAGGAGTCGACCAATCGCGCGGCGGACTGGACCGTCGTCGCGAGCTGGCTCGCGATGGCCGGGTTCCTCGTCGCGTTCGTCGAGAGTCGCGCCATCGCGATGGCCATTCTCGGCGCACGTCTCGCCGGTCGCCGCCTCGAGCTGCGCGACGCGGTCCAGCGGTCGCGACGTGTGTTCTGGCGGGTCGCGGGCGGCTTGCTGCTGATCAACATCCCGCTCGGGATCTTCCAGATCTTCGTCGGCAACTGGTTCGTCGACGTCTTCCACGGTGCATCGGAGATCACCGTGCTGACGCCGAGCATCGTCGCCGCGATCGTCGGGACGCCGTTCGCGTACGTTGTGGCGGGGATCGTCCTGGGCGACGTCGGGGTCGTCGAATCGGCGCGCCGCTCCGTCCGGCTCTTCAACGCGCGGCGGCGAGCCGCGCTCGTCGTGTCGCTGTTCGCGCTCGCGGCGCAGTTGTTGACGGTCATCGGGCTCGTCGTCGGGCTCGACCTCCTCGTTCGCGTCTTCGAGGTGGCCGGCGTGGGTCCGACGTCGAACGACATCACGGTCGCCGCCACGACTGCGTTGATCGTCGCCGGCGTCTTCGCGTCCGGGACGCTGTTGTTCACGATCGCGGCGCTGTCCGTCGCACCACAGGTCGTGATGTTCCTCGCGCTGACCCACACGACGCTCGGGCTCGACCACATCGACGACAGCGTGCGCGTGACGAACGACACGCCGCCGGTGAACGAATGGGCCCCGGCGCCGCGGCGCGCCTTCCGCTGGCTCACCCGGCCGATGCTCGGTGCGATGGCGCTCGGTGCCGTGTCCACCGTCGCCGGCCTCGTGACCCTCGCGCGTTAGGAGGGCGTCGTCCGAAGGCGGTTCAGTCGATCCCGAGCTCGTCGAGCCGGTCGTCGTCGATGCCCAGGTGGTGAGCGAGCTCGTGGATCACCGTGAGCCGCACCTCGTCCGCGAGATCGTCGGGGTCCGGGAAATCCTCCTCGAGCGGCAGCCGGAACAACGTGATCTTGTTCGGCCCGATCGCCCAGTCAGCGGCCCATTCCGTTCGCGGCGTGCCCTCGTACAACCCGTACAGCATGTCGTCGGGACGGAGGCCGTTCTCGCGGCGCTGCGCTGACGTCGGCTCGTCGTCGACGACGATCGCGACCTCGCGGAGGCTCTCCCGGAACGGGGAGGGGATGCCCGCGAGCGCGCGGTCGACGAGGAGCTCGAACGGCTCATGGCCGCGGAGGCGGGAGCGCCCGCGACGCGCGGCGTGGCGGGAGCCGCGGCGGCGCTTCGGCATGGCGCGCCTATCCTAGCCGCCGTGACGCCCCGCCCCGACGCGCTCGACATCGACCCCGCGTCGGCGGCACCGCCCGATCCCGACGCCGAGCCGGCGGGGTTCGTCGTCGTCGTCGAGCCGAACGACCGGATCCACTTCCTCGACTGGGACGGTGGCCGCGGGCACGCGGCGCCCGTCCTCCTGATCCACGGCCTGGCCGGGACTGCCTGGATGTGGGCTTCCGTCGCCCGGCGGACGATCGCCGCCAGCCGAACCGTCGCGATGGACCTCCGCGGCCACGGCCTGTCGGACGCCCCGACCGAGGGCTACGACGAGGACACCCTCGCCTCCGATGCGATCGCCGTCGCCGAAGGATCAGGGTTGCTCGATCGCGCGCAGGTCGTACTTGCCGGCCACGGGTTCGGGGCGATCGTCGCGACATGGACCGCCGCGCGGCTCGGCGAGCGATGTGCCGGTCTCGTGTTGGTGGACGGCGGCTGGGAGGACGTCGGAGGAGCGACCGGCCTCGATGTCGACGAGTTCCTGCGGACGATCGAGGAGCCTCCAGAGGTCCTTCGGACGATGCGGGCATACCTGGCCGACCGCCGGGCGTTCGACCCCGCGACGTGGGACGCCGACCAGGAGCGCGCGGCCCGCGCCGCGGTCGTCGAGCTGCCGGCCGGGCGTGTCGTCGCGTCGTCGCGGCCGCACGCCGTCGCGGGCTCCGTCGCCGCGATGCTCGCGTACCGCCCGCTCGACGTTCTGCCCGCCGTCCGGGCGCCGATCGTCGCGCTCGCGGCCGCGGACGACGAGGACGGAACGCGCGCCCGCTCGCTGGCCGAGGCTCAGGCGGCGCTCGCGGCGGCCGACCGCACCCCAATCCGCGTCGCGCGCTTCCCGTCGCTCGGCCACAACCTGGTGCGGTACCGCCCCGCCCACGTCGCCGCCGCCATCGTCGCCGTCGCCGAGCGCGCGACGACGTGATCCGACGGTCGGGCTGCCCTCTACCATCCGCGCCGTGAAGGCCGTCTACACGCCCGCGCACCTCGCCCATGACGTCACGCACGAGACGTTCCTCGGGCAGGCGATCCCGGCGAACGAGGTCGCCGAGCGCGCGGAGCGCATTCGCGCCGCGCTCGAGGCGGACGGCGGCTTCGAGATCACCCCGCCGACCGAGCACGGTCTCGACCCGATCCTTGCCGTCCACGACGAGGGCCTCGTGCGTTTCCTCGAGAACGCGTGGCAGGAGGTCCGTCGGCAGGGCGTCGTCCGGCCGTACCTCGTCGCCGACACGTTCCCGAACCCGGCGATGTTCGAGGGCATGAGCGACGAGGCCCGCAGCCGCGTTCGCGAGCCGGAGGCGGTCGGCGGCCGTGCCGGCTGGTGGGGGCTCGACACGTCGAACCCGCTCGTGCCCGGCTCGTATGGCGCGGCGCTCGCGGCGGTCGACGTCGCCCTGACGGCGACGGACCTGGTGCTGGGCGGCGAGCAGGCCGCCTACGGCCTCTGCCGCCCGCCGGGGCATCACTCCGCGCGATCGATGTACGGCGGCTACTGCTTCTTCAACAACGCCTCGATCGCGGCGGAATCGATTGCGAAACGATCGGGTGAGCCCGTCGCGATCCTCGACGTCGACTACCACCACGGAAACGGGACGCAGCAGATCTTCTGGCGCCGCGGCGATGTGCTCTACGCGTCGCTCCACGCGGACCCACGGCGTCAGTACCCGTTCTTCGTCGGCCACGCCCACGAGACGGGCGAGGGCGATGGCGCGGGCGCGAACCTCAACATCCCGCTGCCGGCAGGCACGGACGACGCGGCGTATCTCGCCGCGCTCGATCGAGGGCTCGAGGCGATCGCGGCGACGCGTGGGTCGGTCGTCGTCGTGTCGCTCGGGTTCGACACGTACGGCCAGGACCCGATCGGCGACTTCGCGCTTACGACCGCCGTGTACCACGAGTGCGGCCGCCGGGTCGCGGCACTCGGGCGCCGGCTGGTCATCCTCCAGGAGGGCGGCTACTACCGGCCGGCGCTCGGAGAGAACGCCCGAGCGTGGCTGCGCGGCGCGCAGGGCCGACCCCACGACGGCGTGCCCGCCGGAGGGTTGGGCGCCAGCTCGGTCGGCTGACCGCGGCGAACGGGGTAGGATCGCGCGGCGTACGGAGACTTCGATGGCACACCGAACCGGCCTCCCGGACAGCGTTCGCAGGATCGTCGACGAGATCGAGACCGAGATCGGCGAGGACGGTAGCGCGGAGGCGCTCATCGAGGGCGCGGGCCGCGATCCCGACGCCGTCAACGGGCGCGTGGAGGCCGCCGTTCGCGAGATCCTGGTCGAGATCGGCGAAGAGCCGGACCGCGAGGGGCTCCTCGGGACGCCCGAACGCGTCCACCGGATGTACACGGAGCTGACCGCCGGCTACCACGTCGATCCCGAGCGCCTCATCAACGGCGCGATCTTCGACGTGGCGTACTCGGAGATGGTGGTCGTCAAGGACATCCCGTTCTACTCCCTGTGTGAGCACCATCTCCTGCCCTTCTTCGGCACCGCGGCCGTTGCCTACATCCCGCGCGGCCGCGTGATCGGGCTGTCGAAGATCCCGCGGATCGTCGAGATGTACGCCCGCCGGCTGCAGGTCCAGGAGCGGCTGACGCAGCAGGTCGCCGAGTTCCTCCAGGACCGGCTGGGGCCGCAGGGCGTGGGAGTCGTGATCGAGGCGACCCACCTGTGCGCGGTGATGCGCGGGGTCCGGAAGCCCGGCACGATCATGACCACGAGCTCCGTACTTGGGCTGTTCCGGACACGTGACCGGACGCGCGCCGAGTTCTTCGCGCATCTCGAGCGACGTGGGCCGACGCCATGACCGAGCCGGTTCGGTTCACCGCACGCCTCGTGCCGGCGGACGTGGGGACGTTCGTCGTCATCCCGCCCCACGTCGTCGCGGCCCTCGACGCGAGGGGTCGCACTTCCGTCACGGGCACGATCGACGGCCAGCCGTTCAGCAACCAGGTGATGCCGTACACGTTCGAAGGGATGGGGCGGCAGGTCGTGATGGTCGTCAACAGGACGGTACGCGCGGCGCTCGGCAAGGAAGCCGGAGACGACGTCGACCTCGTGCTGGAGCGCGACGAGCGCTCACGATCGCGGGACGTCGAGATCCCGCCGGAGCTCGCCGACGCGCTCGCTGGCGACACTGAAGCCGCGGCCGCGTTCGAGCGGCTCGCCCCGTCACATCGCCGCGAGCACGCCGAGTTCGTCGCCGCGGCGAAGCGCGAGGAGACGCGGCGGCGGCGCGCCGGGCACACGCTCGAGCGGCTCCGCGGTCAGCGGGTCGCGCGCAGGTAGATGCGCGTCGTCGGGTGCTCGTCCGCGTACGGCTCGCGGGCGAGCACTTCCTCGACGGCGAGCCCCGCCCGCACCGCCATGTCGCGGATCTCTTCGGCCGAGGTGTAGCGGATCGTCATGTCGACCGGCGTGCCGAGGAAGTCGTCGAAGTGGCCGGTCCCGACGCCGCCGTGGACGGCGGCGAGCAGCACCCCGCCCGGCCGGAGGACGCGTCGCGCTTCAGCCAGCGCCCCGACGATGTCCGTTTCGGTGCCGTAGATCAGGCAGTAGAACGCGACGATCCCGGCGATGGACGCATCGGGGAAGGGGAGTTGCCGGATGTCGGCGACGACGAAGTCCATCGTCGGGTTGAGGCGCCGGGCGGACTCGATCCCCCGCGCCGAGAAATCGACGCCGGTAACGGATGGACCACGGTCGTGGACATAGCGGCCAACGTGACCCGCCGGCCCGCAGCCGAGATCGAGCACAGGGCCGTTTCCCACTCGTCGCGTGAACGCGTCGAGGAGGTCGCGATCCATGGGCTTCCGGCTCAGCTCGTGGACGAACTGCGTCGCGTAGGCATCGGCGACGGTGTCGAACGCGCGGCGGACGCCGCCGAGGTCCGTTCCGAGTGGCGTTGTGCCCGTTTGGCTTTCGGTGATGGCTCGCCCCTCCACGACCGAGTCTAGGCACACGGCCGCGGCCCTACAATCGCGCGATGGCCGACCGCCCGATCAAGGTCCTCATCGCGAAGCCCGGTCTCGACGGGCATGACCGCGGCGCGAAGGTGCTCGCCCGCGGCCTGCGCGACGAGGGCTTCGAAGTCGTCTATACGGGCCTTCGGCAGACGCCGGAGATGGTGGCGACCGCGGCGCTCCAGGAGGACGTCGACGTGGTGGGGCTGTCGATCCTGTCGGGCGCGCACATGACGCTGCTGCCGAAGATCACCAGACTGCTTCGTGAGGCCGGCCTCGACGACGTCCTCGTGACGGCCGGCGGGATCATCCCCGACGACGACGTGCCGGCGCTCAAGGAGGCCGGGGTCGCGGCCGTGTTCGGGCCGGGGACGACGATCGCGGAGGTAGCTGACTACCTCCGCGCGAACGCCCGGCCGCGCGACGCGGGTGGCTGAGCCCGCGACGACCGCGTCCGCGGCCGGCGACCGCGCCGCTGAGCTGTCCGATGCCGCGCTCGCGGGCGATCGCCGGGCCCTCGCGCGGTTGCTGACCGCGGTCGAGAACCGGACGCCGATCGCGGAAGCCGCGCTCCGTCGCCTCTATCCGAAGGCGGGCCACGCGCACATCGTGGGCATAACGGGCCCGCCTGGCGCGGGCAAGTCGACGCTCGTCGCCGCGCTCATCGCCGAGGTTCGTCGCGCCGGCCGGCCAGTCGCCGTCATCGCGGTCGACCCGTCGTCGCCGATCACCGGAGGCGCGTTGCTCGGCGACCGCGTCCGGATGCAGTCGTACGCGGGGGATCGCGACGTCTTCATCCGCTCGATGGCAGCTCGCGGTCACGCCGGCGGGCTCGCGTCCACGTCCGGCGCAGCGGTCGCGCTGCTCGACGCCGCGGGCTTCGACCTGATCCTCGTCGAGACCGTCGGCACGGGCCAGAGCGAGGTCGAAGTCGCGGCGGCCGCGGACACCACCGTCGTCCTCGAGGCGCCCGAGATGGGCGACGAGGTCCAGGCGATCAAGGCGGGGCTGCTCGAGGTCGCCGACCTCGTCGTGGTCAACAAGGGCGACCGGCCGGGCGCGCAGCGAACCGCGGCGCAGCTTCGCGCGATGCTCGTCGCGGCGCCGCGAGTCGCACGAGCCGGGGAGCCGGATCGCCCGCGGCCCAAGCAGCCGGAGGTCCTCGTGACGACCGCCGCGTCGGGCGCGGGCGTGCCCGAGCTGCTGGCGGCGCTCGACCGCCACCGCGCAGGCGGCGCCGGCGCGTTGTCCGCCGCGGCACGCCGCGCTCGCGCCGAGGCCCAGGTCTGGGCGATCCTCGCCGATCGGTTGCGCGCGTCGCTTTCGGACGGTGACCGACGGACGGTCACCGACGAGACCCTCGCCGCCGTCGCCGACCACGACGTCGATCCCTACGCTGCGGCGGATCGCCTTCTGGCGGCAATCGTCGGGCGCGAGCCGGAATGACGATCGAGCGCGTTCTCGTCGCGGGCGCGGGACTGATGGGTCATGGGATCGCCCAGGTGCACGCCGCCATCGGCAAGCGCGTCGTGGTGTACGAGCCGGACATCGCGCGAGCGAACGCCGGCCGCGATCGGATCCTCGCGAACCTCGAGCGAGCGGTCACGAAAGGCCGGCTCGCCGACGACGAGCGCGACGCGACGATGGCGCGGATTGCGGCGACGGACGACCTCTCGCGTGCCGCCGATGCCGATCTGGTCGTCGAGGCCGTGTTCGAGGACGTCGAGGTCAAGGTTCGGCTGTGGGGTGAGCTCGATTCCGTCGCTCCCGCGGGGGCGATCTTCGCCTCGAACACGAGCTCGATCTCGATCGACACGCTCGCCGCTGCGGTCGGGGAGCCGCGCCGCGCGCGATTCGTCGGGATGCATTTCTTCAGCCCGGTTCCCGTCATGCCACTGATCGAGCTCATCCGGGGCAGCGCGACCACCGACGACACGGAAGCGGCGATCCGCGCGCTTGCGACCGAGATGGGTAAGCAGGTCATCGTTTCGGGCGACCGTCCGGGCTTCATCGTCAACCGGATCCTCATGCCGTTCCTCGCCGAGGCGATGCGGGCGTTCGAGGAGGGGATCGGCACCGCGGACGACATCGACACCGGCGCGAAGATCGGGCTCAATCACCCGATGGGGCCGCTCGAGCTGGCCGACTTCATCGGCCTCGACGTGTGCCTCGGGATCATGAACGTGCTCCACAAGGGAATCGGGCAGGACCATTTTCGACCCCCGAACGTGCTCGTCGAGCTCGTCGACGCCGGGCACCTGGGGCAGAAGACGGGGCGCGGGTTCCACACGTACCCGCGTTGACGCGCTATCCCGTGAGCGCCCGCACCAGCGCCGTGACCCGCGCGATGTCGAACGGTTTGGCGAGCAGCTCGATGCCGTTCGCCTCCGCGTAGTCGCGCAGCGCGCGATCCTCGATGTCGGCGCTCATCATCGCGACGTGGCCGCGAAGGTCGGCGCGGGCGGCGAGGATCCCCGCGCAGACGTCGATGCCGCTCGTCGCGCCAAGGTGGCGGTCGCAGAGGACGGCGGTGATCGCCGCTTTTGTATCGGCCGCGGCGGCCACAGCTTCCGCGCCGCTTGCGGCGACGACGACGCGGTGGCCCTGACGGTCGAGCGCCCTCGCGAGCAGCGACCGCATTGCCTCCTCGTCGTCGACGACGAGGACGGTCGAGCGAGATCGCCGCGCCGAGCGCGAATTCTCGCGTTGCACCGTCGCGCCGCGCACCATCGGGTCGAGCGCCGGAAGCTCGACCTCGAATCCCGCCGCGCCGACCTTGAACGTCCCGCCGTGGGCCTCGACGATCGAGCGCACCACGAGCTCGTCGCCTAGCGGCGCCGCAGGCACGACGTTGAGGAGGACGCGGCCGCCATTCGCGCTGGCCCGAAAGGCAAGACCCGCGCCCGCCGCCGCGTCGATCGCGGCGTCCGCGAGTGCCAGCAGGACCTGCTGCATCCGCGCGCGATCGATGGCGACTCGTGGCAGGTCATCCGGAAGGTCGATGTCGAAGGTGATGCCAGCCGCCGAGACCCGGTGGGCCTCCAGGGCGACGACACGTTCGACGAGGGCGGCGACTCGCGTCGGGTGACGCTCCGGCGGGCGTTCCCGCGCCAGGTCGAGGAACGCCGTGGCGAGCGATCGCGTTTCTTCGGCGGCCTCGACGAGGAGCTCGGCGTCCCGGCGCAGGTCGTCGGGGAGCCGGTCGTCGTTTCGGATGAGCTGGCTGAACACGACGATCGCGGCAAGCGGATTGCCGAGCTCGTGCGCTACCCCGCGCGCGAGCCGGCCGATGACGCGCATCCGGTGTGCGTCGATTCGGTCGTCGTCGTGCGTGCGGGTTGGCGTCACGTCTGCCTCGTGGGATGGCCGCGAACCGCGTTCCGGCGTCTTCACCGCGGTATCCTACCGTCGCTTTTCCGGGCCCCGGCCGCGGTCCACGTCGGCCGACTCTCCGAGGAGGACGACGCTGACCTCGCCGCTGACCGCCGAGGAGCGCCTTCTTCGGGACACCGCGCGGGAGTTCGCCGAGCGTGAGGTCGCGCCGAGCGCCGTCGAGCGCGACGGGGCCGAGCGGTTCGATCGCGAGATCTTCCGCGGGATGGGGGCGCTCGGACTGACGGCTGCGCCGTTTCCCGAGGCGGACGGCGGTGGCGGCTTCAGCTACCTCGGCTGGGCGCTCGTGATGGAGGAGCTTGGCGCCGCGGATCTCGCCACCGCGGTCAGCCTGTCGGTCCACATCCTGTCGCAGTTCCCGGTGGTGACCTGGGGGACTCTCGAACAGAGGGCGCGGTGGCTTCCCGCGATGCTCGCGGGCGAGGCGCTCGGCGCGTTCGCCCTGACGGAACCATCCGCCGGCAGCGACGCGCGCGCGCTTCGGATGCGCGCCGATCGCGTCGGCCCCGCGGATGCGCCGGAGGGCTATCGACTCAGCGGAACGAAGATCTGGATCACGAACGCCCCCGAAGCGGAGCGCTACCTCGTCTTCGCGTCCGTCGATCCCGCCGCCGGCTCGAAGGGCACGACCGCGTTCCTCGTCGAGAAGGGCACTGAAGGGTTCCGGTTCGGCAGCAAGGAACACAAGATGGGGATCCGGGCTTGTCCCGCAGCCGAGCTCGTGTTCGAGGACGCGTTCGTGCCGGCGTCGAACCGGCTCGGCGCGGAGGGGCGCGGCTATCGGATCGCGCTGTCGGCGCTCGCGGAGGGGCGGATCTCGATCGCGGCCGCGTGCGTCGGGCTGGCCCGGTCGGCGCTCGAGCAGTCCGCCGCCTATCTCCATCAGCGGCGGACGTTCGGGGCGCCGCTCGCGCAGCACCAGGGGCTCCGGTTCATGCTCGCGGAGATGGCGCGGGAAGTGGCGGCGGCGCGGGCACTGACGTACGAGGCGGCACGCGCGAAGGATCGCGGCGAGCCGCTGGGCGAGGCGTCGTCACTCGCGAAATGGACCGCCTCCGACACGGCGATGCGTGTCGCGACCGACGCGGTGCAGCTGTTCGGGGCAAGCGGCTATTCCCGCGACTCCGGCATCGAACGCCTGATGCGGGACGCCAAGGGCGCGCAGATCTACGAAGGCACGAACCAGATCCACCGCCTGATCGTGGCCGACGAAGTACTGAAGCGCGCCGCCAGGTAGGGCGCGGGGCCGCCCGCGCCGCGCCGCGGCCTCCAACTCGCCAAACGTTCACGCGGTTTCGCCAGGGGCGACTCCGGCGGCTCGTAACGTGCCACGCTTTCACGCCGCGACCAATTCGGCCGAACCCACTCCTGCCCTCACGCTCACGACCGTAACGTCGCCTTCGCCGACCCGCGCTTGATGCTCGCGCCGTGAACGATTGGCAAGAAAGACAGCACCGCGACCTCGCCATTCGGCCGCGCGAGCCACCCGCCGATCGTGCGGCCGTCCGACGTGAACACCGAGCTCAACAGCTGTCGGTGCGCCGAGACCCGCCGCCTGTTCGTGCGTCCTTCCGCGACGACGAGCCACGCCGACACTGTCGCCGGCGTCCAGCCGCGATCCGCCACGATCCGGCGTGCCAGCCGCCGTTTTCGATCGAGCGTTCCGAGCATCTCCTGCACGTCGACGATGTCCGTCTTCAGCTCCATTACCAGTAGCGACCGCGTCTCGGCATGCCACCCCAGCACGTCGACGATGCCTCGCTCGCCGTAGATCGAGAACGACACCTCGGGCGCCGCGACCCAACCGGGTGATCGGGCGAATAACGACGCGATCGCCTCGTGCATCGCGGAGTGCCGCGCGTTGAGCAGCCGGTCGAGATCGCTTCCTCGCCACCGTGGCTGCAGCTCGAGCTGCATCCCGAGCGCATCGGCCACGCGCCGAACCCGCCCGAGGTCTACGGCGGCGAGCCTGCCGGACTCGATGCGCGACACCGTCGGTGCCGAGACACCGGCAGCAACGGCGAGGTCTCCCTGGCGCCACCCGCGTCGCAGCCGCACCGCCCGAATGGCGCGCCCGAGTCGGGAGTCGTCCACGACGCCAGTCTCGCGAGGAGCGCTCACCTGCCGCTTGCCGGGCGATCCCGCCGCCCGGTGTAGATTTTGACGATGACGGATCAGCTTGCGGGCGCCAACGGGCGCGTCTTCCTCGTCAGCGCCGCGCGGACGCCGATCGGGAAGTTCGGTGGCGCATTCGTCGACACGCCGGCCGTTGAGCTCGGTGGCGTGGCCATCCGCGCCGCTGTCGACCGTGCCCAGCTGCCGCACGACACGCCGATCGACGAGGTCCTCATGGGCCAGGTGCTCCAGGCCGGCGCGGGCCAGGCGCCGGCGCGCCAGGCCGCGCTCCTCGCGGGACTACCCGTCACGACCAGCGCCACGACGATCAACCGCGTCTGCGGCTCCGGGCTCAAGGCGATCATGCTCGGGTCCGCCGAGATCCACGCCAGCGACGCGGAGATCGTCGTCGCGGGCGGCATGGAGAACATGAATCAGGGGCCGTACCTGATCCCCAAGGCGCGCTTCGGTTACCGCCTCGGCAACGCCGAGATGATCGACGCGACCGTGCATGACGGGC
>DATFPL010000205.1:0-1543 GCA_035264845.1 Candidatus Limnocylindrales bacterium | reverse complement strand
GTGAAGACGATCGCTGCGGTCGCGAGAATCGCGAACAGCGACCACCTCGGTGATCGGGACATACTTGGTAACTCCTCCTCCAACGGGCCCCGGGCCGGACCGCCAGGGCTCCCCCTGTCCGGCTCCTCGGGCGTCCTTCCGCATCGCGACACGCAGCCGTGACCGCGGGTGGGCGGAAGCCTAGCACCGCGCGGCAGCGTCGTCACCGCTCCTTTACGGGTTTTGGAGCCTCGCCGTTCAGTCGGGGTTCCGGGCGTTGTCCCGGGGACGGCCGGGGCGACCCGGTATGCTCGAACGGTGCAGGCGCTCACGATCGCTCTCGCCCAGATCGCGCCCCGGCTGGGGTTCCTCGACGAGAACCTCGCCCGACACCGGGAGCTCATCGGGGAGGCACGGTCGAGGGGCGCGGGGCTGGTCGTCTTCCCGGAGCTCGGGTTGACCGGCTACATCCTCCAGGACCTTGCCTCGGACGTGGCGATGCGGCTCGACGACCCACGTCTCGCGTTCCTCGCGGCGGAGACCCGCGGGCTGTCGGCGATCGTCTCGTTCGTCGAGGAGTCCGCCGACCACCGGCTGTTCATCGCGGCCGCGCTCATCGAGGACGGTGAGATCCGGCACGTCCACCGGAAGTTGTTCCTGCCGACGTACGGGCTGTTCGACGAGCGGCGGTTCTTCGCAGCCGGCGACGTCCTGCGGGCGGTGCCGTCGCGGCTGGGCGTCGGCGTCGGCATCGCCGTCTGCGAGGACTTCTGGCACATGGGCGTCCCGCAGCTCCTCGCGCTTGACGGTGCGCAGATCCTCGTCAACGTGTCGTCGTCGCCGGGCCGCGACCTCGCGGCGACGAACGAAGTCGGCCTCGGGACGGCGACGTCCTGGCGGACGCTGATGCGAACGTACGCCCAGTTGACGACGTCGTTCGTCATCTTCTGCAACCGCGTTGGGGTCGACGAGTCGATCTCGTTCTGGGGCGGCTCCGAGGTGATTGCGCCGACGGGGGATTCGGCGTTCCGCGCGCCGCTCTACGACGAGGGGCTGTTCACCGTCGACGTGTCGCTCGCGGACGTCCGGCGCGAGCGGATCTCGCTTCCGCTCCTCCGCGACGAGCGGCTCGAGGTCCAGCTCCGGGAGCTGAACCGCATCCTGGCGGAGCGCGCCGGGATGGCCCGGGATTCGACGGCGGAAGACGGGGCCGAGGCGGGCCTCGACCTCGCGCCCGCCGACGTCCCGGGCGCGCCCATCGGGTTCCGCGCGGTCCGATGACGACGGAACCACGGGAAGAGCGCGCCGCGCCGATGTTCGAGCTCCCGTCGGAGCTCGAGATCGACACCGGCGTCGCCCGCCGGGTGATCGCGGAGTTCATTCGCGGCCAGCTCGACCAAGCGGGCTTCGAGCGGGCCGTCCTCGGGCTGTCCGGCGGGATCGACTCGGGGCTCGTCGCGTACCTGACGGCCGAGGCGATCGGCGCGGAGCGGCTCCACTGCGTGCTCATGCCGTACCGGACGTCGTCGCCGGCGTCGCGCGCCGACGCCGAGGAGGTCGTTCG
>DATFPL010000204.1:0-2398 GCA_035264845.1 Candidatus Limnocylindrales bacterium | reverse complement strand
GGCAACATGTGGTTCCTCTGGATCTTCGGCGACAACGTCGAGCGAAGGTTCGGTAGCGCGCGGTACCTCGCCTTCTACCTCGCGGCCGGCGTCGTCGCGTCGTTCGCCCAGATCTGGGCCAACCCGGATTCGGTCATTCCGAACCTCGGCGCGTCCGGCGCGATTGCGGGCGTGCTGGGCGCGTACCTCGCGATGTTCCCCGGCAACCGGGTCACGATCCTCATCTTCACGTTCATCCCGTTCGCCGTGCCGGCTCTCGTCGCGATCGGGATGTGGGCAGTGCTCCAGTTCGTCAACGGGTTTGGCCAGATCGCGGTGACGCAGGAAACCGGCGGGGTCGCGTACCTGGCCCACGTCGGCGGCTTCATCTTCGGGTTCGCGACCGGCGTGTTCATGCGCGGACGGGCGCGGCCACCCGATGGGTACGCGCGGTACGGCTGATTCAGTACGCGGTGGCGCCGCGAAGCGACCCGACCACCCGGCCGAGCGAATCGACGTCGCGACCGTCAGGGCCCAGGGCGTCGACGAGGGCGGCACCGACGATGACGGCATCCGCGCCGGCCTTCGCGAGCCTCCGCACGTGGGCCGGCTTGCTCACGCCGAAGCCGACCGCCACGGGCACCGGCGAGATGGCCTTCACGTCACGGATGAGGCGGCCGACCGTCGCCGGTAGCGACGACCGCGCGCCGGTGACGCCGATGAGCGAGACGCAGTAGAGGAAGCCGCCGGTGCGCGCGGCGATCGCGGCCCGGCGCTCGGGGCGAGTCGTCGGTGCGACGAGGTAGACGACGGCCAGCCCCGCGTCGCGCGCGACGGACTCGAACGGCGCGCCCTCGTCTGGCGTCAGATCGGGGACGATGACGCCCGATGCGCCGGCGTCGGCGAGGCGCTTCGCGACGATCGACCCGTCGCCACCGCCGATGACCTGGTTGGCGTAGCCCATCGCCACGAGCGGCGTGTCCGGGCGCTCGGCCGCGACGCGGGCGACGAACTCGAGCGACCGGTCGAAGGTCGCCCCCGCCTTGAGCGCCGCACCGGAAGCCCGCTGGATCGTCGCTCCGTCGGCGAGCGGGTCGGAGTACGGGAGGCCGACCTCGACGAGATCACCGCCCGCGTCGATCATCGCGACGGCGGCCCGCAGGCTCGTTTCGGCGTCCGGGTAGCCCGCGACGACGTAAGGGCCGAGCGCCACCCGCCGCTCGTCGCGCGCGCGCGCGAACGCGGCCGCGATCCGGCGCGCGCCCGCCGTGCCGTTCGTGCCGGTTTCTGGTGCGATCGCGAGCGCCGTCATCTGCGCGCCCCGGCGGCTTCGGTCGCGTCGTAGTGCTTCCCGAACGTCGACAGGTCCTTGTCGCCGCGCCCGGAGAGACCGATCAGCACCACAGCGTCGTCCGGCCACGCCGCGCCGCTGCCCTCGACGCCGGCGAGGAGCCTCGGCAGGACAGCGAACGCGTGCGCCGTCTCGAGCGCCGGCAGGATTCCCTCGGCCCGAGCAATGGTCTGCATCGCCTCGAGCGCCTCGGTGTCCGTCGCGGCCGCGACCTCGAGACGGCCGGCGGTGAACAGCGCCGAGATCTGCGGCCCGACGCCCGGGTAGTCGAGCCCCGCGCTCAACGAGTGCGCCTCGAGCACCTGGCCATCACGGTCCTGGAGCATCAGCGAACGCGCGCCGTGGAGGATGCCCGGCGACCCGCCGGCGAGCGCGGCCGCGTGACGCCCCGTCGCCACACCGTCGCCGGCGGCCTCGGCGACCGCGAGCCGGACCGTCGGCTCGCCGATGAACCGGTCGAGCAGCCCGATCGCGTTCGACCCACCGCCGACGCAGGCGAGGACGAGGTCCGGCAGCCGGCCTTCGACGGCCTGGATCTGGGCCGCGGCCTCGTCGCCGATCCGCCGCTGGAGGTCGCGGACGATCGTCGGGTATGGATGCGGCCCCATCGCGGACCCGAGGACATAATGGGTCGTCTCGACGTTCGTCACCCAGTCGCGCATCGCGTCGTTGATCGCATCCTTCAGCGTCGCACTGCCGCTCGTCACGGGGCGGACCTCCGTGCCGAGGGCGCGCATCCGGAGGACGTTCGGCTGCTGCCGTTCGATGTCCTCCGCGCCCATGTAGACGACGCACGGGAGGTCGAGCAGCGCGCACGCGGTCGCGGTTGCGACGCCGTGCTGGCCGGCGCCGGTTTCGGCGATGACACGACTCTTTCCCAGCCGCCGCGTGAGCAAGGCCTGACCGAGCGCATTGTTGATCTTGTGCGCGCCGGTGTGGGCGAGGTCCTCGCGCTTGAGGTGAACGCGAAGCGACCGCGGCGGCGTCACGCGGCCGCTCATCGCCCGCGCCGAATCGAGGGCGGCCGCGGCGACGCCATCGGCGCGATAGAGCGCGGTCGGGCGGCCG
>DATFPL010000203.1:0-1687 GCA_035264845.1 Candidatus Limnocylindrales bacterium | reverse complement strand
GACATGACCGTCGAGGTCAAGGGCAAGTCGACGGAGACCGTCGAGAAGACCCAGGAGATGACGGTCAAGCAGTCGTTCAAGCTCGATGCCGCCACCGAGCTCACGCTCGTCTGCGGCAGAGCCAAGATCGTGCTCAAGCAGGACGGCACGATCAACATCGAAGGCGGCAACGTGACCGTCAGCGGCCAGATCGGCACCACGGTCAAGGGCACGAAGGTCGACGTGCAGGGCACCGGCCCCGTGACCGTCAAGGGCGCCACGGTGGCGATCAACTGATGTCGGAGATCATCGGGACCGGCCTCGGCTTTCCCCTCCGCGTCGACCGGACGGGCGGGGTCGCGCTCGTCAGCGGCTCCGACGACATCAACGAGGCGATCATGCTGATCCTCTCGACCGCGCCCGGCGAGCGGCCGATGCGGCCCAACTTCGGTTGCGGCATCCACGACTACGTCTTCGAGAGCGTCGACGCCTACGTCGTCGGGCGGCTCGAGCGCGAGATCCGGATCGCGATCGACCGCTGGGAGCCGCGGATCGAGATCATGGAGATCTCGGTCGACACGAGCGAGGCCGAGGCCGGCCGCCTGCCGATCGAGATCGAATACGTCGTCCGTGCCACCAACGACCGCAGGAACCTCGTCTACCCCTTCTACGTCATCCCAGCGGAGGAGTGAGCTATGCCAAGGCTCCCGGAGATCGTCCTCGACGACCGTCAATTCCAGGATCTCGTCAACGAGGCCCGCGTCCGCGTGGCACGGCGCTGTCCGGAGTGGACCGACCACAACGTCTCGGATCCGGGGATCACCCTGATCGAGCTGTTCGCGTGGTTGACCGAGACGCTCGTCTACCGCGTCAACCGGATCCCGGCCAAGCTCCACGTCGCGCTGCTCGAGCTGCTCGGGATGCGCCTGCGGCCGCCGACCGCGGCGACGACCGACATCCGCTTCCGGCTCGCGGCGCCGCCCGAGGACGAGGACGTGGTGATCGCGGGTGGCGAAACCGAGGTCGCGACGCAGCGGCTGGGCCCCGACCAGCCGGTCGTGTTCCAGACCGAGCAGGACTTCACGATCCCGGTCGCACGGCCGACCGCCTACGCGGTCGAGCGTGACGGCAAGGCGAAGGACGTCGGCGTCGCCCGTGGCGTGGCCAGCCCCAAGGGCCCCGATCAGCTGCCGTTCGCCTCGCCGCCGAAGGTGGGGGACGCGCTCTACCTCGGTTTCGACAAGCCGCTCGGCCGGCTGGTCGTTCAGGTCGACGTCGACTGCTCGCAGGCCAAGGGCGCGGGCGTCGACCCGGAGGACCCGCCGCTGCGGTGGGAGGTCTCCGTAGGCGACGGCGACTGGGCCGAGGTCTACGTCCTCGTCGACCGCACGGGCGGCTTCAACTACGGCAGCGGCATCGTCGAGCTGCAGCTTCCCGATCACAGCGCACCGGTCTCGTTCGCGGGCACGCGCGCCCACTGGCTGCGCTGCCGGCTCGATTCGGGCCCTCGGTCCGGCGCGGAGGCGATCAAGGGCAGCCAGTTCACGCATCCGCCCGAGATCTACTCGATCACCGCGGCGCCGATCGGCGCGCTCATTGCCGCCTCCGCGGCGGCCCGCGAGACCGGCGAGTCGCTCGGGGAGAGCGACGGGACGCCCGGCCAGGCGTTCGCGCTTCGCAACGCGCCGGTGCTGGAGCCGATCCAGGG
>DATFPL010000202.1:0-1750 GCA_035264845.1 Candidatus Limnocylindrales bacterium | reverse complement strand
CGTCAGGCAACATGGATCGCATCGACGTTCCAGCCCGACACCGCGACGCGCCTGCCGTCGACAGGCGCATTCGCCCACGCCACCCCGACGTCGATGGTCTCGCCGGGCATCAGGATGAGCGCGCCGTCGGACGGTTCGGCCCACCCGGGTTCGTCGATCGCGCGGTGGTCGAGGACGCCGAGCGCAATCGCCGCAGGCCCGGACACGTGCCGCAGGTTGAGCCGCCAGATGTCGTCGCGGGGACGACAGTCAGCGGCGATATGCGCAGGCGCGAGGTCCACGAGCGCGCCGAGATCCGGTCCCGACGCGAACAGGTAGCGGTTCGCCGAAAGCCGGCGGCCATCGACGCCGGCGAGCTCGAGGTCGAGCACGAACAGCGGTACCTGGGGGACGTCGACGGCGAGGTCGAATGCAGGGACCGGCGTCCCGATCGGCAGATCGACCGTCCCGAATCCCTGGCTGAGCGTCGACCCGTCCATGCCTCGCAACGCGACGCGAACGGCCGCGCCGTCGATCGGCTCGACGTCGCTCCAGGTCCAGACGTTCGCGCGGAACGCGGATTCGCCGGCCCACGCGACGGTGTCGAAGCGCGCGGCAACGTGAACCGCTTCGTACGCGCGACGGACGGCAAAGTAGGCAGGCTTCGGGTCGCCGCGGTGGTCGACGGCCGCCGTGCACCACGCGTTGGGGTACGACTCGTTGAGCTGCCACGGGATCGAGCCGCTGTTGCGGAACGCGCGGCGGCGGTTCGCCTCGACTGCATACCGAAGCCCGTCGGCCTGGAGCATCTGACTCGCGCGACGAACCTGCTCCAGGTCCGCGAGCCGGCCGCCGAACGCCGACTGCACGAGCGGCTCGTTGATCCACCAGTCGCCGCGGTGGCGATACACCGGGTTGTCTCGCGTCGGGGGCTCCCGGCGCGGAGGCGAGACCGTCGCCTCGAGCGTGCGGCGGTTCGTCATCCCCTCGACCCCGAACTCGCTGTTCAACAGCGACGTGCCGCGGTCGTACAGCTCCTGGTGGGCGCGCAGGCCCTGGTGCTCCCACGGCCCGTGCACGTCATGAAGACCGTCCGGATCATGCTCGATGTTCTCGACTGTGTTGTTGAACCGCGGTCCCGTCGGCGACGTCGGCAGCCAGATGCGGCCCGGGTCGACGCGCGCGATCGTGTCGCGGAGTGCTGCGAGCAGGGGATGTCGCTCGTCCAGCGGGCCGCTCTCGTCCTCGAGCTCGTTCCCGCCGCACCACGCCACGAGTGACGGGTGCGACGCAATCGACGGGGCGATCGCCTCGGTCTCCGCGACCATCCGGGTAATGAATTCCTCGTCGCTCGCCGGCGTGCTCTCGAAGCCCGAGCTCGACTGGCTCAGCTCCTGCCAGACCATGATCCCCGCGCGGTCGCACGCGTCGTAGAACGTGTCGTCCTCGATCAGCCCGCCGCCCCAGACGCGAAGCAGGTTCGCGCGCGCCTCGCGCGCGAGCCGGACGAGGTGGCGCACGAGGTCGCGGCGCGGGACGCCATACATCACGTCGACCGGGACCCAGTTCCAGCCGCGGATGTACGTCCGGCGGCCGTTGACGACGAACGTGTACGGCCGGGCACCGACGGGTGCGCCCTCATTCGCGACGAGCTCGACGTTCCTGAAGCCGATCGTCGTCGTGCGTTCGTCGACGACCTCGCCGGATGGATCGAGCAGCGCCATGACGAGACGGTAGAGCGATGGTTCACCGAACCCGTTCGGCCACCACG
>DATFPL010000201.1:0-9407 GCA_035264845.1 Candidatus Limnocylindrales bacterium | reverse complement strand
GGTCGACGAGGCGAATGTCGCCGAGGCACCCGGCGACATCGTCATTCGCGCCTCGACGTCGTCGCGGTCGGGCCAGTTCGGGTCGTAGACGCGCAGGATCACGGCGGTCGGCTCGACACGGTAACCGTAGGCGAGCACCTGGTGGTTCGAGGTGAGGCGGAACGGGTTGGCGGACTTGGAGCGGATGAGGCCGAGCATCGCGAGCCGGCCCTCGTCGATCTCGCGCCGGATCTTTGGCCACTCGCGCTCGCGCACGACCTCGCCGATCGGCGGTGTGATCCGACTGAGGAACCCAAGCCGCCCCGACCGAACCGCCGACAGGTCGTAGAACCGGAGCGGCAGCCGCAGCCAGTCGAGCGATTGGACCTGGCGACGGACGAGCGACCGAAATCGAGGCGATCCATTCGGCGGCGGCTCGCTGTCCGGCGGCGGATCGACGTGCGCGGCGAACAGATCGCCGACGCTGAAGGCCATCCCGCCGCACAGCCCCGCCGCCGCGTCGCCGATCCCGATCGAGCGCGGATCGAACGGCCCGAAGGTGACCGTCGGACCGGGCGGGAATCGGTTGGCGAAGTGGAAGCCGTGGCGGCTCGGGCGGAAGTCGAGCACAGAGCTCGTCAGGCGATTGTCGGACGGTGCGCCGAGCGCGGGCCCGCTCACGCCTCGCCCTCCGGCTCGAGCAGGAGGGCGGCAAGCTCCCGCGCGTTCGTCGAACCGTAGTTGGCGTAGCAGTTGTTCATCAGGACGTGGGTGTCCTTCGCCTGCGCGGCGGCCTCGCGGATCCGGGGGACCCACTCCTCGAGCTCGTCCTTGTCGTACAGGTAGCGGAACCGCTCGACGGTCGGAATTCCTTTCGCCTCCCACGTCTCCGCGCGGCGGCCGTGGAAGCGGACCACGGCGAGGTCCGGCGACGTCGTCGCCGCGATCGCCGGGACGCTGGACTTGAAGCCCTGCGGTCCATCGACCATGACGAGCGGCAGCTTGTTGTCTTCGAGGAAGCGGAGTGTGCGCTCGATGTTCTTCTCGTTGAACCACGTCCCGTTGCGGAACTCCACGGCCGCGCGCACGCCGTCACCGAGCCGCTCCTTCGCCTCGACGATCATCGCCCGGTTCTCCGACGACGTGAAGAACCAGCGCGGGTACTGGAGCAGCACACTGCCCAGCTGCCCGGCCTCGCGCAGCGGCTCGACGCCGTCGAGGAACCACTCCCAGATGGAGTCCTTCAGCTCGCCGGGGAGATCCTTGGCGTAGATCCGCGACTTCTCCTGGAGCTCGGCGGGGAGCGCCGTGCGGAGATCCTTCGGCAGCCGCTTCGTCTCGGTCGGCTGGCCGGTCATGAGTGCGTGGGCCTTGATGTCGAACGTGAAGTCGGGCGGCGTGCGCTCGACCCACAGCTCGCTCGTCCGGCGCGCGGGCAGGGAGTAGTACGTCGCGTCGACCTCGACGAGCGGGAACCGGCTCGCGTAGTAGGTGAGCCGCTCCTCGGCGCTGTCCTGCCCGGTGGGGTAGAAAACGCCCGGCGCGGTCATCGTCGGGTCCGTCCACGACGCGGTGCCGATGCGGATCGTCCCGCCGCTCGGCGGGTTGATCGGCTCGACCGCGGCATCCTCGATGTCCGGCAGCCGCTCGCGCGCGACGTCGGGGCCCGGATCGTGATCGACTTTCGTCGCCACCTTCGCCATCTCGACAGGGTACTTCGTCAGTTCGTCGCGCTCGCGTCATCAACCCGCGAGCGGCGACTCCTCGAGATGCGCGAGCAGGTCGGCGGGATCCGCGTACACGGCCGCGGCCCCGCGCAGCTCGTCATCGGACCAGCCGCCGCAGCGGAGGGCGATGACGCGAATCCCGGCGCGCTGCGACGCTTCGACGTCGTAGGGGGTGTCGCCGATGAGGATGACGTCGGAGGCGGGGAGCCCGATGCGAGCGAGCGCCGCCTCGACCACGTCCGGATCGGGCTTCGACGCATCGACCTCATCGCCGGACGCGGCCTTCTCGGCGAGGAATTCCGCGTCGACGACCTTCAACAGGTCACGGAGCTCGTCCGGCTTCGCGCTCGTCGCAACGCCAAGCTGCAATTCGCGATCCCGCAGCGCGACGACGAGCTCGTTCGAGCCCGGCAGCGCGCGGAGCGACGCCAGATGCCGCTCCTTGAAGACCTGCGATCGGCGTTCCGAGAGGCGCTTGCCTTCGGGCGTCTCCTTGTCGATTCCGACCGCGGTCGGCAGCAGCTTGTCGCTGCCCATGCCGATGAGGTGCCGGATCCGCTCGATGTCGCCCCCGTCGAGCCCCGCCTCATCGAACGTCTCGTGCCACGCCTTCGCGTGCGCGACGTTGCTGTCGACGAGCGTGCCGTCGACGTCGAAGAGCACCCCGCGGACCGTCACCTCGCCGCCGCGGCGGGCGCGACCTGCGCGAGTCCGGGCTTCACCTCGCGGATCGTCCGCTCGATGGTCTCGCGGTCGAACGGCGCGGGGACGTCGATGTAGAAGTGGCGGAAGCCGAGCTCGACGTATGGCGCGAGCCGCTCGACGAGCTGCTCCGGCGTGCCGGTGAAGTCGGCGCCCTCCCAGCCGCCGTTGCGGGCGCCGAGCTCGCGACCGACACGCTCGGCCTCCTTCTCGTCGTCACGAAGCACGACGGCATTGGCCGACAGCGTGCGCTCGATCTCGTTCGTGTCGCGCCCGACGTCGTCGCACCAGCGGCGGAGGACCTCGTCCTTGTGCCGGACCTCGTCGACCTCGCCGTTGATGTTCCACATGTCGGCGAAGCGCGCCGTCGTGCGCAGTGTCTTCTTCTCGCCGCCGCCGCCGATGAGGATCGGCAGGTGCTCCTGGATGGGCGGCGGATCGTTGCGGACCTTCTTCGCCTGGTAGCGGTCGCCCCGCGCCGTCGGCTCCTCGCCGTGGAGCATGCCGTGGATGATCTCGACCGACTCGTCGAGCCAGTCGAGCCGCTGCCCGAACCCGGAGCCGAAGTCGATCCCCATCGCCTCGTGCTCCGTCTCGAACCATGCGCCGCCGATGCCGAGGACGGCGCGGCCGTTCGAGATGTGGTCGAGCGTCGTGACTTCCTTCGCCGTCAGGCCCGGGTTGCGGAAGGTGTTGGCGCCGACCATCAGGCCGAGCGTGGCCCGCTTCGTGACGCCGGCCCACCCGGCGAGCGTCAGGTAGCCCTCGAAGATCGGACCCTCCGGCGACCCGACGATGGGGTAGAGGTGGTCCCACGTCCAGAGCGAGTCGTAGCCGAGCTCGTCGGCCAGCGCGGCCGCGTCACGAAGCGAAGCCCAGTCGGTGTACTGGGGCCAGAGAAGCGCGCCGATCTTGATGGACCCGGAAGACGCCACGAAAACACCTCCTCGATGTGTCGCGGATCGTAGGTCCAAGCGTGCCTCGCGCTCGCGGCTGCGAGGCTGCGGCTCCTTGCGGCGGCGAATCAGCGGGCGGGCTATTCCACCGTAACTCGGACGAGCGCCGGCGCGATGCCCTTCGAAGCGAGCGACCCGATGTCCGGCACGACGACGTCGAGCATCAGGAGATATTCGCCCGGCTCCTTCGGCGCCGTCGCGTCGACGACGACCCGCGCGACGTTTGCCGGCGCGAGCCCGACCGGAAGGCTGACGACGCCGGCCTCGTCGCCCGCGGCCGTCCCGGGCACGAGTGAGATCCAGCGGGCGACGAGGACGGCACGGGTCGCGACGTTCTCGTCACCGGGCTTGCGCGGCCCGGCCGTGACGTCCATGCCCCACGCCTTCGTGCCGAGGTTGGCGACGCCGACCGGCAGCTTGAGGGTCTTGCCCGCCGCCGCCTTCGCCTGCTTCGCGACGAGATACTCCGCGGCCGTCTCGCCGGTGACGCGGACGAGGAGGCCCTTCACGAGCGCCTGGGTCGCCGCGTCGTAGGCGACGCCGGTCTTGTCGTGAAGCGTGACGACGAGGCGGTAGCGGCCCGGAGCCGTCGGCATCGTGAGCGGGGCGCGGATCCGCGTCTGGCCCGCCGCCGCCTTCTTCGGGTCGACCAGCGAGCCGAGCCGTTCGGGGACGACGAGCGACACGCGCTGTTGCGAAGGATCGTCGGCGTCAGGCGTCTCCGGTGCGGCCGCGGCCAACGCGCCGGGCGTCGCGACGGGAGCCGGACGAGCAGCGGCACCAGGCTTTGGGTTGGGCTTCGGCTTTGTTGAGTCGCTCTGAGGCCCCGTCGTCGTGCCCGCGGCGGCAGTCGCTTGCGTCGTCGCTTCGGGCTCCGGTTGGGCGACGTCGATGGGATCCCACCGAACGCCGATCGCGAGCCCGGCCGGGACGCTCTTGCCCTTGTCCGTCTTGTACGGGATCCAGATGCTCGACTTCGCGCCGGCAACCGAGCGGTCCTTCAGATACGGCGTACCGAGCTGGAGGCCGACGTCGACGAGCGACGGAACACCGGGCGTCGTCTCGGCGACCGCGGTCTGCGCCCCGGCGTTGAGCTGCCCCGAGGTGACGCCGGACTTCAGCACGATCGAGCGGTAGAAGCCGCTGCTGACCCGGTCCGGATCCATCATCGCGGTGTAGCCGGGGGTCCGGATACTGGCGAACGATGTCGTGTGGCCCTTTGCATTCGGCGAGGCCGACCAGATCCTGGCGACGGACCGGTTTCCGGCGAGCAGTGAGCGCACGTAGTACGCGGGACCGAGATGTCCCTCGGCGATGACGGCGGACGCACCCGCGTCGATGAAGCCGGCGGCGTAGTTGTCGATCCGCTGCCGGGCGTCCCTGATCGTCCCTTCCGGCAGCCCGGGCTCCGTGTTGCCGCTCGCATAGCAGAGGTGGCTCAGCACGACGACCGCGTCCTTCGCGAGCTTGACCTCCCTGCGGATCGAGGCTTCGCCGAAGTACTGGTGGGCCTCGTCCCCGCCGCCCGCCGTCGGGTTCAGCCCGAAGCCGTTCTGGCTGGGAGGGTAGAGCGCGTCGCGATATCGGCTGGGCCAGCCGTTGCCGTGTCCCAGGTAGACAACGATCGACGCGCCCTGGAGGGCCTTGCGGACGGCCGGCCAGGTCGCGTTGGGCGTGTAGACCTGGACGACGTTCGGGGTGTACTGGCGCGCGGTCGCTGCCGCCTCGTTCGCCATCGCGCGGAAGCTGTTCGTGACCGGCCCGACGGGGCCCACGATGACGACGACCTTCGGGGCGTGCGCGGGCGCCGCCTGCACGGCGCCGGGTAGCGCGGCGACGAGAGCCAGGAGCAACGCGGTGACGGCTGTCGCGATACGCAGCATGGACCTGACACTGACCGACGATGGGCTGGGTAGCGTAGCGCAGCGCCCTTCACTGCCGATATCCACGATGTGACGTACGGATGCATCAATTACCCGGTTCAGCGGCGATTCGTGGTGCATCGAGGCGACAGCGATCCGTATTTGATGCCTGCGCGTTGGCTGCGGGCTCAGACGAGCGGGATCACCTCGCGTGCGAACCGCTCCGCGGCGCCCACGACGTCGCCTGCCGACGTCCGTCCGAAGGCCAGGGCGAGGTGCGTGACGCCGAGTCCGGCGAACGCGCGGACCTCCGCGGCCACGTCCTCCGGCGAGCCACGCATTGCGTAGCCGCGGCCGCCGGTCGAATCACCCAACCGGACGTTCACCCGCGCCGACAGTGCCGGCGTTCGCCCGGCGGCCGTCGCCGCGTCCCGCACGACTGCGACCCGCTTCGCATACCCCTCGGGCCCGATCGCGCTCGAGTGATAGCCGTCGGCCAGGCCGCCGGCGCGACGCAACGCTGCGTCGGAGCCTCCGCCGACGAGGATCGGCAGCGACGCGCCCTGCTCCGGAAGCGGTCCGAAGACGAAGTCGTCGATGTCGTGGAACCGCCCGTGGAACGGCTCCACTGACCCTGACCAAAGGTGCCGCCACAGGCGGATCGTCTCGTCGAGGTACGCGCCGCGAACGTGGAAGCGATCCGCGGCGCCAACGTTCGCGAACTCGCGCTCGTTCCACCCGACGCCGACGCCCGCGATCACCCGACCGCCGCTCAACACATCGAGAGACGCGAGCTCCTTCGCCAGCACGACGGCGTTCCGCTGCGGGACGACGACGACGCTCGTGCCGAGCTTCACGTTGCGATACCGCGCGCCGACCCAGCCGAGCGTCAGGATCGCGTCGAAGATGCGCCCGTAATCCGCCGCGGACGCGCGCTCGACGAGAACGTGATCCGTCGTCCAGACCGTCGGCCAGGCGAGTCGCTCCGCGGCCTCCGCGGCCGCCTCGATGCCTTCGCGATTCGCGCCGTCGGGGAAGTTCGGAACGCAGATTCCGTAGTCCATCGCGGGATCGTAGCGGGAACTCGCACATACCCCGGTGGCGCGCGCTCCGCGCCGAATGGCAACACCGGAAGCCGCAACGGGGTTGACAGGCCGCCCGGGGCAGTTGTTAGGGTGGCCAAGTCCACTACAGACCCGCTGGCTCGTGGCTCACCCGCGAGGCCGGCCCCCGTCGTGCGTGCGTGCGGTCGTTTCCCCCTGACCGTGGCCCGGACGGTGTCCCATCGCCATCGGCCGTTGAGGCCGGTGTCCTGGCAGGAAGGAGCACATTGAGCTTCGATTCGACGCGCTTGCGCGCGGCCGCACTCGCCGCATTCACCGCAGTCCTGCTGGTCTCGACGGTAGCCCCAGCACCCGTCGCAGCCTCGACCCCCGCGGACGCCGTGATCCGGGTCGCCAAGGCACAGCTCGGCGACCCGTGGCGATACGGAGCCATCGGACCTGACTCGTTCGACTGCTCCGGCCTCGTCTACTACTCGTTCCGCCAGGCCGGCTACCTGAGCAAGATCGGCGGAACGCGGATGACCGCGTACGGCTACTACTCGTACTTCCGCAACCGCGGCCAGGCGAGCACGACGGGTGGCCGACCGGGCGACCTCGTGGTCTACGGTGGTGGGAGCCACATCGGCATCTACCTCGGCAACGGCTACGTCATCAGCACGTTGACGAGCGGCGTGCGCATCCATGGGCTCTACGCCGTCACTGCCCGGTTCACCGCGTTCCTGCATACCGGCATGTCGACGACGACGATCACGACGACCACGGTCGCGACCGCTGTCAGGTACACGACAACGTACGTGAACCTCAGGACGGGACCGAGCACTGCGTACTCGGTGATCAAGGTCCTGCCGACCGGGACGCGGCTCGCGGTGCTCAGCTCCGCGCGCGATCTCAGCGGCCGGATCTGGTACAAGGTCCAGCTCTCGACCGGCACGATCGGCTGGGTGGCTGGCTGGTATACCCGCACGTAGCTGCGCTTCGGCGCGACAAGAAGAGCCGAGGGTTCCCCGCCTCGGCTCTTTTTGTTTTACCGCGAGACTGCTTCACGTCGGTGTCGAGTAGCATCGCGCGATGCCGAAGGTCGCCCGCTTCAACGTCCCGCACGTCAAGGGACTCGGCCTCG
This sequence comes from Candidatus Limnocylindrales bacterium, assembly GCA_035264845.1. GTDB lineage: Bacteria > Chloroflexota > Limnocylindria > Limnocylindrales > CSP1-4 > JACDAV01. The sequence goes on along the minus strand of DATFPL010000201.1, from coordinate 1,997 downwards.
AGCACCCGGAGTCGATCGACGTCACGCCCAACGGCGTCGTCGAGGACCGGCGCTTCTACCTCATCGACGACACCGGCCGGCTCATCGATGGGCTCGTCGCCGGGGAGGTCGTCCAGTTCGGCGCCCGAACGAACGCCGACGGCTCGACACTCCGACTGACGCTTCCCGACGGGACCGTCGTCGAGGACGACGTCCGCGTCACCGACCCGATCTCGACGCCGATGTACGGCCGAACCGCGGTCGGGCACGTCGTCGACGGTCCGTTCGCGGCGGCCATCGAGCCGTTCGCCCGGCGTCCCGTTCGCGTCGTCCGCGTCGATCGCGCGGGGGGAACGCGAGAGGAGCACCACACGACGATCGTCACCGACGGCTCGCTTGCCCGGCTCGCCCAGGAGCTCGGCACCGACGCGCTCGACTCGCGACGCTTCCGGATGCTCATCGAGCTCGAGGGCGCGGACGCCCACGAGGAGGACTCGTGGCTCGGCCAGACGATCGAGCTCGGTGAGACGCTGCTGCGGATCAGCGCGCCGGTCGCGCGCTGCGCGATCACTACGCAGGATCCGTCGCGCGGCGTCCGCGACCACGACACGCTTCGCGCGATCAAGTCGTACCGCGGCCTGCGCGAGGGCAAGAACATCGACTTCGGCGTCTGGGGCGAGGTCGAGCGGCCGGGCCGGATCCGCGTCGGTGACGAGGTCCGCGTCGGCCGCCCCGTGGCCGCGGCGGGCTAGCCGCCGATCATCCTCAGCAGCTCGCCCGCGACGGCGATTCGGGCGTTCGCAGAACCGGGTTGTTGAACGTGAATCGGGTGAAGCTCGAGCCGAGGCGTTGACGCCGACGACCCGCGACCGGAGAGTTGGGCGGTGACGACCGAACGACGCGTCCGCCGACCGCGCGTCGAGCCCGCCGCGGCGACGACGCAACCGACCGCGCCGGAAGCGAACGACGGGCGCGGGGTAAATCGCCCGTTCGTCGCCCTGGTCATTGCCGCGCTGATCCTGTTGTGGCTGGCGCGCGCCGTGCTCGGTCCGTTCATCGTGGCCGCAGTGACTGCATATGCCTTCAGCCCTGTCGTCTCCGCGGGGCAGCGGCGGCTCGGGTGGCCGCGGATCGCGGTCGTCGGCGTCGGCTATGTCATCGCCCTGATCCTCATCGGTCTGCTCCTCTGGTTGCTCGCCGGACGGATCGTTGCGGAGATCACGCTCCTCGCGTCGTCCGGCTCGAACTCGCTCGCCACCACCCTCCGGAATCTCCTCGGCACCGACGCGATTGGCGTCGCGGGCCAACGGATAACCGTTGCCGACATCGCATCGCAGATCCAGGAGCGGGTCGTCGGCCTCATGTCGTCGCCCGGCGATGCGCTCCATATCGCGGGCGTGATCGGCGAGACGGCGCTCCAGGCGATCCTCGCCCTCATCGTCACCTTCTACTTCCTGATCGACGGCCCTGACTTCCGCGATCACGTCGTAAGCGTTCTGCCGCGCGAGCGGCGCGGACGGACGGTCGACGTGCTCTCCCGGATCCACGAGACACTCGGCAAATGGCTGCGCGGTCAGATCCTGCTCGTGTTCGCGGTCGCCGCGGTGACGTACGTCGTTCTCGGCCCGATCCTCCATCTGCCGTACGCGCTCGCGATCGCCGTGTTGACCGGGCTCCTCGAGGTGATCCCGCTCGTCGGTCCGCTCGCGGCGACGGCGATCGCGGGCACGGACGCGTTCACGCGCGGCGGGCCGACGCTGGCCCTGATCGTCGTCGTCTTCTACTTCGTCCTTCGCCAGATCGAGGACCAGGTCGTGATGCCGGTCGTGATCGGCCGTGCCGTGCACCTCCACCCGGTCGTGACGATCCTCGCGGTCCTCGTCGGACTCAGCACCTACGGCGTGCTCGGCGGATTGCTCGGCGTGCCGGTGGCGGCGGCGCTCAACGTCGTCTATCGCGAGCTCTATCGGCCCGACGGCGACGCGGCCGAGGGACGGGAGCGGCCGAAGGAGACTTCG
>DATFPL010000200.1:0-20732 GCA_035264845.1 Candidatus Limnocylindrales bacterium | reverse complement strand
TCGCCGCTCCCTACGCCAATGCGGACTGGACGAGCCCGATCGCGTACGTCTACTCGCCGGCGTTCCTCCAGCTCGTGTCGCCACTGACATCGCTGCCGTGGCAGGTGTTCATCGGGATGTGGACCGCCATCCTCCTCGCGGCGGTCGCATTCCTCACGGGGCCGAGGCTTCTCGCCCTTGGCGTCGCCGTCCCGGCGATGGAGCTCGCCGGCGGCAACATCTCGCTCCTCCTCGCGGTCGCGATCGTGCTCGGGTTCCGCTGGCCGGCCCTGTGGGCGTTCGTGCTGCTGACGAAGATCACGCCCGGGATCGGGCTCCTCTGGTTCGCGGTCCGGCGTGAGTGGCGCTCGCTCGGGATAGCGCTCGGGGCGACGCTCGCGGTCGTGGTCGTGTCGGCGTTCGTGCTGCCGCACGCCTGGATGGAGTGGTTTGGCGTTCTTGCCACCGTCGGCGGTCGCGACGGGACCTGGGCCGCGATCCCGATCCCGCTCTGGGCACGCCTCCCGGTTGCGATCGCGGTCGTCGTGTGGGGCGCGCGGACCGATCGCCGCTGGGCCGTTCCGGTCGCCTCGATGATCGCGCTGCCGGCGCTCTGGTACGGCGGGCTGAGCATGCTCCTCGCGGTGTTCGCGCTGAGCGGTGAGCGCGGGGTATCGAGGCGATCTGCGGACGACCGCGCCGCTTCTGGCGACGCGCGACGCGCTCCGGGAGCCGCGCCCGCAGGCGCGTGATGGCCCCGCGCGTGCCCCGTCGTCACCCGGCCGGTGGGGCCGCGACGGCGGACGTCTCGGCCCGCGTCCGCAGTGAGGCGACGACCACGGCGCCGACAATGAAGACGACGCTCCCCCCGACGAACGGACCGGCACGACCGGCGACGTTCGCGACGACGGAACCGGCCGCCGGCCCGACGATCCCGGCGGCGTACAGCGGGAGGTAGACGAGGTTGAGCGTCGTCGACCGCCGCTCCGCCGGAACCTCCGTCGCGAGCAGCCCGAACACCATCGCGCTCACCGCCGCGGTCATGGCGGCGAAGATGAGGGCGATCGCCGCGAGCGCGGGCAGCGTCGGCGCGAACGGCATGAGCCCGATCGCGATGCCGCCGCCCAGAAGTGCCACGACGAGCACCGGCCGAAAGCCGATTCGGTCGCCGATCGCGCCACCGAGCGGCGACACGAGCGCCCCGACAAGTGCGGCCGTGCCCGCGACGAGGAAGATGCCGCTCGCGAGCCCCTGCCCGCGCCCAACGATGCCCTCGACGAGAAACGGCACGTACGGTCGCGACATCTGCGTCGCCAGGAACGACACGCCGAAGATCGCGAAGATCCGGCGGACCGCGGAGTCGCCCAGCACGCCCCGGACGGCACCGTACGCGACCTGGAGAACCGAACCCTGCGGGACGACCTCCGGCCGAACCTCGCGCGTCCCGAACCAGACGAGGAGCGCGGTCGCGACCGACAGCGCGGACGACGCCGCGAACATCGCCGAAAGCGACCAGCCGAGACCGTCGACGAAGAGCCCGCCGAGCGCCGGCCCGATCGCGAACCCGACCGGACCCGACGCACCGAACAGCGCGATCGCCGTCCCGAGGCGGGCACGCGGCGTGACGTCGCGGATGCCGGCCAGCATGACGCCGGTGTTGCCGAGCTGGAGGCCGATCAGCAGGAGACTCGCCGCGAGCTGCCAGGGCTCACGGCTGAGCGCGACGGCACCGAAGACGACGGCCTCGACGACGGCGCTGCGGGCGATGACGGCCTTGCGGCTGTACTTGTCGGCCCACACGCCCCACAGCGGAACGAGCGGCATCCCGACGACGAAGATCAGGGCGCTGAAGATGCCGACGAACGACAGCCGATCCGTATCGCCCACGCCCATCCCGCTCAGGTAGGCCGCCATGAACGCGAAGATCTGGCTCACGCCCAGGCCCTCGACCATCGAGGTGAGCCAGAACACGACGAGAAGCCGGCGCCAGTCGCGGGCGCCGGCATCGGATGGCGGCAAGCCGTCCGCTGGGGCGGTCGTCATCGGCGCTGGGAGGGCACGAGGAACATGGGCCTCTGGGGGTCGTGTGGGCGGGCGGCGAGCGTAGCGGACGGTCGCCATCGGGCGCTTCAGGATGCCGGATGGCGCCGCGGTCCGAGTGCCGACCGTCCACACCAGCCGCGGCACGCGGTCCGGGTCGGGGCGCATGGGGTAGGGGCGCGCCGCGTAACGGACCGACGGACGACCGGTGCGATGATCGGCCGCGTGCCCGTCGTCGCCGTGCCGGATCCCTCGCTCGTCGTCCTCGTCGCGCCCGCGGGCTCGGGGAAGTCGACGTTTGCCGCGCGGCAGTTCGCACCGGACGAGATCCTGAGCTCCGACGCGTTTCGGGCCATCGTCGGCCGCGACGAAGCCGACCAGCGCGCGACCCGGGCCGCGTTCTCGGCACTCCACCGCGCGGCGGCGCGGCGGCTTGCCGCGGGCAACCTGACGGTCGTCGACGCGACGAACGTCGAGCGTCACGCTCGGACGGCCCTTTTGCGGCTCGCCCGCGCCGCACGCCTCCCCGCGGTCGCGATCGTCCTCGATCTTCCGGTGTCCGTCGTCATGGCGCGGAACCTGCGACGGCGCGGACGGATGGTCGACGCGACGGTCGTCCGGCACCACATCCGGCTCCTCCGCGGCGCGGTGGACGCCGGGCTGATCGAGGCGGAGGGTTTCGATGCGATCTACCGGATCCGCGGCGAGCGGGAGCTCGACGCAGTCGAGGTCGTCCGCCGCCCCGCGTGATCGCCGTCGTCAGCCGCCTCGCGACGCTCCCGCCCCGATCAGGACGATCCCGCCGAGCGCTGCCGCGATCCCGATCGCGTGCGTCCGCGTCATCCGCTCGCCGAGCACGAGTGCGGCGAGGATGAGTGTCGCGACGGGGTAGAGCGACGACAGCACTGCCGCGACGGCGAGCGGCCCCATGCCCTGGGCGAACAGGAACGCCGCGTTGCCGGTCATGTCGAGGACGCCGACGCCGGCGACCGCGGGCAGCAGCCTCGGCGGTACGGCGGCGCGGCGGCGCGTCGAGAGCACGACGATCGCGACCGTCACGGCCTCGATGCCGCGGACGATCGTCAACGGTCCAAAGACGAGTCGGTCGTCGACCCGCGAGATCGCGACATTGAACAGGCCAAGGGCGACGCCGGCGACGAGCGCGAGCTCGATGCCCGACCGGCCCCCGACTTCGCCGGGGACGCGCGAGACGAGGACGACGGCGACGATCGCGAGGACGATGCCGGCGAGGACGATCGCCGGCGGGAGCCCTTCGAGGAAGATGCCGGCTGCGACCGGCACGATGGCGGCGAGGACGCCCGTGACCGGCGCGACGACGCCCATCCGGCCGACCGCAAGTCCTGAGTAGAGGCACGTGATCCCGACCGCACCCAGCACTCCCCCGACGGCGGCCCACGCGGTATCGGCGGCAGCCGGTGGCGGCTCGCCGCGGACGAGCGCGAGCAGGAATGCGACCGCCATCCCGGCGACCTGGCTGAGCAGCACGACGCCGTACAGCGTCGCGCGACGCGTCGTGAGCCCCCCGCCGAAGTCGGCCGAGCCCCACGCAGCGGCGGAAAGAAGGCCGAAGACGACGACCGACGCGGACCCGAAGGGCCCGGAGTCAGGCATCGACGCCGACGGGCGCCGCCTCCCTCGCGTCGTCGACGGCCGTCGGTCCGGGCAGCTCGACGACGGAGTCGGCCGCCGAATCGTAGCGGTCGGACGTCGTCAGGTAGATCACCTGGAAGTCGCGGGCGACCTCGCGGAGCAGCTGGACCGCGCGCGTGGCACGTCCGTCGTCGAGCGTCACGAACGGGTCGTCGAACACGAGCGGCGGGCGGCGATCGCCCGTCACGAGCCGGACGAGCCCGAGCCGCGCGGCGAGGTAGACGACGTCGAGCGTCCCCTGGCTGAGTGAGGTGACGGGGACCCAGGCGCCGCGTTCCGGGGCGAGCACCTCGATGTCGAGCGTCTTGTCGTCCACCCGGACACGGCGATAGCGGCCGCCCGTGATCCGTTCGAGGTCGACCACCATCCGCTTCTCGAGGTAGTGCGTCGCGGTCCGCATCGTCGCCCGTTCGGCGCGCTCGATCGCGTCCAGCGTCGTCTGGTAGACGCGTGCCCGGCGCTGGAGTGCGCCGAGCTGCTCGCCCCACGATGCGGCACGTTCCGCGTGCGCGGCGACCTGCTCCGCGTCGACGGGATTCGCCTCGACCTTCGCTCGCGCGTTCGCCTCTGCATCGCGGCACCGCTCGAGGTCCCCCTCGGCGTCGTGAACCGCGACCTCGAGCCGCTCGCGCGCCCGTGGCTCTCGAGCGATCGGCCCGAGCGACTCGAGCGCGTGCGTCTTCTGCTCGACCTCGAGCGCTGCCGCGTCGCGCGTCGCGGGAAGCGACTCGTGCGGCTCCTTGCCGACGAGGCCTTCGAGCTGCGCGGCGAGGACATCGATCCGTGCGACGTGCTCTTCCTCGCGCAGCAGTCGCTCCTCGGCGGCCGCGAGGTTCGGAAGGGCCAGCGATTCGAGCTGCTTCGCCGTGTCCGTCTGGGCGAGCCGCAGCTCCTCCTCGAGCTGCGATCGGCCGCGCAGCCGCCGGTCGATCTCGACGTCCTCGAGCTCCTTGTGCCGACGGAGGTCGAGCAGTGACTTTCGCCTCCGTCGCGCGAACAGGGCGAGGCCGATGCCGACGACGATCGCGACGACGCCAACGATCGCGGCGATGGGCGTGTCGATGACCCCGATCTCCGCTGCGATGGCGGCGGCCGCACCGCCCACGATGAGCGCGATGGCCGCGCCGGCGATCGGGAGCCACGTCGCGTCCGGCGTCGTGACCTCGTACTTGACCGAAACCTCGCCGGACAGGAGCGCCTTGAGCTCGCGGATCCGCGCGTCGAGCGTCCGCAGCCGGAGGACGACCTGGCGGAGCACGGGCAGCGGATCCGCCGACGGGTGACTCTCCTGGAGGACCGCGATCTCGTCGCGCACCGCGACGGCCTGGCGGTAGCGCTCGAACCTCGCCTGCGCGGCATCTCGTTCGGCCGCGAGCCGCTCCGCCGCACGCGCCTTTTCGAGCATCGCCCGCTGCTCGGCCACGGCTCGGTCCGCCTCAGTGCGCTGCTCGCGCGCGCCGACGAGCGCGTCGCGGTCGTGCTCGAGCTGGGCGAGCGCGAGGTCACCGGCCTCGACCGCGGATTGCGACTGCGCGACGGCGTCCTCGGCGACCTTGAGACGGCCGGGGTTCTTGGGGCCGCGGGTGTTCAGGTCGGCGAGGGCGCGCTCGAGCTTGCGGCGCGCGCGCGACGTTCCGCGATCCGCGCCGCTGATCGACGCCTGGAGGCGGTCGCGGAGTGTGCCGTCCTCGCCGGCGAGATCGTCCACCTCGTGGTGGCGGACCGATGCCGTCGACCGGAAGAACGCCTCCGTCGGGATCCCGGTCAGGGCCGCAAGCTGCTCGTCCGCGAGTGCCGGGTCCGTCGTCTCGGATCCATTGAACGCGAGGCGGACGTAGCCCTTGGGTCCGCGGAAGGCCTTCTCGAGGTGACCCTCGTGGATCCCTTCCACGTCCTCCTCCTCGAAATCGATCGCGATGATCGGCCGCGACTCGTCGGGCGCGTCCCACGGCCGAAGCGAGTCGAGGTCCGCCGACCCGCTCGTGCACTTCCGGGTGAGGACGAGCTCGATGGCGCGCTGGATCGTCGTCTTGCCGGCCTCGTTCGGGCCGCGCACGACGGTGAAGCCGGGCGACAGCGTGATGTCCAGATCGCGGTAGCGCCGAAGGTCCGTGATCTGAAGACGGCTGATCCTCATCGCGACGGGTCACTCACAGGGCAACCTCGTGGCCCGCGAGGAGCAGCCGGCCCAGGCGCAAGGCGTCGCGCAGCTCGCCGGCCTCGGCGCCCTGGCTCCCCGCCTCCAGCTCCGCGATGCGCCCCTCGACGTCCCGGATGAACGCGCCGACGACCGTCTCCGCCGAAGGGATCGCGCCCTCGGTCAGTGCGGGCAGCGACGCGTCGCGGACGCGGACCTTCAGGAACGAGGGCCGGAGCTGGCCCTCGATCTCGTCGGGATTCAGATCGAGCTGGTCGGGACGAACGCCGACGATTCGGACGTCGAGAACGAGATCCGGGTCGGCCCGTGCGGCCAGCTGCCGCGCCAGGTCAGCCTGCGTCCGGATCGTCGCCGCGTCGACCTCGACCTTGTCGAACGTCGTTCGGCCGACGACGCGCTCCTCGATCGACACGCTCCGCGCACCGCTGACCTCCTCGAGCGTCACGAGGAGCGCCTTGCCGGCGCGGTCCTGATCGAGCGCAATCGGCTCCGGCGCGCCGGCGTAGGCGAACATGACCGGCCCCGCCTTGCCGTGCTGCGTCGAATGCCAGTGCCCGAGGGCGAGGAAGTCGAGACCGGTCGCGGCGATCTGCTCCTTCGTCACGACGACGTCGTCGCCGTCCGTCCGGCCGGGGATTGCGATCGCGCCATGGACCATGCCGACCCGCCATGTCGCGCGGCGATCCGCGGCCACGGACACACCCTCAAGCGGGCTCCGCGGCGCGCGCTTCGTCGGGAACACGGTCGCGTAGACGATCGCGTCGCAGGCGCGGAGATGGACCTCGCCGACATCGGGCGTCAGCACGGTGACGAAGTCGTCGTCCGGCGTGCTGCTGGCCATCGCCTTCAGGTCGTAGGCCCGGTAGATGGACGACCGGTCATACACGTCGTGTGTGCCCGGGATGACGACGGTCCGGATCCGGGCCGCGACGAGACGCTCCAGCTGGGCGGCGACGCGCTCGACCGATCGCCTTGGCTGGGTGTTGGAATCGAACAGATCGCCGGCGATCAGGACGACGTCGACGCGCTCCCGGATGGCGAGATCGATCGTCGCGGTGAAGGCGGCGAACTGTCGCTCGCGCTGCGCGGCCGCCTGTTCGCCGAGGTCCGCGTGCCGAGCTCCGAGGTGCACATCCGCGGTGTGGAGGAGGCGGAGCATGCGGCTGGACCAATCCTCCCTGCGACGTGCCGGTGACAGTGCGGGCGCCGGGAGGCGAGCCAGCGCCCCCATCGGGCCGCGCCGGCGGCCCGCGGGTCTGGTGCGAGCGAGGAGCCCCCATTGCCCTCGCCCGCCGCCCGGAATGTCGCGCGTCATTGTGACAGGTCGGGTGTCACGCCCGCGAGGTACTTTCGGTGCGATTCGCGGTCGTCCATCGGGCCCGACGATCGTCGACTGACGGGCCTCAGCGCTGCAATGTCCCGTCGGGGATCGCGCGGTATCCTGCCGCGGCAGTCAACCGGTGTGCCCCGAGCAGGGACTCCACACGGCACCTGGACGACGCGGCCGGTTCCCCGCCACCGCTCGTCCCGGAACGAGTGGCGGCGTGCGCGAGGCAGCACCACAGGACCCAGCGACCTAGCGACTTCGCGCTCGGGGGAGGAACAACGTGACGTACGTCGATCGAACGCTGAACTGCGTGGATTGCGGGGTGGAGTTCATCCACTCGGCCGCAGATCAGGAGTTCTACACGCAGAAGGGGTTCTCGTCGGACCCGAAGCGCTGCACGAGCTGCCGCGCGAGCCGGCGCGCCGCGCGGGATACCGGCTACGACGTCCGCGACATCGGCGGCCCTCGGGGCTACGAGCGCGGTGACGACCGCCCCGCTCGCGAGTACTTCGCCGTCGTGTGCTCGTCGTGCGGCAACCAGGCACAGGTCCCGTTCAAGCCGCGGATGGACCGCCCGGTCTACTGCTCCGACTGCTTCCGCCAGGTCAAGCCCGACTGATCGCCGCCGCCCCGGCGGCGGCGAATCCCATCACAGCCGGAAGATCTCCCCCGACCGAAACCGCTCGCGGCGGCGTCCGCGCCAGACGGTGACGCGGCCGCGGCCGTGGACCTGCCACGACCCGTCGCGCCCCGCGATCGCCGTTCCCTCGTCGATGCCGAGCACCGTTGCCCCACGCGGCGCCTGGAGCGCCATCAACGCTGTCACGGGTTCGGGCCATGCGTCGTAATGCGGGATGACCGCGGCGTTCGGCACGAACGCGAGCCCATGCCGCCAGCGGAGCGGCCACGGCAGCAGACGGCGGCGGAACTCCATCTGGCGATCGGCGAGAACCATCGCACCGGCGGAGCACCCGGCGACGACGGCGCCGCGGCGATGCGCGTCGACGAGCGCCGCGCCGAGGGCGGTCCCGTCGAGGACGCCGACCAGGTATGCGGGCTTGCCACCGGACAGGTAGACGAGGTCCGCCTCGCCGACGGCCTGTGCGTGCGCCTGGTCCTGGGCCGCGTCGCGGTCGCGCACGAGCACGGGCTCGACCTCCGCGCCAAGCGCGCTGAAATGCTCGATCCCCATCGCGGCCCAGCGCTGGAACACGTCCTCGCCGTCGGGATAGGAGGCGCTCGGAACGATCGCCACGCGCGGTCGACTTCGTCCGGTCGCGGCGAGCAGTCCAAGGTCGAAGTCGGCCATCGCGGGGAGGAACTCACCCGCGCCGACGAGCGCCACGAGACCGGCCATCGTGGCGAGAGTCTACGCGCACGTCGCCGCGCCGCTCGCGACCCGGCGAGACGTATCGGGGGCTCGCGCGCGACGACGCCGCCCCTACACTCGCGCGGGCAAACCCGGTTGACGGAGGAGTGACGCGGATGACGAGGACGCAGCGGTGGACGATGGTCGCCGCGATCCTCGGCTCGTCGATCGTGTTCCTCGACGGCACGATCGTGGCGCAGGCCCTCCAGCGGATCGGACGCGAGCTGCCGGCGACGATCGTCGGCACGCTGGAGGGGCAGACGTACGTCGTGAGCGGCTATCTCGCGACGCTCGCCGCGCTCCTCGTCCTCGCCGGAGCGCTGGCGGACTACTACGGACGCCGGCGCGTCTTCGCGATCGGGCTCGCGGGATTCAGCGCCACGTCCGCGCTCTGCGGCGCCGCGCCGACGCTCGAGCTCCTCGCGATCGCCCGCGTGCTGCAGGGCGCGGCGGGGGCACTCCTCGTGCCGGGCTCGATCGCCGTCATCACCTCGGTCTTCGAGGGCCCGGCACGCGCCCGAGCTTTCGGGATCTGGGCCGCGGCGACGTCCGCGGTCACGCTCATCGCACCGTTCCTCGGCGGCACGATCGTCGACACCGTCGGCTGGCGCGTCGCGTTCCTCATCAACATCCCGCTCATCGTCCCCGCGATGTACGCGACCCTGCGACACATGCCGGAGACGCGCGACGAGACCGCGACCGGGCGCTTCGACTGGCTCGGCGCGATCGTCGCGATCGTCGCGATCGGTGGCATCAGCTTCGGGACCATCCGCGGCTCGGACCGCCAGTGGCACGACGGTCTGGCGTTCGGCGCCATCGCGATCGGACTCGTCGCGCTCGTCGCATTCCCGTTCCTCATGGCGCGCCGGCCCAACCCCCTCGTCCCGCTATCGCTGTTCCGGATCCGGCGGTTCGCAGTCATCAATCTCTCGACCCTGCTGATCTATGCCGCGCTCTACGCGAACATCGGGTTCCAGGCGATCTTTCTCCAGGGGATCCTCGGCTACACGGCGACGGCATCCGGGGCGATCGGCCTGCCGACGGGAATCCTCCTGACGCTGTTCTCCGCACGCGTCGGCGCGATGGCCGGCCGACTTGGGGCCCGGCGGTTCCTGACGATCGGACCGCTGCTGATGGCGGCGGGGATGCTCTGGCTCGCGCGAATCCCAACGACGTCGGCGCCGTGGCGAGCGTTCGTCGGAGACCCGTCGACGTTCGTGCCGCCCGTCTCGACGCTCGTCGACATCCTGCCGGCGATGCTCGTGTTCGGTGTCGGGATCACGATGGTCGTCGCGCCGCTGACGTCGACGCTGATGTCGTCCGCGCCCACCCGCAATGCCGGTCTCGCTTCAGCGATCAACAACGCGATCAGCCGCGTCGGTCAGCCGATCGTCGCGGCGGTCATCTTCATCGTGATCTCGGGCGGTTTCTACGCCGCACTCGCCAACCGCGTTCCCGGTATCGACCCGGGATCACCCGAGCTCCGCCGCGCTGTCCAGCCGCTGAACCCGCCCGCCGCGGGGACTCCCGCCAATCTCGCGGCCGCGGCGCACGACGCGTCGACCGACGCGTTCCACCTCGCGGCGCTCGTCGCGGCGGGGCTGCTGACCGTGGGCGCGGCCGTGAACTTCGTCGGGCTCCGTGAGGACCGGGCCGCGGCGGAGGAACGCCGAAACGCCGACGACGCCGCGCACGAGCGGGCTCCGGGACCCGAGGCCGCCGCGCGCTGACGCCGCGCGCCGGATGCGAACGAGCCGGGCGGTCGCCCGCCCGGCTCAAATTGCGTTCGAGGGTTCGGTCAGGAGCCGGTGTTCGTCTTCGGCATCGTCTGGTAGTCCTGCCAGGCGCCCCAGACCATGATCACCGCGCCGACGATCGTGCCGATCGCCGCGATCGAGCCGAGCGCGGATCCGAACGCCGTGATGAACGACAGGAGCGACAGCGTCGTCAGGATCGCGACGACGGCGACGATCACGCTGATCACGAGAACGATCGTCGGAATCGGCGCCGGCCAGTTGATGTTCGAGGTCGGCGTGTACTTCAGGTAGTAGATGACGAGAACGGCAATGCCGCCGAGGAGCGGCAGCCAGCCGCCGCCAAAGAGGTACTGACTGACGATCCCGAGCAGGCCCGCGACGACCACGATGATCGCGCCGATGCCCGCCATCCGCTCGGCTGGATTGAGCTTGTTCCAGAACGCCACCCGTGCCTCCTCCTTCGATGGACCCGCCGAAGTCGCTCGCCGGTCGGGCCGTGGCTTGCGCCGGATGTCGCCGGCCCCCGATGGCGTAGAGGGTACAGACCGTCGCCGCCCGCGGTAGGCCGATCGTGCGAATGCGCCATCGGCGGCAGCCGCCATTCCACGGCTATCCTCGGGACGTGACGACCGATTGGAACGCTGCGACATATGACCGGATCGCGGATCCGCAGGCGCGCTGGGGCGCGGCGGTGCTGGACCGACTGCCGCTCGCCGGCGACGAGCGCGTCATCGACGCCGGCTGTGGCACGGGGCGGGTGACGGCGGCGCTGGCCGAGCGGCTGCCGCACGGCTCGATCATCGCAGTCGACGCATCGCCGGCGATGATCGCCGAGGCGGAGCGACGGCTGGCGGCGTTCGGCGACCGGGTCGAGTACGTCGTCGCCGATCTCGCCCGGCCGCTCCCCATCGAGGGGACCGTCGACGCAGTGCTCTCGACGGCCACCTTCCACTGGGTCCTCGACCACGATGCGCTGTTCGCCAACCTCGCGGCGGTGATGCGGTCGGACGGCCGGCTCGTCGCGCAGTGCGGCGGCGCCGGCAATATCGCCACGCTCGCGTCGGTCCTCCGCGACCTGGGCCAGGACGTCGACGCGGTGTACTTCGCGACCCCCGCCGAGACGAAGCGGCGGCTCGAGGCGAACGGCTTCGTCGACGTCGAGGCGTGGCTCAACGACGAGCCGACGACGTTCGAGCCAGGCGAACCGTTCGAATCGTTCCTCGAGACCGTCTGTCTTCGGCCGAACCTCGACCGGCTGCCCCCCTCGGAGCGCAAGCCGTTCGTCCGGGAGGTCGCGCGACGGATGCCGTCGGCCGCCCTTGACTACGTTCGTCTCAACATCGTCGCGCGGCGGGGCTAGCTAGCGAACCCGGAACGGCTCCCCGTGACCCGGGATGACGACGTCGGCCACGTCGAGGACCCGCGCCCGGCTCTGCTCGATCGAGGCCTGATCCCAGCCGAGCGGGTCGACTTCAGGCGTTCGATCGCCGCGCCACCACAGATGCGTCAGCGCATGGACGCCGTCCACCGCGTCGACGATGAGCGTGGCGTCCTCCTCGGTGTGCCCGGGCGTCAGCCACAGCTGGGCGTGCTCCGAAACTCGGTAGCCGTCGCCGTCGTGATCGATCCACTCGTTGCCGCGATAGCGTGCCCAGAAGTCGACCACCTCGGCGCTGGGAAAGAGCGCGATGTTGACGGTGTGGTCCGGATGGTGGTGCGACAGGAAGACGTGCGTCACGGCGTTCGGCGCGACGCCGAGCGCGGCAAGGGGATCGAGGATCAGCGAACGGTCGGCGACCATGCCCGGGTCGGCAACGATGAGCGCATCGCCGTCGCGGACGAGCGTGATCGAGCTGCCGACTCGATCGGTCGCATACCCCGCGTGCAGGAGGTGGACGGTCGCCATGTCGCGATGCTAGCCACGCGTCCCGCGCGGCGCCACTCCCGGTTCCCGTCCGGGGTCCGTCTGCGATCCTCGACGCCTCGTTGCAGCGCGAGGAGATCCGATGCCAGGAGCGGCGGCCGATCTCGTCCTGACCGGCGGCGTCGTCCACACCGTCGACGCGGCGCGGTCGCGCGCCCGCGCCGTTGCGATACGCGACGGTCGCATCGTCGCCGTCGGTGGGGAGCAGGCGATCGAGGCGCATGTCGGCGCTTCCACGCGCGTCGTCGACCTCGAAGGCCGGATGGTCGTGCCGGGCTTCCAGGACGCGCACGTGCACCCCATCGGCGGTGGCGTGACGCGATCCCTCTGCGATCTGCACGATGCGGGCGGCCGCGACGAGTACCTGGCAATCGTTCGCGAGTACGCCGCCGCGCACCCCGAGCGCGAGTGGATCACGGGCGGCGGCTGGTCGATGGACGACTTCCCGGGCGGGATGCCGCATCGACGCGACCTCGACGCGCTCGTCCCGGATCGCCCGGTCTTCCTGCCGAACCGCGACGGTCACGGCGTCTGGGCCAACAGCCGCGCCCTCGAGATCGCAAGCATCGATCGCGACACACCAGACCCTGCCGACGGACGGATCGAGCGCGACGCCGACGGCGAGCCCACGGGGATGCTCCAGGAAGGGGCCGCGGACCTCGTCGAGCGGCGGATCCCGAAGGACACGCCCGCGGACCTCGAGGAGGGACTTCGGGTCGCGCAGGCGTATCTCCACTCGCTCGGGATCACGGCCTGGCAGGACGCGATCGTGACCTCGCAGGAGCTCGACACGTACACCGCGCTCGCGGGCCGCGGCGAGCTCTCCGCGCGCGTGGTCGGCGCGTTGTGGTGGGACCGCGCGCGGGGGGCGGAGCAGATCGAGGAGCTGGTCGCGCAACGCGACCGGGCGCCGATCGGCGGCTTCCGCGCGACGAGCGTCAAGATCATGCAGGACGGAATCCTTGAGAACTTCACCGGCGGAATGGTCGACCCGTACCTGGGCGCCGACGGTCGGCCGACGGGGAACCGCGGCCTCAGCTTCGTCGACCCGGCACGGCTCGGCGGCTACGTCACCGCACTCGACGCGGCAGGTTTTCAGGTTCATTTCCACGCCATCGGCGACCGAGCGGTGCGCGAGGCGCTTGACGCCGTCGAGGCCGCCCGGCGCGAGAACGGCTGGAGCGACGGTCGGCCCCACATCTCGCACATCCAGCTGATCCAGCCGTCGGATGTGCCGCGCTTCGCGCAGCTGGGTGTCGCCGCCAACGCGCAGCCGTACTGGGCCTGCAACGACGGCCAGATGACGAACCTCACGATCCCGTTCCTTGGGCCGGAGCGCGCCCGCTGGCAGTACCCGTACCGCTCGCTCCGCCGCGCCGGCGCCGTTCTCGCGATGGGCAGCGACTGGAGCGTGTCGACGCCGAACCCGCTGCTCGAGATGGAGGTCGCGGTCACGCGCGTGTCGGATCGGAGCCGCGGCCGCCGCGAGCCCCTCCTGCCCGAGGAGGCACTCGACGCGACGGACGCGCTGGCGGCGTTCACGATGGGATCGGCGTGGGTCAACCACCTCGACACGGAGACGGGCTCGATCGAGGTCGGCAAGCTGGCGGACCTGGCCATCCTCGATCGTGACATCCTCGCCCCGGACGCCGGGCCGATCGGCGACGCGCGGGTCTTGATGACGCTCGTCGAAGGCGAGACGGTCTTCGAGGACGCGGCGGCTATCGGCTGACCGCCGGCGGCGCCGCGTGCCGTGCCGACGCCCCCCGGTCGCGCCGCGCGGTCCGCGGCGTGCGCGGCCTCGGCCGCTCGGCGGACGCGCCTCGTCCGGCGGCGTGGGCCGTGTCGGCCGCGAATATTCCAAGAAGGATTAGCAACGGCGAATTCGGCATCGAAGCGTCCGATTCGGCGTTCGTGGAGCCGTCGATCACGTTCAAGATCGGTCGCTCTGTCTAATCCCCCACGCACTGGAGCCGTGTTTGCGCGTCCGATAAGCCTTCTTGGAATACGCGCGCGGCGCACCGCGCACGACACGCTCACCGGCGCCGCGATGTAACCGAAACCCCGGCCGGTCGCCCGACGGCCTGCGCGCAATCGCGACGGACGCACCGTCAACGGGACGGCCGCGAAACGTCAACCCAGGCACGGCCGCCCAGGAGGTTGGCATGCGCGAGACGAACGCCCACACGCAGCGCACCGTCGCCGCGCGCGAGCTCGAGGAGGCCGAGAGCCCGTCGTCATACGAGGAGTCGAGCTACTCCGAGAACCCGGCGTCAACCGACGGCTCGGGAGCATCGACGGCGTCGACGCCGCTCCCGGCCGTCGACCCGCGGTCGTTCGTGACCCCGGAGGAGACGGCGCCGATCGGCGTCCGCAAGCCACCGGTCCCGAGCGCCGCGGCCATCGCCGGCCATCCGCTCCACCCGATGGTCGTCCCGCTCCCCATCGGCGCGTTCACCTTCGCGCTGTGCGCGGACCTCGCGTACGCGGCGACGCGCGACCCGTTCTGGGCGAAGGCGTCGAAGGTCCTGATCGGGACCGGGATCGCGACCGGCGCCGTCGCCGGCGTCCTCGGCGCGACGGACTTCACCGCCCGCGAGCGGGTCCGCAGCCACCAGGAGGCGTGGCTCCACGGCGTCGGCAACGCCGCTGCCCTCGGGCTCGCGGCCGCGAGCCTCGCGCTCCGCCAGAAGGACGAGGCGAAGAGCATCGTCCCGTTCGGCCTGATGCTGTCAATCGCGACCGGCACGATCCTCACCGTCACCGGCTGGCTCGGGGGCGAGCTGTCGTACCGCCATCGGATCGGCGTGACGGAGGACTGACGCGTGACGGATGACCGGAGCCGGGAGCTGCCCGGTCAGCCCGCCTCGGGTGAGGTCGGCGGCAACCCGGAAAAGGATCCGCAGGACTGGGTCACCGGCGAGGAGCCGATGACCGGGCCGCAGCGGTCCTACCTCGAGACGCTCAGCCGGGAGGCCGGCGTCGACATGGATCCGGGTCTCACGAAGGCGGACGCCTCGCGCCGCATCGACGAGCTCCAGCAGCAGACGGGGCGAGGCGCGGATCGACCCTGACGTCGGCCGGAGCGACCTCCTCATACGTCGTCGGATGACGTAGTCGAATTCCCGTCGCTTGACCGTGGGTCGCGCCGCTGCAGCGCGGCATTCTCCGTCCTGCGGGCACCGGCACAGACCGGCGTCTCGACAGGAAGGAGACAAGCGATGACCGCATACGCAATGTTCGCCGCCGATGAGGCACTCCGGATCGCCAACGACCGGCAGGCGGAGATGAGAGCCGAGGCAGCCAACCAGCGCCTCGTCGACTCGCTCCGGTCTCGCCAGGGCCTTCCGAACCGTCTCGCCTCGGGGCTCGACTCGGCGCTCCACGCGATCCGCGCCGGCTTCGCCGGCCTGGCCGACGTGGAAGCCTCGAAGCTCGGCGTTCCCGCTCTCGCCGACTACCCGACGCGGAGCTGATCCTCCCCGGCTCCGATCCTCGCTCCCGCGACAACGCCCGCCCTCACCGGCGGGCGTTGTCGATTCACGTCGGCAGGTCCTCGGGACGGTCGACGTCCCGCAGCGTCGCCGCGGCCGGATCGAGTGACCGCCACTCCATCTCGGCGAGCTCGACGGTCCGAAGGGCTCCGGCGAGGGACTGGAGACTCCGGACGCCGGATCCGAGGAGCCGTCGGGCGGCCGGCGTCGCGGCCCCGACGCGGAAGGCCGCGGGCAGCGGCTCGGGACGTCCGCGGTAGCCGAGCACGACGGCGTCCGCGCCCGATGAATCGAGACGCCGGAGCATCGCCGCGAGGACAGTGCTCGACAGCGACGGCATGTCCCCACCGACGACGAGCGCGAGCGATTCCCGAGCTCGCTCCAGGCCCGCGAGGACGGCAACGAGCGGTCCACCGAAGGGCTCGGGGTCGCGGACGACGACGACCGGCGCGTCCGCGGCGGGCAGTGGTGGCGCGGGGGCGACCGGCGGCACGAGGACGAGAACCTCGCGGGCGACCGATGCCGCTGCGGTGACGGCGTGGTCGAGGAGGCGCCGACCCCCGACCGGCTCGGCGAGCTTGTCGCGCCCGAACCGCGACGAACGTCCGCCGGCGAGGACGATGGCCGTCGCGGCGGGGAGCGTCGCGCCGGGGCTCGCGATCGACGGCCCGCTCATCCCGTCGTGGCCGGTGCCCGCGGACCGGGAACGTGCCCGTCGGGTGTTCGCCGCAGCACCGCGCGACGGCCCAGATCGTCGAGGAGCGCCATCACGTACTTCCGGCTCGTCCCGGTCGCGTCGCGGAACGCGGCCGGGGTGAGTGGCTCGCGCGCGGCGAGAGTCAGGGCGGTCGCCTCCAGATTGCGGTACGCGGCCGCGGACCAGGCGAGGTCGTCGTCGACGCGGACGATCCGTTCCGCCGCCTCGAGGGCGCGGACACCGGCCGGCGGGCACCCGGCGGCGCGGGCAGCGTCGCCGAGGGGCGGCGGCGCGGTCACGGACAGGGCCGCCTCCAGCCGGTCCATCGCCGCGGCCACGGACGCTGAAGGGCCGCTGCCCGTGTCGCGCGGGTTCCGGACCCGGTCGCCGTCCCGGACGATGGCGCCGTTCGCCGCCGCGGCCTCGATCACACTGTCCGCGGCGATCGCGGCGTCGCGCTCCGCGAGCGCAGTCTGCCGGCGCAGCCCCGCCGTCAGGTTTCGCCGCAGCTCCGCGAGGCCGACCGGCGCCGCCTCGACGCTCGCAACGGCTCGGGCGATCGACGCGACGAGAATGTCGGACGCGAGCGTCACGGATCCCCCTTCCCCGACGGCGCCGTGGAGATCGACGATCGCCGCGGCACGTTCCTTGCCGGCGGTCGCGGACGCGAGCGCGCGAATCCGCTCCGGTGACACGCGGCGGCGCGCCGCGGCCGCGGGCGGGGAAGGGTCGAGGACGCGGCCGCCGGCCTCGGTCCGCGGCGGAGAAGGCCGGCGGAGCACGAAGCGGTCGCCGGCGGCGACGGCGACCGGCCGCTCGAGGCGCAGGATCGCGGCCACCGAGCCGTCGTCAAGGAGGACGCCGGCGCGACCACGACGCCCGAGAGTCGCGGGCACGGCCGCGGTGCCGACGTGAAGCATGAGGCGGCTTCGGTCCGCCGGCAGCCGCGGCTCGCGCGTCGCGATCCTCGCGGCCGCGCGCAGCTCTACGAGCAGCCTGTCCGTCACCTGGACGCCGTCACGGTCGGGCGCGCCGGAGACGAGCGTCATCCCACGTTCGATGTCCCGCAGCTCGACCCCGGCGAGGTTGAGCGCCACTCGGCCCGGCTCGGCACGATCGACCGCGCTGCCGTGGACCTGGACCTCGCGAACCCTGGCGTCCCGTCCGCCGGGCTCGAGGCGGAGCGTCGCGCCGGGGCGGATTGATGCCCCGCGAAGGGTCCCGGTCACGACCACGCCGCGGCCACGGACGCCGAAGGCCCTGTCGATCGCAAGCCGAGGCGAGCCGGCCGCGCCTAGCGCAAGGCGTGTCGCGAGCTCCCCGAGGGCCACCCGAAGCTCGCCGATCCCCGCGCCGGTCGAGCTCGACACGACGCGGACCGGGATGCCGCGAAGCGTCGTCGCGGCGAGAAGCGACTCGACGGTCACGGCGACCCCAGCCGCGCGCTCCCCACCGACTGCGTCGGCCTTCGTGATGACCGCCACGCCGTCACGGATGTCGAGCGCGTCGAGCAGCTCGAGGTGCTCGATCGTCTGCGCGCGCGGTCCGTCATCCGCGGCGACGACGACCATCGCCGCGTCGATCTCGCCCGCGCCTACGAGCATGTTCCCCACGAGCCGGTCGTGGCCCGGGACATCGACGAAGTCGATGACCGTCCCATCGTCGTACACGGCGTGCGCGTACCCGACGTCGATCGTCATGCCGCGCCGGCGCTCCTCGGGAAGCCGGTCGGCATCGATCCCGGTCAGCGCACGGAGCAGCGTCGTCTTGCCGTGGTCGATATGTCCGGCTGTCCCGATGACGACTGTCATGCGACGGTCGCGAGCGCGGCTCGTACGGCCGCCACGACGTCGCCGTCGCGGTCCGGCTCGATCGTCCGGACGTCGAGCACGACGAAACCCTCGACGATCCGCGCGACCACGCACGGCGTCCCCCGCCGCAGCGCCGCCGCGACCCGCTCGGCATGGCCGTCGAGCGCGACACCGAACGACGGGAGCGTCTCGCCCGGCAGCGAGCCGCCGCCGACAGTCGACTCGATGGCAGCGACCCGCGCTCCGGGGACGTCGCGCGCGATCGCGGCGGCCCGCTCGCGAAGCGTCGACGGCGTCGCCGCGATCATTCGCCACACCGGAATCGCCGACGTCGCGCGGCCGCCGCGGTACACGACGAGCGTCGCTGCCACTGCCGCGAGCGTGACCTTGTCCGGTCGCATCGCGCGCGCGAGCGGATCGCGGCGAATGCGCGCGACGAGGTCGCTGCGCCCGACGATGAACCCCGCCTGCGGCCCGCCGACGAGCTTGTCGCCGCTGAACGTCACGACATCGGCCCCTGCGGCGAGCCGTTCGCGTGGCAGCGGCTCGTGGGCGAGACCGAACCGTGAGGTGTCGAGCAGCGCACCGCTGCCGAGGTCGTCGACGACGACAGCGCCGTGCTCGTGCGCGATCCTCGCCACCTCGACCGGATCGGGATCCTCCGTGAAGCCCTCCTGCCGGAAGTTCGATCGGTGGACGCGGAGGACGAGGCTGGCCTGCCCGGATTCGAGCGGCCCGCCGAAGTCCGCGGCACGGGTGCGGTTCGTGGTGCCGACCTCGACCAGCCGCGCACCGGCGCGGCGGACGATGTCCGGGATCCGCACCTCGCCGCCGATCTCGACGAGCTCGCCCCGCGAGACGGCGACGCCGCGGCCGCGGCCCGCGAGCGCGACGGCCAGCGCGACGGCGGCCGCGTTGTTGTTGGTGACGAGTGCGTCCTCGGCTCCGGTGAGCTCCACGAGCAGCTCCTCGGCCGCCCGGTAGCGAGTGCCACGACGCCCCGTCTGGCGATCGAGCTCGAGGAGTAACGGCTCCGCTGCGGCCGCCCGCGCCGCTTCGATCGCCTCGCGCGGCCACGACGCGCGGCCCAGGTTCGTGTGGACGATGACGCCGGTCGCGTTGATGACGGACACGGGCGCCGCGGAGGATCCCGTTGCCGCTTCGTGAAGCCGGGCCACCACGGCCTCCGCGAGATCGGCGAGCTGTCGCGGCTGCGATCGAGCGTTCTCGACGAGGCCCGCCCGCTCGTCGGCGATGACGGCTCGCGCGGCGGCAACGACGGCATCGCGATCCGGCGCCGAATCACCCAGCAGCGGCGCGACCGCGGCGAGCAGCCGCTCGACGCTCGGTGGCCGCGGTCGTGACGTCGAGACCATCGTCCTCCCGAAGCGGTGGCGTGATGGCGACAGGTGGCGGGAGCGCATGGGAGTCGAACCCACCACGCTGCGCGGAGCGCCGCGCCACAGGTTTTGAAGACCAGGGGGCCCACCGGGACCCAACCGCTCCCGCTCGATGGTAGCGCGGGCGGCGTCGGCGGCCCGCCGTAGCGTCCGCCGGCCACCTGGCGCACGCTCGAGATCGTTCGATTTCGAACTACGGAATCGAAGCAGTTTTCTGAGGCCCCAGGGACGCCCGCGAGTCGCCGATCAGCGGGCTTCGACCTCGCTCATCCAATCCGCCAGCAGCTCGACAAACTCCGCGGGCCGCTCGACCGACGGGACGTGCGCCACGCCCGACCAGCGGACGACCCGCGACCCCGGCACATCGCGCGCGATCCTGGCGGCGGCGATGTCGACCGCGTCGATGTCGAGGTCACCGGCGAGCACGAGGGTGGGGACGCGGATCTCGGCGAGGCGCTCGATGATCGGCGGGTCGGAGGTCGCCTCCTCGACGTCGTCCCAGTCGGCAGTCACCTCGAACGCGCGCCGCTGCATGTCGCCGATGCGCCGCCGGGCGCCCGCATCGACGGCGTCGGGCGATCGTCCGCGGCCGTCGACCCAGGTCACGAGATTGGCCTCGACGGCTGCGTCGAGGTCCCCGCGGTCGAGCGCCTCGCCCTCCGCGCGCCAGAACGCCCGGAGCTCATCCGTCGGACGCTCGTACAAGTCGCCGCCCGGCGGAGCGAGCACGAGGGATGCCGCGATGTCGGGCTGCGTCAGCGCCGCGCCCACGACGGCGCCTGCCCCCATCGAAGCGCCGACGAGGTGCGCGCGACCGATCCCCGCTACGGCGACGGCCTCCAGGAGGTCCGCGCCAGCGTCGAGCGCGGCTGCCGGTCGTTCCGTCGACTCCCCGAACCCTCGAAGGTCGACGCGCAGCACTCGACGAGACGCGGTCACGGCCGGCCAGATGCCGTCCCACATCCGGCGATCCGCGATGCCGGCGTGGACGAGCACGAGCGCCACGCCGCCGGTTTCAGGGCCGGCGACGTCATATGCGATCCCGCTGGGCGTGTGAGCCATGCCGGAAGTCTACGGACCTATGATCGGCCGATGACGACACTCG
>DATFPL010000199.1:0-2378 GCA_035264845.1 Candidatus Limnocylindrales bacterium | reverse complement strand
CTGCTGGGCGACCTCACGGCAAGCCAGCGCGCCGTGACGCGACTGCTTCTCGTCGACGGGCTGCGACAGGCCGACGCCGCCAAGCGGCTGTCGGTCAGCCGGCCGACGGTGTCCGTGGCCGCGGAGCGTGCCCGCGTCCGGGAGATCGCCCGCCTCGCGGACGCGATCCGCGTCCTCGTCGGACGGGGCCTCGATAGCGGGGCGGCGGCGAGCGATGGCTGACCCGACGCTGAGCCTGGCCTGGCTCGTCCTCGCCCACCTCGTCGCCGACTTCGTCCTCCAGACGCGGTCGATCGTCACCGACAAGTTCACCCTCGGCTGGCGCGGCTGGCGCGGGCTGCTCGCCCACGGCGCGGCCGTGGCGTTTTGCCTCATCCCGTTCGCCGTGGCGTTCGAGGGCCCCGGTGTCGCGCTGCTCGTTGTCGTCGCGGCGGGCCACGTCCTCATCGACCGCTGGAAGGTCCGCGCGACGCGGCATGCAGAGGCGGAGGCGCTGGCCGCGGCGCATCGGCGCCACGAGGGACCGACGACCGCGGGACTCGGCCCGGCGTGGACGCCGCTCCCCGGCGCACTGTTCGCGCTCGACCAGCTGGCGCACGTCATCCTCATGTTCCTCGCGTGGGCCGTCCTCGTCGCGGGACGTGCGCCGGGTGGCGCGTTCGTCGCTGCCGTCGATCGCGCGATCGGAACAGCCGATCGTGTCGCGTTCCATCACGGCGCGCTCGTCGCCGTCGTGCTCGTCGCCCTGGCCATCGTCAACGTCCGCGGCGCGGCGCTGTTCGTCGCGACGCTCGTCCGCCCGCGGGAGGCGGTGACGGGCACCGACCTGCGCGACGGCGAGCCCGCAGCGACCGCGACGACGGGACCGCGCACCTGGCGCGTCCGGCTTGGTGGCTTCGTCGCCACGGCCGAGCCCGTCGCGCCGCCGGCGCCGTCGGTGGTTCCGGATCCGCCGTCAGATCGGGCCTCGCCGTCGCAGATCGGCGCGACGATCGGGGTCCTCGAGCGGCTCCTGATCGTCGTCCTCGTGATGAGCGGAGCGACCGCGGCGATCGGGTTCGTGGTGGCCGCGAAGACGCTGGCCAGGTTCCGGCAGCTCGACGACCGCGACTTCGCCGAGTACTACCTGCTCGGGACCCTTGCCAGCGTCGGCGTTGCGCTCGCCAGCGGAGTCGTTGCCGCGGCCGCCCTCGCGACCCTGCGATGAGCGGCCGCGCCGCCGGTTGACCGCCTCGTTCGTCGCGGGGATCTTCGCGGGCCTCGCGATCGCGGTGCCGGTCGGCGCGATCGCCGTCCTGATCATCGACACGGGGATCCGCCACGGGTTCAGGCCCGCTGCTGCCGCGGGGACGGGCGCGGCGAGCGCGGACGGGATCTACGCCGCGGTCGCGTCGCTCTTCGGCGCGGCGATCGCCGGCGTCATCGCACCGTGGATTGGGCCACTACGGCTCGTGTCGGTGGTCGTCCTCCTGATCATCGCCGCGCGGGGCGTCGCTTCGGCGGTCGCGGCGCGTCGGGTCGAGCCGCCGGCAGCCCCGGTCGTGCCGTCGCTCCGGGCGACGTACCTCCGCTTCCTCGGGCTGACGCTCATCAACCCAGCGACGGTCATCTACTTCACCGCGCTCATCATCGGGCTGCCCGACAGCGGTGGTGGAGCGGCGGAAAGAATCGCATTCGTCGCGGGCGCGTTCCTCGCGTCGATGTGCTGGCAGCTCGCCCTGGCGCGGTTTGCGGCGGTCGCGCACCACCGGCTGCCGCCGTCGGCACGGGTCGCGACGAGCCTGATCGGGAGTGCGGTTGTCGTGGCGTTCGCGGCACGGATCGCGCTCGGCGCGTAAGCCTGCGCGGAAGGTTCGCTACGCAGGCGCGGCCGCGAGCGTGAGCAGCCGCTCAGCCGCGGCCGCGAGCGTCTCCGCCCGCTTTGGAAACGCGAACCGCAGCTTCGTCCGGCCACGCTCCGGCCGCGAGTAGAACGACGAGCCAGGGACAGTCGCGACGCCCGGGTCGAGGATGAGCCGGCGGGCGAACGTGACGTCGTCGTCGCGGGTGATGGCGGAGATGTCGGTCATGACGTAATACGCGCCGTCGGGTGCGAAGACGCGGAACCCGGCGGCCTCGAGGGAGGGAAGGAGCGTGTCACGCCGAATGCGGTAATCGGCGCTCAGCTTCTCGTAGTACGAATCCTGGAATGACAGCGCGACGGCCGCTGCCTGTTGGAGCGGGGCCGCCGCGCCGACGGTCAGGAAGTCGTGCGTCTTGCGGATCCCCGCCGTCAGCTCCGGCGGTGCGATGACCCACCCGACCCGCCACCCGGTGACGGAGTAGGTCTTCGACAGCGAGTTGATCGCGACGGTTCGCTCGCGCATTCCGGGCAGCGT
>DATFPL010000198.1:0-10986 GCA_035264845.1 Candidatus Limnocylindrales bacterium | reverse complement strand
CGGGCCGCGCCTCCGGCCGCTCCGCCTGCTCGCGCTCGAGCTCCTCGATCCGGTCGCGCTCGAACACCGTGAACAGCCGCAGCAGGCGGGGAACGGCTGCGTCGTCGCGGTCGAGCCAGTACTGGTAGAACGCGTACGGCGTGGTCCGCCCCGGGTCGAGCCAGACCGACGTCCCCGCGGCCGTCTTGCCGAACTTCGCGCCGCTCGCGTCGAGCAGCAGCTCGTAGGAGAGGCCGTGGGCCCGCTCTTCGCTTTCGGACCCGTCCGGCCCGCCTTCGGTCCGCCGGATCAGCTCGAGCCCGGCCGTGATGTTGCCCCACTGGTCGGCGCCGCCGGTCTGGAGCTCGACGCCCATCGTCCGGTAGAGGTGCCGGAAGTCCGCGGCCTGGAGGAGCATGTAGCTGAACTCGGTGTAGGACAGCCCGGCCGCCATCCGGGCCTCCACGGAGTCCTTGGCGAGCATGTACGGGATCGTGAAGTGCTTGCCGACGTCGCGGAGGAAGTCGAGCATTCCGATCTCGCCCAGCCAGTCGAGGTTGTTGACCACGACGGCGGACGCCGACCCCGGCGAGAAATCGAGGAACCGCTCGAGCTGGCCGCGAATTCCGGCCACGTTCTGCGCGAGTGTCTCGCGGTCGAGGAGGTTCCGCTCCGCCGACCGGCCGGAGGGATCGCCGACCATCCCGGTCGCTCCCCCGACCAGCACGATCGGCCGCCCGCCGCGCCGCTGGAGGTGGAGCAAGCCGAAGATCGGAATGAGGTGTCCCACGTGGAGCGACGGCCCCGAAGGGTCGAACCCGTTGTAGGCGGCGATCGGCCGGCCCGTCGCCAGACGGCCGGGCAGCCCGGGCGTGGAGCCGTGCAGGAGCCCGCGCCATTCGAGCTCCTCGAGCAGCCCCGGGAGCCCGGGCGGGACCGATTCGGGCGCCCTTCGTCCGGCGGGCGTCACAGTGCCCCGGACCGGCTCGTCTCCGGTCGGGACAGGGGGAACCTCCACTTCCCCATGCTATCGTGCACGCCGACATGCAGACCAGCCTGGCGAGGCGCCAGCGCCACCGGCGTACCGGACCGGCGCGACGCCCGCGAGGAGCGAGCGCCGTCCGTCACGTCGCGATCGCTCTTCCCCTCTTCCTCTTCTCGTTCCTCATCGTCATCGGCCTTCTCGTCCTCGTGGGCGCCGTCACGGCGTACGCGTACTACAGCCGCGACCTCCAGGACCCCCGCGACCTCCTGTCGAACATCGTCTTCGACCAGCAGACCGTCCTCTACGACCGGACGAGCAAGGTGGAGCTCGCCCGTCTCGGCGAGCTGCGGCGGGAGCTCGTCAAGTACGACGACATTCCGCCTGATCTCCTCGACGCGACGACCGCCATCGAGGACAAGGACTTCTGGAGCAACTCGGGCTTCGATCTCGCCGGCTTCCTCGCCGCGTCCGTCGACACACTCAACGGTCGTCCGCGGGGCGGCTCGACGATCACCCAGCAGCTGGTGCGGGCCCGACTCCTCCCCGAGGAGGCCTTCGCGGACTCGGTCTATGAACGGAAGATCCGCGAGATCATCCAGTCCGTTCGCCTGACGCAGGAGTACCCCGGCGACGAGGGCAAGAAGCAGATCATCACGGCGTATCTCAACCAGAACTTCTACGGCAGCCGCAGCTACGGGATCAAGGCCGCCGCGAACACGTACTTCGCCAAGCCGCTCAACAAGCTGACGCTCGCCCAGGCGGCG
Organism: Candidatus Limnocylindrales bacterium; assembly: GCA_035264845.1. Taxonomy (GTDB): domain Bacteria; phylum Chloroflexota; class Limnocylindria; order Limnocylindrales; family CSP1-4; genus JACDAV01. The sequence goes on along the minus strand of DATFPL010000198.1, from coordinate 9,258 downwards.
ATCCTCGCCGCGATCCCGCAGTCCCCGACGAAGTTCGACCTCATCGCGAATGCCGAGTCGGTCTGCGACGTCAAGATCAAGGAAGGCGACGACTGCCCGCCGGGCCGCCTCAACCTCGTCGTGCCCGACGATTCGGAGGTCGTGATCCGCCGCAACTACATCCTCGACCGGATGCGCCAGTGGAACGTCCTGACCCACCACAGCGCGCAGGAATACGCCGACGCGAAGTCCGAGCGTGTCGTGCTCGCGGCCCAGGGCGGCACGCCGTGGAAGGCGCCGCACTTCGTCTGGCAGGTCCGCGAGCAGCTGGCGTCGATCCTCTGCCCGGGCGAGCCGATCGAGAAGTGCGAGGAGGTCGACACGGGCGGCTACCGGGTCACGACGACACTCGATTACAAGATGCAGCGGACGACAGAGAAGTGGGTTTTCGCTGCGACGCGTGGGGCGAACGCACGGAACGCTCGCGCAACGTTGCGCGCGTTGCGCATCCCGGCCTCCGACTGGGGCTGGATCCTGAGCCTCCGTGGTCACAACCTCCACAACGGCGCGTCCGCCGTCATCGACTACCGCACCGGGCAGGTCCTCGCGTACGCCGGGAGCGCGAGCTACACCGCCAAGGGCAACAAGAGGTTCCAGCCCCAGTTCGATGTCCTGTCCGACGGCTGGCGGCAGCCAGGGTCGTCGATCAAGCCGATCAACTACGTCATCGGCATCGACGACAAGACGATGACCGCGGCGACGATGTTCATGGACGTCGTGACGGACTTCGGAGGACGTTTCACGCCGAGGCAGGCGGACGACCTCGAGCGCGGCCCGGTGCGCCTCCGCCCGGCGCTCCAGTTCTCGCTCAACGTCCCGGCCGTCAAGGCCGGGCTGATGAACGGAATCAAACATTTCTACGCGCGGACGAAGGACTTCGGGCTGTCGTATCCGAAGGGCGCCAATGCCGTCGTCTCGATGGGCATCGGAACCCTCGAGAGCCACCCGATCGACCTGCTCGGCGCGTACGGCACGATCGCCAATGGCGGCGTCCTCATCCCGCGGACGATGATCCTCTCGATCGTCGACTCGAAGGGCGTGTCCGTCTACCCGCCCGCCCAGGCACCGAAGGGCAAGCGCGTCGTCAGTCCGCAGGCCGCCTACATCATCACCGACATCCTCGCCGGCAACACGGACGTGAAGGTCAATCCGTTCTGGGGCAAGTGGGCCATCAAGGACGGCTTCCGCCGCCGCCCGGCCGCCTACAAGACGGGCACGACGAGCGACAACCGCGACGTGCACGCGTATGGCTTCCTGCCCGCGCCGGCGAACGCCAAGGCGCCCGCACTCGCCGTCGGCGTCTGGATGGGCAACAGCGACAACACCCCGAACGACGGCAAGCTGTCGCTCGACACATCCGCGCCCGTCTGGTCCGCGATTCTCACCGAAATCAGCAAGGGGATGCCGATCGCCTCGTTCGCGAGCAGCCGGCCCAAGGGCATTGTCGACGCCAAGGTCGACGCCTTTACCGGCATGCTGAAGGGTCCGTTCACGACCCGAACGGTCACCGAGATGTTCATCCAGGGCACAGTGCCGCGCGACTCCGACAACTTGCACATCGTCCTCGACATCGACGCGGCGACAGGGCTGCTGTGGCAGCCGGGCTGCACCGGCCCGATGGTCGCGAGGGGCTTCATCGACTTCCGGAACGCCGAGCCGAGATTCCCCGCCTGGGCCAGGTACACGCGCGGCTGGGCTGCTCGCGCTGCGCGCGGCCAGTACGTTCGCGGCGGTCCCGAAGGGACGCGCACCGCCTACTTCTACAGTGGCGGGTTCCACCCGTTCGGCGCGTCATGGGGCGGCCCGTTGCCACCCACGGCGAAGTGCGCGCCGATACCCGTGACGCCGCCGCCGTGCGACCCGCTGTTCGGCCTCATCCCGTGCGACGCCGGCCCCACGCCGAGTCCGACGCCAACGCCGAAGCCGGGCAAGTCCCCGAAGCCCTGATCCCGCGCCGGGCTAGAGCGTCACGACGGTCGCGCCGTCGCCGCCCTCCCCGCGCTCGCCGGGCCTGACCCCCTTCACGAGCGGGTGGTCGCCCGCCTCGCTGCGGACGGCGTCGCGCAAGGCGCCGGTGCCGCTGCCGTGGATGATCGTGACGCGCTCGAGGCCCGCCAGCGCGGCGTCGTCGAGGTAGCGGTCGAGCGCATCGAGCGCCTCGTCGACGCGGGCGCCACGGATGTCGAGCGACGACGCGACGCTCCTCGCGCGCGACAGCTGGAGCGCACCCGTCGCGCTTGTGGCTGCCGATCCGTCTCGGGTCCCGGAGCGCCGCGAGCCGTCGCCGCTCGGTGGCGCCCCCGCGGCGAGCTCGAGGTCGTCGACACCGACCGTCACCCGCATCCCGCCCGCTTCGAGCGTCGCTCGGCGCCCGCCGCGTTCGAGGGCCGCGATCCGTCCCTCCCAGCCGCCGGACCGGCTCCGCGCCCGCTCCCCCACTCGCCACGAGCGCGGCGGCGCGGGCGCAGGTTCGGGTGGCGTGGCGGGCGCGTCGGGGAGGCGCGACAGCGTCTCCTCCGCGCGCGCGACGGCAGCGTCGAGCGACTTCGCCGTCACGGTCTCGCGCTCGAGGCGCTGCCGGCTCGTCGTCACTTCGTCGCGGAGGTCGCCGACGAGGCGCTCGGCCTCCTCGCGCGCCTTCCGGATCGACTCCTCGCGTTCGTGGCGCGCGCGGCGTCGCTCCTCGTCCGCCTGTCGCAGCGCGTCCGCGGCACGCGACTCGGCGGCGCGGGCACGCTCGAGGGCATCGCTCGTCTCGCCTTCCGCGGCCTTGATTCGGGCGAGGGTCTCCTCGAACGCCTGCTGCGATTCGGTCAGTCGCGACCGTGCGTCGCGGACGATGTCCGGCGGCAGGCCGAGCCGTTCGGCGATGGCGAAGGCCTGGCTGCCACCGGGCAGCCCGATCGACAGCCGGTACGTCGGCGACAGCGTCTCGAGGTCGAACTCGACGGACGCGTTACGCGCCTCGGGCGTCGTGTGGGCATACGCCTTGAGCTCGGCGTAGTGCGTCGTCGCGGCGACGAGCGCGCCCGCGCGGATGAAGTGGTCGAGGAGCGCCTGGGCGAGTGCCGATCCCTCGGTCGGGTCCGTCCCGGCACCCAGCTCGTCGAGGAGCACGAGCGTGCCGGGTCCCGCTGCGTCGACGATCCGGATGATGCGGCGAAGGTGCCCCGAGAACGTCGAGAGCGACTGCGCGATCGACTGCTCGTCGCCGATGTCGGCGAAGACGTCGCGGAACACCGGGAGGCGGCTGCCGGCCTCCGCCGGGATGTGGAGGCCCGCCTGGTGCATGAGCGCGAGCAGGCCGAGCGTCCGCAGGGTGACGGTCTTGCCGCCGGTGTTCGGGCCGGTGACGAGAAGCGCCGTGTAGCCGTCGCCGAGCCGGATGTCGATCGGCACGACGCGACCGGTCAGTCCGGGGTGACGCGCGCCGAGCAGGACCACCACGGCGCGATCGGCCGTCTCGCCACGAACGGCGTCCATCTCGGCCGCGAGCTGGGCCTTGGCGACCCAGAAGTCGAAGCGGGCCAGGGCGGCGAGCGTCTCGCGGAGCTGCTCGCCGTTCGCGGCAATGAGCGCCGACAGCTCGTCCAGGATCCGCGCGACCTCCTCGTCCTCGGCCGCCTGGGCCTCGCGCCACGCGTTGCCGAGCTCGACTGCGACGAGTGGCTCGACGAACAGCGTCTGGCCACTGCCCGACGCGTCGTGGACGATGCCCTTGACCCGCGACCGCGCCTCGGCCTTGACCGGCACGACGTAGCGGCCGTTGCGCAGCGTCACGATCGGCTCCTGGAGCGCGCCACCCAGCTCCGCGCCGACGAGGGCGTCGAGCCTTCGACGCAGCCTGTCGTACGCGACGCGGACCGCGGCGCGGAGTGGGCCCAGGCGCGGGGAGGCCGTGTCGAGCAGCTCCCCTGCCGGGTCGAAACTCCGGCTGAGGGTGCTCCGTACGGCCGGCAGCGAATGCAGCTCGCGCCCGAGCTCGCGCAGGAGCGGCCGGCGCTCCTCGGCCAGGGCGGTGCCGAGACGGCTAGCGGCGTCGAGCGTCTCCGCGATCTCGAGGAACTGGCCCGGTTCGAGCCGCCCGCCGCGAACGGCGCGCTCCACCGACGGCGCGATGTCGTGCGACGCCCCGACGCCGACGCCGGGGCGGTCGGCAAGAAGCGCGCGGGCCTGGTCCGTCTCGTCGAGGCCTCGCCCGACGAGTACAGCGTCCGCTTCGGGCTCGAGTGCTTCGGCGAGGCGGCGGCTGGGCGGGAACGAGGCGAGCTCCGCGAGTCGGGTCCTGACCTGGGGGAACTCGAGGAGAACGAGGGAGCGCTCGTCCATCAGCGGAGCGGCGGGGACGACACCGAGGCGTTGCGGGCGATCGCGAACCGCCACCGACGCGCGGCCCACTCGTCGCCGGCGTACGCGACGCCGACGCGCGGCCCGGCCACGATCCGCGGCGGCGGCCCGGGCGCCACCTCGATCCGGAGCGGCGACGACGCGGCGCAGAGGTCGACGCCCGTGAGACGCCGGTCGATCGAGAATGCCGCTGCGACGAGCCCAGGTCCGCTCGCGAGGCGGTTGACGGGAAGGCGGTCGAGGCGCCCGCGCTCGCGCTCGAGTGCGGCCGCGTCACGTCCGCGGCGGCGCTCCACGATCCGGAGCCGCGCCGCACGCATCTCCTCGATTCCGGAGGCCGGCTCGACGGCGCGGACGAGCACGGCAGCGGGCCGGCCCTCGGGCTCGGTGACGATGTTCAGGCAGTCGTACATCCCGTAGACAAGGTACACGTAGGCGATCCCGGGTGGCCCGAACATAACGTCGTTGCGGGCGGTTCGCCCGAACCTCGCGTGCGACGCGCGGTCGTCCTCGCCGATGTACGCCTCGACCTCGACGATCCGCCCGATGCGGCGTCGAGCGGTGACAGTCGCGTCGTCGTCGACGACACGGTCCGCGTCGCGGACGAGCCACGTGCCGAGGAGTGCCCTCGCCGCGACCAGGCTCGGCCCGGCGACGACGGCGCGGTCAAGGACCGCGCGAACCTCAGGCGGTCTTGCCGGGGAAGAAGTTCTTGATCGCCGCCGGGACGAGCGGACCGGTGACGGCGAGGAAGCCCGGGACGAGCGTGTCGCGGAAGAGGACGCCGGTTCCGGATCGATCGTAGGCAACGAACATCTCGCGGAGCAAGGGGAGCTCCCCTTCGCGCGCGGCGGTCGCGGGGAGCTGGAAGTAGCTGTCGAGGATGACGATCAACGCGCCGAGGATCAACGCCCCCTGGACGATACCGAGGAGGCCGCCGAGGACCTCGTCGATAACGGCGAACCGGCTGAACAGCGAGACCTTCTTGTAGAACGTCTGGATGACGAGCGAGAACGCGAGGACCGCGGCGACGAAGACGGTGCCGAACCCGATCATGGTCGCGTACGGGCCGGGGAACTGGCTCCAGTTCGCGGTCAGGTAGTTCCCGAGCGGCTCGCGGAGGTTGGCCGCCAGGAGGAACGAGAACAGGACGGACGCGATCCCGAGCAGACGGCGGATCGACCCCTGGATGAAGCCCAGGATGAACATCGCGAACAGGACCAGCACGATCAGCAGGTCGAACGTGTTCACGGAGCGCAGGAATTCGGCGATGTTCACGTGCCTTCAATCCCTCGTAGCACCCGGGGCGAGCACGCGGCACGGCCGCGCGAGCCCTCCACGGCGAGCGGAGGGTATAGCGGGACCCCGGCCGTAGCAACCGGGCCGAAGGTCCGGGGCAAGTGGGAGATTTGCGCCGTGCGGTGCGCTCCGGTCACGTCCGGAGACGAGCGCCGAGCTCCGAGGCGAGCGCGGCGGCGACCCCTTCCGCTGCCGCATCGACCTCGGCCTCGGTAAGGGTCCGGTCGGGCGCCTGGAACGTCAGCCGGTGAGCGAGGCTCTTCTCGCTCGCGCCGAGGGGCGCGCCGCGATAGATGTCGAACAGCGCCACGGAGCGGAGGAGGTCGCCGCCCGACTGACGGATCACCGCGGCGACGGCGGCCGCCGGCGTCGATTCGGGCACGACGACGGCGAGGTCGCGCTCGACCGCGGGGTGGCGACTGGGGGCCGCGGCACGGACGGCGTCGATGGATCCCCCGCCGAGGCCGCGGATCGCCAGCTCGGCCACTACCACGGTGGCGACGCGGACCTCCCAGCTTTCGAGCAGATCGGGGTGGAGCTCGCCGACGATCCCCTCGAGCGCCGGTTCCCCCGCCGGCGTCCTCGCGGTCACGCGCGCGGTCCGGCCGGGGTGAAACAACGGCTCCGATGAGTCGGCCTCGAACGACGGCGTGTCGAACGCCAATCGGCGGCCGATCAGCTCGATCGCACCCTTCGCGTCGTCGACGTCGAACGGACGCGCGGTCCGCGCCCACGTCGCCTCGTCCGCGGCGCCGCTCAACACGACCGCGAGCCGCCACCATTCGCGCGCCGTCCCGTCGACGAGCCCGTAGCCCTTACCGACCTCGAACGCGGCGACGCTCTCGCGACCGCGCCTGGCGTTGCCCGCGACGACCTCGAGCAGGCTGCCGATCAGTCCGGATCGCAGGATCGAGTGGTCGCGCGACAGCGGGTTCGTGACGATGACGGGGTTGCCGCCAGGATCCGGTTCAGGTCCGACGGATGGGACGTGACGCGACATTCGGAAGGTCTCGATGTGCCGCGGCGACACGAGCGCCGACGTGACGACCTCGGTGATGCCCGCACCCACGAGAGCTTCGCGCACGGCGTCGCGGACTTCGAGCGGTGACGGACGGTACGCAGGCATCCCGGTGTGCGGCAGGATCGAGGGCACGCGCTCGTAGCCGTGAACGCGCGCGACCTCCTCCGTGATGTCCGCCTCGATGGCGATGTCGCGCCGCCACGTCGGTACGAGCGCCGCAATTGCACCGGCACCCGCGGGCACGACGATCGGCTGCGGGTCGAGCGCGACGCGGATGGTGTCGGCCGGCTCTGCAGCCTCCGTCGAGACGCCGACGCGCGCAAGGAGCGCCCGCTGGTCGTCGGCCGAGAGCGTCGTGCCGAGCAGGCGGTTGACGCGCTCCGGACGAAACGTGACGACGGTTCCGGTCGGCTCCTCGGGCGCGGTGTCGACCCGCCCGGCTGCGACCTCGCCGCCCGCCCAGTCGGCGATGAGCTGCGCGCAGCGGTCGCCGCCGACTCGGGCCAGCCGGACCTCCTGGCCCTTCTCGAACCGGAGGCTCGCTTCGGACCGAAGCGCATACCGCTGGCCGGTGCGGCGAATGGCCACCGGGTCGAAGATCGCCGACTCGACGATGACCGACCTCGTGTCCGGCGAGACCTCCGATGACGCGCCGCCCATGATGCCGGCGATCGCGAGCGGCTTCTCCTCGTCGGCGATGAGAAGCGTTTCGGAGTCGAGCGCCCGCTCGACGTGATCGAGCGTCTCGAGCCGCTCACCGGCGCGGGCGAGCCTGACGAGGAGCCCGGCGCGGCCGTCTGCGTCGCGAGCGACGCCCGCGGCGTCGAACGTGTGGATTGGCTTGCCGAGCTCGAGCATCACGTAGTTCGATGCGTCGACGACGTTGCTGACGGGCCGCATGCCCGCGGCGAGGAGCCGCATCTGGACGCGGTCCGGCGACGGCCGAACCGTGACGCCGTCGATCCAGCGCCCGACGAACCGGGTGCAGAGCTCCGGGGCTTCCACGCGAACACACAGCCGCGCGGACGTCTGGGTGGACGCCTCGCGGACGTCCGTCGCCGGCCACCGAACCTGCGCGCCGGTTGCCGCCGCGACCTCGCGCGCGAGCCCGACGAGGCTGAGCGCGTCGCCCCGGTTCGGCTTGACGTCGACGTCGAGGACCATGTCGCCGAACAGGTCCGACAGGTCGCGACCGAGCGGGGTTTCGGACGGCAGGATGAGGATCCCGTCCGCGTCGCCGGTCATGTGGAGCTCGTCGCCGGAGCACAGCATGCCGTTGCTGACCACGCCCATCTTCTCGGTCCGCTCGATGCGTCGCTCACCTGGGAGCACGGCACCCGGAAGCGCGACGGGCACGCGCTGACCCGGCGAGATGTTCGTCGCGCCACAGACGATGCTGAGCGGCTCGCCCTCGCCGACGCTGACGGTCGTGAGCGAGAGCCTGTCCGCGCGCGGATGCTTCTCGACGGTCAGGAGCTCGCCGACGACGACGTTGCGCCAGTCGGCGCCCCAGCGATCGAGACCCTTGACCTCCATCCCGAGCAGCGTCAGCCGATCGGCAAGCTCCTCGGGGCTGAGATCGATGTCGACGTACTCGCGCAGCCACGAGATCGGGATCCTCACTGGAACTGCTCCAGGAAGCGGAGGTCGTTCTCCAGGTAGAGCCGCAGGTCCCCCACCCCGTGCCGCAGGTTGGCGATACGCTCGACGCCCATTCCGAACGCGAAGCCCTGGTACTTCTCGGGGTCGATGCCGCCGTACTGCAGCACGACCGGATGGACCATCCCCGCGCCGAGGATCGTCATCCAGCCCGTGTGCGAGCAGGCTGGGCAGCGCGCGCCGCCGCAGACGAGACACTCGACGTCGAACGCGACCGACGGCTCGGTGAAGGGGTAGTAGCCGGGGCGGAAGCGGGTCCGTTTCCCCTCCCCGTACATCGCCTGCGCGAACTGGTCGAGCAGTCCCTTGAGGTCCGCCAGCGTCGTCCCGTCGTCGACCATCAGGCCCTCGACCTGGAAGAACTCGGAGGCGTGGCTTGCGTCGGTCGCCTCGTAGCGGTAGCAGCGTCCTGGAAGAAGGGCCCGGATCGGCGGCGGCGTCGAGTGCATCACGCGAATCTGTCCCGGCGACGTGTGGGTTCGAAGCAGCAGGCCATCGCCTTCGACGTAGAGCGTGTCCCACAGGTCGCGCGACGGGTGATCGGGCGGGATGTTGAGCATCTGGAAGTTCGTGAGGTCGTCCTCGACCTCCGGTCCCTCGTAGACCTGGAATCCGAACTGGCCGAAGATCGCGGCGATCCGCTCGATCGTCGCGGGGATCGGGTGGTACGTGCCGCGCCGGACGGGACGGCCGGGCGTCGACACATCCGTTGCCTCAGCCGCGAGCCTTGCGGTGAGCTCGCTGCGGCGTGCGGCGTCGGACGCCGCCGCGAACACATCGCGAATCTCTGTCTGAACCTCGTTCGCGATCGCGCCGACCTTTGGTCGGTCCTCTGCGGGCAGCCCACCGATCCCGCGCAGGACCAGCGTCAGCCGGCCCTTCTTGCCGAGGAA
>DATFPL010000197.1:0-4757 GCA_035264845.1 Candidatus Limnocylindrales bacterium | reverse complement strand
GGTGTTTCTGCCGCAGCTGATCGGCGACGGGCTCCAGACGATCGAGGGCGTCGCCGAGATCTCCCTGATCCAGGGCGTGATCCCGGACCGGATCCTGGGCCGGGTCAACGCAACCCTCGAGGTCTTCTCCCACGGCATCGCATTCCCCCTCGGCGCCCTCCTCGCTGCGGCCGTTGCCGGCTGGATCGGCGTGCGGGCGGGGATCGCCATCGGCTGGGCCGGAATGGCGATCTCGATCGTCCTGCTCGTGTTGTCGCCGCTGCCCGGTATTCGCCAGGCGTCCGACGCCATTGCGGCCGAGACCTGAGAGTCGCCGGCACTGACGGCGCCTTCCGGTACGTAGAAATGTCCTAGCCAAGCCCGGCCGTCCGGGCTATGGCGGTACGGTGGGCTCTGCATACCCTCGGGGATGTGAGAGCCATCATGCTCGGCGCCGCCCTCGCCTTCGCCCTCGCGGCGTGCTCGCCTGCCGCGGGCGCCATCCCGCGGCCGACCCCCGCCCCCTCGGCGGCCCTGTCCGGAATCGACTACACGACCCCTGCGCCCCCGCCGCTCGGGCTGATCACGTTCGGGCAGGAGTTCGACCCGGTCAGCAAGCGTGCGGTGCAGGTCAGGACCCAGTTCTGGGCGGACGACCCGGACATCGCCTGGAGCGTCTCGCTACTCGAGGCGGTCGCGGCGAAGAAGCTCCAGCTGCTCGTGGCGACGCGAGCAGCGTCGGGCGTCGAGAAGATCGTGTCGCGCAAGGACGTGACGATCGACGAACCCAGCGCGGAGGTGTTCGCGACGAAGACGGACCTCGCTGCCGCCGTCGGCAGGAAGGCCGGGACGTACGTGATGCGCTACCTGCGCGACGGCCTCGTCATCGCCGAGGGGACGTTCAAGCTCGTCGCGCGCTGACCCGCTGGTTCGCGCGCGACGGCGTGCAGCGCGACCCTCAGCCCTTGGCTGCGCTGCCCTTCGAGGATGTCTTCCTCGCCGCCGGCTTCTTCGTTGCCGACGAGCTGCCCGACTTCTTCGCGGATGACGCCGTCGACGTCCGCGCCGACGCCGACTTCGCAGCCGGCTTCTTCGCAGCAGGCTTCTTTGCCCCCGACGACTTCGCCGACGAGCCCGCTGCGCGCGTCCGCGACGACGACGGCGTCGACTTCTTCGCGGTGCTCGATGCCGTCGAGCTCTTCGCGCTCGACGAGCTCTTCTTCGGCGCGGCCTTGCGGCCCGGGGAAGGGAGCTTGCTGCGAGCTTCGGAGACGACGTCGCCGACGGCCTTGCCGGCTTTCCCGATGATGTCCACGCTGTGCCTCCCTGCGGTGCGTTCGGCGAACGGCGACACGTCGCGTCGGTAACGCGACGGTTGGCGCAGTGCGCCGGTTCGCGAATTCTAGGAGGCGATGCAAGTGCGCGACTCGTGCCGGCGGCAACGAATCGCGTCCCCTTCATCGCGGTAGCCTCGGAACGTGAGCGATGACCTGACGCTGCGCGGGATCACCGACGCCGACTACGAGCGCGTGATCGGTGTCCTCGACGATTGGTGGGGCGGCCGCGAGATGATCGACATGCTGCCTCGGCTGTTCTTTACCCACTTCGCCGACACGTCGTTCCTTGCCGAGGACGGCGACGGGTCGGTCGCCGGATTCATCTGCGGCTTCCTCTCGCCCGCGTGCCTCGACGAGGCGTACGTCCACTTCATCGGCGTCGCCCCCCGTCATCGCCGCCGAGGCGTCGCCAGGAAGCTCTACGAGCGGTTCGCGGTCGAGGCGCGGCGCGCGAGCCGGACGACGCTCCACGCGGTCACCTCGCCGGTCAACGAGGTGTCGATTGCGGCCCACCGGGCGCTCGGCTTCGAGGTCGAGGGTGTGCACCGGGACTACGACGGGCCCGGCCGCGACCGCGTCGTCTTCGTCAAACGTCTCGATCCTCCCTAGGGCGTCCCGGCGACGGTTGCAAAAGTCCCATTGGATCTCACCCATCTGCCGGGTTGACGATGCGCACCACCGCGGTGTCAACTTGGCTCCCGTGTCCGTCACCCTCTGGCTTCACCCTGCCAACCTCGCCGACTGCGCCAAGGGCGTCCGAATTCGCGTTCGGCGCGCCGTCCGCGGGCATACGCGCCGCCCTGGAACGGCCGCGGAGATCGTCGAGGCCGGCATCGACGCGACGTGGAACGGTCGGAGCTTCACGGCCTCGCCGGCGCACTTCAACACGTTCTGGGTCCGCGACATGTGCTTCTCGGCGCCGGCGCTCGCGCGGTTGGGGGATCGGCACCGCGAACGGCTCCACGCCTCGCTCGCCTGGGCGCTCGACGGCTGGGACCGTCGCAACCGGCACATCACGACGACCTTCCACGCATTCGGGCATCCCGCGGACGTGTACGACTACGGCGTCGACTCGCTGCCGCTGTTCATGGCGGGCCTCCGCGCGGCGAAGGCGACGGATCTCGTCGAGAAGCACCGCCGCTGGCTCGTCCGCGAGATCGACCACTTCGTCAACCGCGTCGTCGATCCTGCGACCGGCCTCGTTCGGAGCGACCGCAAGTACTCGGCGCACCGCGACACCGTGACGAACCGCTCGAACGCGTACGGCAACAGCATGGTCGCGCTCCTCGCGAAGACACTCGCCGACGAGTCGACGGGCTTCAACCTGCCGAACCCGCTCGCCCGCCACTTTCCTGACGGCGACTGGGGCCGGCTGTTGAAGGAGCACTTCTGGGTCCCCGAGCGCGGCTGGTACCGCGACGCAATCGGCAGCGACGCCACGACGGGCGAGGCGAACATCTGGCCGTTCTGGACCGGCGTCGTGCGCTGCAACGAGACGCTCGGGACGGCGCTCGCGACGCTGGACCGCGAGGGTTACGCGTCGCCGTACCCGCTGCGATACGAGGTCGCGCGACGGCCCGAGCGGGAGGTCTGGCTGACCCGACTGCTCCTGCCCGACTACCAGGGCAGCTCCGTCTGGACGAGCCTCGGGGCGATGTACCTGTCGCTCCTCGGCACGATCGATCGCGCCAAGTCGGCCGTCGAGACGAAGCGATACGAGGACTGGATCACCCGGGACGGGACGTACTGGGAGGTCCTCGACGACAAGGGCAAGTGCTGGGTCGGGCGTCACCGACTGATGGTCGGCGAGGAATCGATGCTCTGGGGTGCGATCTTCCTCGACCACGTCCGCGGAAAGAGCGCGGAGCCGGCGCTCCTCAGCTGAGGACAGGCCGAGCCCGTCGGCGTGCGACGAGCGTCAGCCGGCCCGCTCGTACGAATCGCGGTCCCGATGGCGGCGATCTGCCGCAGCAGGATCGAGCGGAACCCTGAAGATCGCCCGCTCGATCGCGTGCATCTCCGCGTCGGCTGCCCGCCATGCGTCGCTGAACCGCTCCTCACGCTCGCGCCGCGCGCGGGCTTCGAGGAGCCGATCCAGAAGCCGCTTCATCGTCGTCGGTTCGCGGTCCTGCACCCCGCGTTCCACCTTCCTTGTCGCGCGAAGCACGCCATGCCGGCAGGGTTGGAGCCCTCACGGTCCCCAGTCGACCGCGAGGGCTCACGGCAGCACGATGACAAGCCGGAGATGGCGCCCGAGTCACGGCTCGCCGTGAAGCCATTACGGGAGCGCAACGCTGCGGCCGTCGACGCGGGGTGAACGCGCCGTGCCGCCGCGTGGGGCGGCTGCGATGGTAGGCTAGCGACGTCCTTTGGGGCCGGTCCTGTGAGACCGGCATGCGGTCCTGAGAGGCCGGGAAGGAGGCTCGATAATCGTGCGCCTGTCCTGCCACCGCGCCCCGCGGGCCGGTGGTTTTCCTTCGCCCGACGCGGGGTCGCATTGCTGATCCTCCCGCCCCGCCCTCAGCCAGGCTCAATCGTCGATCCACGGATCGGCGATGCCGGGCCCGCGCTCCTCGCGCTCGAGGACGGGACGACATTCGAGGGGATCGCGTTCGGCGCGCGCGCGAGCAGTGGCGGCGACCTCGTCGTCAACACGAGCCAGACCGGGTACCAGGAGGTCTGCACCGACCCGTCGTACGCCGGCCAGGTCGTCGTCATGACGTACCCGCTCATCGGGAACTATGGGCGGATCCGCGACGACGACCAGTCTGTTCGGCCGTGGCTCCGCGGCCTGGTCGTGGGCAACGCCACCGCGGCGGTCCTCGACGACGCGCGGCAGCTCGCCACGATGCTCCGCGCCGACGGCATCCCCGCCATTGCCGGCATCGACACCCGTGCGCTCGCCAGGCATCTCCGCTCGACGGGGAGCCTCCGGGGCGTCATCACCGCGCCCGGCGAGACCAACGAGGCGCAGGCGATCGCGGCCGCGCGCGAAGTTCCACGGTGGGAGGACCAGGACTTCGTGGGACAGGTCTCGCCCGCCGCAGTCCGCGACGTCGGCGACGAGGCGGAAGGCGGGCCGCTCGTCGCGATCGTCGACTTCGGGCTGAAGGAGAACATCGTTCGCGGGTTGCGGCGGCGCGGGGCACGCGTCCGGATCGTCCCGCATACCGTGTCCGCGGCGGAGGCGCTCGCGCGGGACGTCGACGGCCTCGTCTTCTCGCCCGGTCCCGGCGACCCGGCGCGACTCGACGGTCCCGTTGCGCTCGCACAGGCCGCGATCGACGACGGCCGGCCGCTGCTCGGGATCTGCCTCGGCCACCAGATCGTGGGTCGCGCCGCGGGCGCGGAGACGCGGCGGCTGCGGTTCGGACATCACGGCGCAAACCACCCCGTCCGCGACGTCGAGACCGGGCGCGTCCAGGTCACCGCCCAGAACCA
>DATFPL010000196.1:0-13959 GCA_035264845.1 Candidatus Limnocylindrales bacterium | reverse complement strand
GAGCGGCGCGGGCGAACCAGGTGCGGCGGGCGCCGTGTCGCCGGCCCGTGTCGCCGGCCCGTGTCGCCCGGCCGTGTCGCCAGCCCCGGGTTGCGTGCCCGGTGTTGCGTCCGACGCACGAATGGGCGAAGTTCGGCGCTGATCTTCGTCGGCCCGTGCGTCAGACGCACCAAGGAGAGAATTACGCGTCGTTTGCTGCGTGCGACGCAACGGCGGGCGGAGGAACGGGCGCTTCGTCGTCGATACGTGCGTTCGACGCAACAATCCGGCCCGCGCGCGCGCGACTGGGCGCGTGGCGCGTGGCGCGTGGCGGGTGGCGCGCGGCGCGTGGCGCGGGGCGCGGGGCGCGGGGCGGCGGCCTCGGGTGCCCCCGCGCGCGGGGCAGCGCCGCGCCGCTACAGCCCGGCGAAGAGGTCGGTCTCGGGGATGACCGTTTCGACGCGCGACTCGCGGAGGATGTACGCCTCCCTGGACCAGGACGCCTTCCAGCCCTCCTCGCCGAGGACCATGAACCCGCTGTCCAGCGAGATCTGCGTGGCGTGCCGCCTGATCGCCCGCCACTTGCGATCGATGGCCTCGCCGGAGGTGTCGATCCAGGTCGTGATCGCCTCATCCGGGACGAGCATCTTCGCGATGAACTCCTGGTGCTCCCGGAGCTGCTCTTCGGTCGCGTTCTCCGGCGGATCCCAGAAGCTCGGCTTGCCGACCTTCTGCATCGCCTCGCGCATCGCTGCGCGCACCGACGCCGGGATCGCCGTCTCGTACAGCTTCGACGGCGTCCACGGTTCGAGGCCCGCGGCCAGCTGCTTCGGGTACCAAGCCGAATCGCCCGCGCGCTCGAACGCGCGGACGGCGACGTCGTGGGTTCGGATGTGGTCGGGGTGGCCGTAGCCACCGAACGAGTTGTACGTCGTCATGACGTCCGGCTTGTAGCGCCGAACCAGCCACGTCAGCCGGCCGGCGGCCTCGTCGAGGTCCGCCTGCCAGAAGCAGCGCGGGTCGTTGTTACCCTCGCGGCCCATCATGTCCGAGTCGCGGTAGCCGAGGTTCTCCCACTCCGTGACACCGAGCTCGCCCATCGCGGCTTCGAGCTCCGCGGCCCGCAACTCGCCGAGCCGGCGGTGGTTGTCCGGCGTATCCATCGCCGGAATGACGATCTCGCCCTGTTCGCCGCGCGTGCACGTGACGAGGACGACGCGGCGTCCCTCGGCGACGTAGCGGGCCATCGCGCCGCCGGCGCTGATCGTCTCGTCGTCGGGGTGGGCGTGGACGGACATCAGGGTGAGGGGTCGGGATTCGGTCATCGGCCGATCATACGAGCGCTACGATCCGGCGGATGTCCGCCGATCGCCCGGGTCCGCTTGCCGGCCTCACCGTCGTCGACTGCTCGACCGTTCTTGCCGGGCCGTTCTGCACGATGCTGCTCGGCGACCTGGGCGCCGACGTCATCAAGGTCGAGCCGCCCGAAGGCGACGCGACGCGCGGCTGGGGACCGCCGTGGGTTGGCGACGGCGACGCGCGGACCGCGTCGTACTACCTCGCGGTCAACCGAAACAAGCGAAGCATCCGGCTCGATCTGCATTCGGATGAAGGCCGTGCTGTTCTTCGCCGGCTCGTGGAGCGCGGCGACGTCCTCGTCGAAAACTTCCGGCGTGGGACGTTCGAGCGGCTCGGGTTCGGCGACCAGGAGCTGCGCGCGCTCAACGCGGGTCTTGTCCATCTCGCGATCGGTGGCTACGGGCCGACTGGTCCCGATGCCGACCGGCCGGGCTACGACTTCGTCGTCCAGGCCGCCGGCGGCCTGATGTCGATCACGGGATTTCCCGACGACGCGGGCGGCGGGCCGACGAAGGTCGGCGTCGCGATCAGCGACGTCGTCACGGGGCTGTTCGGCGCGGTGTCCGTGCTCGCGTCGCTCGTCGAGCGCGCGGCGGCCGCCGCGGCCGACGGCTATGCCCGCGGCCAGCGCATCGACGTGTCCATCCTCGAGTCAACGCTGGCGGTGCTCGTGAACCAGGCGCAGAACGCGTTCGTGACCGGGCGCCCGCCCGCCCGCCGCGGCAACGCGCACCCGAACATCGTGCCGTACGAGACGTTCGAGACGACCGACGGCGAGATCGCAGTCGCGGTCGGGAGCGAGCGGCAGTGGCCGCGTTTCTGCGATGCCCTCGGGCTCGGCGAGCTTGCAGGCGACGCGCGGTTCGCAACGAACGGCGATCGCGTCGACCATCGCGACGAGTTGCGGCCGATCCTCTCCGAGCGGTTTCGCGGCCGCTCCACGCGGGAGTGGCTCGCGACCCTGGACGCGGCCGACGTGCCTGCGGGGCCGATCAACGACGTGCTCGCCGCCTTCGAGACGCCGCAGGCGCGAGCGCTCGGATTGCGGGTGGCGATGCGGCACCCCGTTCTGGGCGCCGTCGACCAGGTCGCGCCGGCGTTCCGGCTGTCGCGGACACCGGCCGCGATCCGGACTCCGCCACCACTCCCCGGGGAGCAGTCGCGCGACATCCTCGAGGAGCTCGGGTACCCGGGGGACGAGATCGAGCGGCTCGTCCGCGGCTAGCGCGGCGTCTCCGGGCGACCGTCGATTGGCAACCGGCTGCATTCCTGCATCGACCTCCCGGAACCGCCGTTGCCCGCTGCTAGACTCGCCGCCCCCGGCCCGTGCCGGGACCGATCGACGACGGAGGACTCGATGACGGACGACCGCGAGCGCTGGGCCCTCATCCTCGGCGCATCGAGCGGGATGGGCGAGGCGACGGCCGTCGCGCTGGCGAAGGCGGGCTATCGGATCTGTGGCATCCACCTCGATTTTCGCGCCGCCCTCCAGCACGTCGACGAGGTCAAGGCGCGGATCGCCGACGCGGGCAGCGAGGCCGTGTTCGTCAACATGAACGCCGCGGACGACGAGAAGCGCGCCGCCGCACTCGAGACGCTTCGCGCGCGGTTCGAGGAGTCGCGGAAGGCGCGGCGGCATCCGTACGTCCGCGTCGTCATGCACTCGCTGGCGTTCGGAACACTGCTGCCGTTCGTCGCCGACGACCCGAAGGAGGCCGTCAACCGGAAGCAGATGGAGATGACCCAGGACGTGATGGCGAACAGCCTCGTCTACTGGGTTCAGGACCTCTTCCGCGGCGGCTTTCTCGAAAACGGGTCACGGATCTACGCGATGACGTCGGAGGGATCGACGCGAGTCGTGCCGACGTACGGTGCGGTGTCGTCGGCGAAGGCGGCGCTCGAGTCGCACTGCCGCCAGCTGTCGATGGAGCTCGCGAAGAAGGCCACCGGAATCTCGGTCAACGCCATCCGCGCCGGTGTGACCGTGACCCCGGCGTTGATGAAGATCCCCGAGCACGACGCGATCATCGAGGCGAGCGTCCGGCGCAATCCGTCCGGCCGGATGACGACGCCGCAGGACGTGGCCGACGCGATCGTCGCACTGTCGGGCGACGGGCTCGACTTCGTCACCGGCAACGTCATCGGCGTCGACGGGGGCGAGTACATCACGGGCTAGCGACGCGATGAGCGGCCGCGTCATCGTCGTCGGCTCGGTCAACGTCGACCTCGTCGTCAACGTCGCGCGCCTGCCGTCGCCCGGCGAGACCGTCACCGGCGGGACGTTCGCTCGACACGACGGCGGCAAGGGCGCCAACCAGGCCGTCGCGGCGGCGCGGCTCGGCGCGCAAGTGGCGTTCGTGGGCGCCGTCGGGGACGACGATCTCGGCGCGCGCGCGCGGGCGGCTCTCGAGGACGAGGGCATCGACGTCGCGGAGCTCGCGACGATTGCCGGCGTCGCGACCGGCGTCGCGCTGATCGTCGTCGCGACCGACGGTGAGAACCAGATCGCCGTGGCTTCGGGGGCGAACGAGCTCGTGACGCGGGACCGGGTCCGCGACTCGCTCGCGCGGCTGGCGCCAGGGCCGGACGACGTCGTCCTCGCCGTCCACGAGATCCCGACGACCTCGGTTCGCGAGGCACTTCGCCTCGCCCGCGCTGCGGGTGCGCGCACGATCCTCAACCCCGCGCCTGCCGGCGGGCTCGACCGATCCGTGTTCGAAGGGGCGACGCTTCTCACACCCAACCGTCGGGAGCTCGCGACGCTCGTGGAGGCCGAGGCGAGGCGGACGGGCCGCGCCGCAGCGGGTGACACGGCGCGGGCCGCGCGGTCGCTGATCGAGTCGAGCCCGGAGGGCCGAGGCGCGGACACGGTCGTCGTCACCCTCGGCGCTCGCGGAGTCTTGCTGGTCGAGCCGGCGCGCACCGTCGAAATCGCGGCGCCGCGGATGACTGCCGTCGATTCGGTCGGCGCCGGCGACGCGCTCAACGGCGCGCTCGGAGCGGCGCTCGCGGCGGGCCGCTCGCTCGAGGACGCCGTTCGGCGGGCCGTCGTCGCGGCGAGTCTCTCGACGCTTCGCGCGGGCGCGCGCGAGGGCATGCCAACGGCCGCGGAGCTCGAGCGCGCGCTGTCCGACGCCTAGGCGACCGCCGCCGTGGCCCGGCGCCGCGAGAGGAGCCCGGAGCGCGGTCCGATCGCGAGGGCGGTCAGGAAGCAGGCGGTCTCGACGAGGACGATCGTCGCGCCGCTCGCCGCGTCGAGCCAGAACGACACGTACAGCCCCACGACCGACGCGCCGATCCCGACGGCGATCGCGATCGCCATCATCCGCCCGAAGCGGACCGTGAGGAGCTGCGCGGTCGCCGCGGGCGTGACGAGCATCGCGACGACGAGGATGATCCCGACCGCCTGGAGGCTGATCACGATCGTCAGGGCAACAAGCGCGAGGAACAGCGATTCGAGCCACCCGACCCGAAGCCCTGACGCCGCCGCGCCCAGCGGGTCGAACGTCGCATAGAGGAACTCCTTCCACAGGAGGGCGACGATCGCCAGTACGATCGAGGCGAGGATCGCCAACCCGACGAGGTCCTCGACGGTCGTCGACAACAGATAGCCGAACAGGAAGCTGAACAGGTCGGCGACGTACCCCTGGATCGTGCTGAACAGGAACACGCCGAGGGCGAACGTGCCCGCGAACAGCACCCCGATCGCGGTATCCGTCCGGATCCGCGCCCGCCGGCTGACAAACCCGATTCCGAGCGCCGTCACCACCGCCGCGATCCCGGCCCCCAGCAGGAATGGTCCCTTGAGGATGAACGCCGCGACGACGCCCGGGAATGCCGCGTGGCTGATCGCGTCGCCGATGAACGCGAGGCCCTTGAGCACGACGTACGTCCCGACGACCGCGCAGACCGTCCCGACGATGACCGCGGCCGCGAGCGCGCGGACGAAGAACGCGTGGTCGAGCGGATCGAGGACCAAGGTCATCCGCGGGTGCGCCGAGCGTCCTGGCCAGGGCCGCGCCCGCGGCCATCGCGGCGTCGGGGCTCCGCGTCGCGGCCGCCACCCTCGTGGAAATGCGCTTCGCCGCCCGCGGCGTCGTCGTGGTGATGCGCGTCGTCGAGCACGACGGCCTGGCCGCCGAGAACGAGAAGGTGGCCGCCGTACGTTCGGGCGAGGACGTCGCGATCGAGGACGAGCGACGAAGGGCCGTGCGCGATGACGCGGCGGTTGATCGCCGCGACCTGCTGGAACCGTTGCGCCGCGCAGGCGAGATCGTGCGTCGTGGCGATGACGGTCTTGCCGCGCCGCGCCTCCGCCTCGAGAAGGTCCATCAGGTCCTCCTGCGTCGTGGCGTCGACGCCCGTCACGGGCTCGTCGAGGAGGAACAGGTCCGGCTCGGCGCCCAGGGCGCGGGCGAGGAAGACCCGCCGGCGTTGCCCGCCGGACAACGACCCGATCTGCGTATCCGCATCCTCGGCCATCGACACCTTCTCGAGCGCTTCGTCGACCGCCCGGCGGTCCGCCGCGCCCGGGCGACGGAACGGCCCGAGCGCGGGGTAGCGACCCATCGTCACGACGTCGCGGACCGTGACGGGGAACGACCAATCGACGACCTCGGCCTGCGGGACGTACGCGACGCGGCGAGCCTGCTGGCCCGCGGGGTGCCCCAGTACCTCGACCCGACCGGACCACGGCTGGATGAGCCCGGCGAGCAGCTTCAGGAGCGTGCTCTTGCCCGCGCCGTTCGGCCCGACGACCGCGAGCAGGCTGCCGGCCTCGACCGCCAGGTCGACGTGCTCGAGCGCAATCTTGTCGCCGTACCCCGCCGACACGTCGGATAGCCATGCGTCCGCGTGCGCGCGCGCGTGGCCCGGATCGACTCCCGCTTCGACGGTCGCGAGGCGTCGCTCCGCGGCGTGGTCGTGCGGGTGGTCGTGCGGGTCGTACGTCGTGGCGTCGCGGTTCATCGAGCCGATGCTAGCCGCTC
This sequence comes from Candidatus Limnocylindrales bacterium, assembly GCA_035264845.1. Taxonomy (GTDB): domain Bacteria; phylum Chloroflexota; class Limnocylindria; order Limnocylindrales; family CSP1-4; genus JACDAV01. Next base: position 7,633 of record DATFPL010000196.1, on the reverse strand, counting down.
CCCTTGAGCCCGGCGACGAGCCGCTCGAGGTCGTAGCGAACGAGGCCCTCGTAGCTGTCGACCGGCGGATCGCCGAGCGAGTCGTCGTAGATGTCGCTGACGATCGTCGCTCCCGTCTCCGCGGCGACGGTTCGGGCGAGCTTGTCGCTGAACTGGACCTCGCTCACGACGACCCGCACATCGTTCGCGCGGATGGCGGTAACGAGCCCCGCGATGTCCGCCGCCGAGGGGTCCTGGCCCGGCGACTTCACGATGACACCAGCGATCTCGACACCGTACGCGCGGGCGAAGTAGGGCAGCGCGTCGTGGAACGAGATGAGCGTCCGACGGTCCTGGGGAACGGCTGCGACGAGACCCGCCCCCCACGTCCTGAGGCCGTCGAGTCTGGCCCCGAAGGCAGCGTTGTTCGCGGCGTACGTCGCGGCGTGGCCGGGGTCGAGGCGACTCAACGACTCCGCGATCGCGCCCGCGTACGCCGCGGCTCCGCTCGGGTCGAGCCAGAGGTGCGGGTTCGGAATCCCGTCCTCGACGATGTACGCGTCCGGCGCGACGCTGTCGGCGAGGTGGAGCATGTCGGCCTTGGTGCCCGAATCCTTCGCCAGGGATGCGAGCCAGTCGTCCAGGCCGAGCCCATTCGCCACCACGAGGCGAGCGTCCTCGAGCCGACCGGCGTCGCTCGGGCGCGGGTCGAAGGTGTGGACGTCGCCGCCCTTCGGAACGAGGCTGTCGACCTTGACGAGGTCGCCACCGACCGACCGGACGAGGTCGGCGAACACCGTGGTCGTGGCGACGACGGGGATCCGGGTGTCAGCCGGGCCGGAGGCCCGGGAGCCGTTCGAACAGCCGGCGACCGCGAGCACGGCAACCAGCGCGATGAACCTGCGCATCAGGCCTTCCGACGGCAGTCCGGGCACAGCCCGAACAGCTCGAGGCGGTGCCGGTCCACGCGGTAGCCGGTCCGCGCCTCGACGGCGTCGACGACGCCCGTCAGCCCGGCGTCCTCGATGTCGACGGACCTGCCACAGCGCGAGCAGACGACATGGTGGTGATGGCTCGCTTCGCAGGCGACGTAGGCGTGCTGACCGCTCGGAAGGTCGAGCCGCTCGACGACGCCGAGCTCGGTCAGGACGTCGAGTGCGCGGAAAACGGTGGCGCGCCCGATCCCAAGCCGGCGCTCCTTCACGTCTGCGACCAGGTCCGCTGCGGTGAAGTGGCCGTCGCGCGCGGCGATCAGGTCGACGAGCGCGCGCCGCGGCGCGGTCACGCGGCGGCCCGAAGCATCGAGCGCGGCGACGAGCGGTTGGATGGTTGGCACGGCGCGATGATACTCAGTCTCTGTTGGCGTGTCGAGACTGAGTATCAGTCATGGTCCCGTCGTTGCGACTCCGCACCGCGCGGTACCCCCGTCGCTCGGGACCATCGTTACCCTGCCGCACCGCACTTCCGTGGGGGACAGTGCCGGCAGCGGCGGCCGGCCGAGCCGTGCCGTCGTCGCGACATCGCGAGGAGCACATGACCGTCGACATCGCCACTCCGGGACGAACGGCAACGCGCAAGCCGGCCACGCGCCGCGCGAAGCCGCGCGCGGCCGTCGTCCTCCCCCCGCCGCTCGTCATCGGCGAGCCCGACAAGAACATCTTCAACTGCCCGAATTGCACCCGCCCGCTGAGCGTCGGCGCGTCGCGGTGCCCGGGGTGTCGAACCCGGCTCATCCTCGCCACGCCGGCGCGGAAGGCCACGATCTTCATCCTCGTCGGCGCGATCGCCGGGCTCGTGATGGCGTGGGGCGTCTCCGCCGCATTTGCCGTCACGTCCGCTGCGGTCACACCGGGCCCGGAGTCCTCCGTCCTGCCCTCATCGCCGGCCGCCGCGACGAGCGTGCCCGTCGCGGCGACCCCGTTCATCCCCGCGATCCCGCCAACGAGCCGATCCGCGCTCTCGCAGGCGGGTGCGCTCAACGTCCGGCTGAGTGACGGCGCCAGGCTCCTCCAGACTGCCCTCGGCGAACGCGATCTCGACAGCGCGGCCGTCGCCGACATCCTCCGATCGCTTGCCGCCGACGCGTCGTTCGGCGAGGGACTTGCGACGCGTCTCGCGGCGTGGCCGCAGGGAGCGGCCGTAGCGCACGACCTGGGCCTTCTCTATGCATCGGTCCGCGGGACGGCCGTCGACGGGCTCAACAACTCGATCAACAACGACCCGGCCTACCGCGATGCCGCCCAGAAGATGCTGGGTGTCCTCGGCGGCATGACCCCGCTCGACGGCCGGATGCGGACGCTTGCCGGGATCGCCAACGTCGTCCTGCCGCCCGCCACCTCGGGCAAGTAGCCGCGCCTCCGGGCGGCGTCAGCCGCCCGGCGCACTCCCGTACCCGGTCAGCTCGACGTACGCCTCGCCGCCCTGGGCCACGCCCCGCACCGTCGCCGACACACGCTGTGAGCCCTCCCAGTACACGACCCCTGTCGTCCTGCGGGTGTCGAGCTCCTGCGCCGCGACTGTCGGCGTGAGGTCGACGACGATGCCGCGGCCGGGGATCGTGATCCGCCAGCCAGCCGGGTAGTCGGTCGCCGTCGCGGCACTTCGCCAGCGCTTCGTGACCTCGACCTCGAACTCGTCGCGCTCGAGGTGATGCGCCTCTCCGTCGGCGTCGACATACGTTCCGTACACGAGCGGATAGCCGCCTTCGCGGTCGCGGACGAGTGAGACCGTCACGGCTGAGCCGTCGGAGAGGTTGACCGCGAACCAGTCCCAGCCGCCGCCGCCGACGGCGATGAAGTCGCCCCACTGATGGTCGAACCAGGCGCTCCCCTCGACCCGCAGGCTCCGCCCCCCGATCGCCAGCACTCCCGTGGCGTGCTCGTTCGGGCGCGAGTAGTAGTAGGAGCCGCCGGCCGGCCCGAAGTCGATCCATCCGTCCCGGTCGTGAAGCGCGGCTGGAAGCGTCGAGTCGAGCGCCAGGTCGAGCTGGAACGGTGCGCCCTTCCCGGTGCCCGCCGTTTCGCCGGCCGAAACCGACGCGTGGAGCCGGTCGCGCCCGCCGCCGCCCGCCATCGTCCAGGCGCCACTGACGGCGGTCGGCGATCCCGCGGCCGCGACGTCCGGTCGTGCCGCCCCCGCGATCGCGAACTCGAACCCCTGGGCCGGCGACCGGTCCACCTGCGGCCCGATCTCGCTCCGCTCGGCGTAGCTGAACGTGCCACCCGTCTCGTCGGTCAGTGCGAGATGCGACGCCCACGAGACGGGCAGCCCGCCCCGCTCGGCGCGGAACACGACGAGCTCGAACCCCCAGCGGCCGCCGTCCTCGTCGCGGAGGTGACCGGTGTAGTACCACCACTCCGTCAGGCGGTGGTGAGGTGCGTCGTCGCGGGGCAGGACGATCGGGACCGGGTCAGCCGTGTGCGACGGCGAAGGGGCGACGGACGCGGTCGGGATCGGGCGCTGGGCAGGCGCGTTGGCGAGGATCGGACCGCCGGAGCAGCCGGCAACGAAGCCGGCGGCAACCAGGAGCGCGACGCCGCGGAACGGCGGGCTCACCGCGTCCCGCCTTCGACTCGCGCCGGCGTGGTCGTCGGTTCGAGGGCGGCCTCCACGTCCGCTTCGGTCGCGGGGAGGCGGCGCGCGGCGAACCGCGCGAGCCGCGCCGGGACCCACCAGTTCCAGTCGCCGAGGAGCCGCATCGTCGCCGGAACGAGGAGCGCCCGGACGACCGTCGCGTCGAGCGCGACCGCGATCGCCATCCCGATTCCCAGCGCCTTGATCAGCACGATGTCCGCGAACGCGAACGACGCCGAAACGACGACGACGATGAGCGCCGCGGACGTCACGATCCGGCCACTCCGCTCGAGGCCGCGGGCGACCGCGTCGGTGTTGTCGCCCGTTCGGTCCCAGACCTCCTTCATCCGCGTCAGGAGGAAAACCTCATAGTCCATCGAGAGGCCGAACAGGACGCAGAACAGGATCACCGGCTGCGTCGTCTCGACGAACCCAAGCGGCTGGAAGCCGAGGAGCCGCGACAGGTTGCCGTCCTGGAAGATCCACACGAGCGCGCCGAAGCTCGCGGCGATCGACAGCGTGTTCATCACGAGCGCCTTCGCGGGCAGGATGACGGACCGCAGCAGCGCGAACAGCACGAGGTAGGTCGTGAGCAGGATGAAGAGCGCCGTACGCGGGAAGTCCGCGCCGATGCGTCCGACGACGTCCGACACCTCCGCCGCACCGCCGCCGACGAGGACACTCAGCCCCTCTGGCGGCGCGAGCGGGCTCGATGGGTCGCGCAGCTGGGTGACGAGACGCCGAGCCTCGTCGCGGTTCGGGCCGTACGGCGTGTAGACGGTGAACGCGGTGAGGTTGCCCTTCGTCGTGGCGCCGACCGTCGCCTGGACGAAGCGGTCCGGTGGCCCCGATGGGCTCGAGTAGAGAAGCTGGTACTGCTCGAGCCGGAGGCGCGGGTCGATGTCGACGAGGCTCTCGACGCGAGTGACGCGCGGGTCCGCGGCGAGGCGCCGGGAGTACTCGTAGAGACGAGCGATGTTCTCCGGGCTCGTCGTCGGACCTGTCGTCCGGACTGCCACCGACAACGGCGCGAAGGCGCCCTCCCCGAACTCGTCGACGAGCCGGTCGAAGGCTGCCCGTGACGGGACGTTCGCCGGAAGGATCGACGCATCGGGCGCGTTGAAGCGGACGTGGAGGAACGGCGCGCCCAGGACGAGGAGGAACGCGAGCGTCGGCACGAGGACCGCGATCGGCCGGCGCATGACCCGCCGCGCCAGTCGCGCCCACGGGCCCTCGCCGTCCGGGGCGACGACCACGCGGCGGACCCGCAGACGGTCGAGGCGCGTGCCGACGACGACGAGCAGTGCCGGCAGCAGCGTCAGCGCGGCCGCGACCGCCAACCCGACGACGACCGCTCCGGCGATCCCGACGGAACGGAGGATCATGAACTCGAACAGAACCAGCCCGATCAGGCCGAGGAGCACCGTCAGCCCGCTGAAGAACACCGCGCGGCCGGCTGTCGCCACCGTCACCCGAACCGCATCGGCGACGCGGTCAGGTCCCCTTCGCGCCGCCAGCTCCTCGCGGAACCGGCTCGTCATCAGAAGCGAGTAATCGACCCCGAGCCCGAGCCCGAGGAGCGTCGCGAGGTTCAGGACGAAGATGCTCATCGCGGTCGCGCTTGCGATCACGTAGATCGCCGCGAGCGCGATCACGACCGCGGCACCGCCGACGGCGAGGGGGATCGCGGCGGCGACCACGGAGCCGAAGACGACCAGCAGCGCGAGCGCCGCGAGCGGAAGCGAGATCAGCTCGCTGCGGCGAAGGTCCGATTCGGACACCCGCTGGACGTCGCCGTAGAACGCGGGGCCGCCCGCGAGCGCGACGTCGAGGCCCGCGGGCCGGTGGACCCGCCCCTCCAGGATCGGCAGCGCGTCGGGCGAATCGTCGGGCGCCAGGTCGAGCAGCACGATGTCGTACGCGGTCCGACCGTCCGCGGCGACCTGTGACGGGCGGAGCGTGTGCGTGACGACGCCGCGGACGTGGGGAGCGTCGACGAGATCGGCGATCGCCGCGGCCGCGGGTCGCTCGAACGCCGGTGTGCCCGCGGTCGCGGAATCCGAATGGAGGACGACGACGACGGCCGAAGGCGCGACTCCGAGCTCCTGCTCGAGGAGGTGCCGCGCTTCCGCGGACGGAAGGTCGCCGAGCGTGAACCCGCCGGCTCGCAGCACGCCGGCGGCCCGCGGCGCAAACGGCACGGCAACGAGGAGGAGCACGACCCACGCGCCGATGACGGCCTTGTGGTGGCGGACGACGAACGAGCCGAGGCGTCCGAACGGACCGCCCGATTCGGCGCGCGGCGCGCGCGGACTCGGCGTCATGAGTTGGGGCACGCACCAATCGTAGAGCGTTGCCCGCGAAACGCCCGCCGCCGCTTCGGCGTCGTGGCGCTCGATCCTGCTAGCATCTGGCCGCGGCTTCGTCCCCGTCGCGTGCCTTCAGCGAGGCGCCTCAGTGCAGCTGTTCACGATCGCCTTTCAGCGCCCGATCGAGTTCGGGATCGCGACCGCCATCACCGTGATCATGATCATGATCGTGCTCCGCTCTGCGATGGCCGCCGACGGCCGCTCGACGTGGACGCGGCGAATCACAGGCCCGAACGGGAAGTGGGTGTTCGGCTTCCTGTTCGTCGCCTGGGCGATCGTGTTCGGCGTTGGGCTCCAGTTCGTCCCGCACGAGGGCGCCAACTCGCCGTACGGTGGCCTCGGGCTGATCGCCCTGTTCACGGGCTTCTTCATCATGATGGGCTTCCTCTGGGCGGTGATCGGGGAGTAGCCCGGTCGCGCTGGGGCGCAGCGACTACAGGGCCACGTCAGAGGACTCGTGATCGGCGGCTGGTGGCTGACCCTGTTCCGGTACAAGCCGGGAGACCGAGGCGCCGGTCGGGTGGTCGGGGATCCGCCGGAGTAGCGATCGCGGCGCGACGGGTCAGTCTCCGTGCCGCGGGCGAACGCTTGTTGCTCGCAGAACAACAAATGGCGCGAATCGAGTGCCGTACGGGCGGCGCCACGACGTGACCGTGCGCCGAAAGGCCGCGATTCACCGGTCTTGTTGTTCCCTGAGCGACATTTCGAACATCGGCGGAGGCCACCGCGCGGCACGGTACGCCGCGTAGCCGGGATTCGTTGCTCACCGAACACCCCGCGAGCCGGGGGCGATGCCCCGAGCCCGTGACCACCGGCCGGTGGACCGCGCGACGGGCCGTCCGCTATGATCCGCCGACTTTCACTCTGCATACTTCTTATGCATCGGCGGGACGGAGGCGGAACGTGGACGCGCAGGAGATCAAGACGGCGGTGGCGCACCAGGCCGCAGTCGCGGCCGCGTCCGACGTCCCGTTCGTCAACCCCCGCGACCCCTCCCGCGCCGTCGGCCCCGACGGCAGCCCCGCGGTCAGCCGCCGCGCCCCGATCTGGACCGACGTCCCGGACGAGAAGTGGAACGACTGGCGCTGGCAGCTCAGCCACCGGGTCAACGATCTGGCCGAGATCGAGCAGGTCCTGAACCTGACCGACGACGAGCGCGACGGTCTCAGCGCCCCCGACAAGTTCCGCGTCGACATCACGCCGTACTTCATCAGCCTGATCGACCCGAACGACCCGAACGACCCGATCCGGCGCCAGGTGATCCCGTTGGGGCGTGAGCACAGTGCCTTCACCGGGATGATGGAGGACTCGCTCGCCGAGGACCGCCACTCCCCGGTGCCCGGCCTCGTCCACCGCTACCCCGACCGCGTCCTGATGCTGGTCACGACCCAGTGCGCCAGCTACTGCCGCTACTGCACGCGGTCGCGGATCGTTGGCGACCCGACCCAGAATTTCAACCGCAAGGACCACGAGGCCCAGCTCGACTACCTGCGGCGCACGCCGCAGGTTCGGGATGTCCTCATCTCCGGTGGCGACGGCCTGACGCTGGCGCCGAAGCTCTTCGAATCGATCCTCCGGGGCCTTCGCGAGATCCCCCACATCGAGATCATCCGGATCGGGTCGCGAGTGCCGGTCTTCCTGCCTCAGCGGATCGACGACGAGCTCTGCGAGATGCTCGAGAAATACCACCCGCTGTGGATCAACCTCCACTT
>DATFPL010000195.1:0-1667 GCA_035264845.1 Candidatus Limnocylindrales bacterium | reverse complement strand
GCTACGTCGTGACCGACCGGATGCTCCAGATGTTCAAGCGGCGCCCGAACCCGCCGCGCTCGGGCGCGCCGAAGGCCGAGGGCTGACGATGGATCTCGAGACCCTCGTTCGGCTCGTCTACCTGGCCGCGGCCGCGGCCTTTGTCCTGGGCCTCCACCAGATGAACTCGCCCGCGACGGCGCGCGGCGGCAACCTTTTGTCGGCCGGGGGCATGGCGCTGGCGATCGCTGCGACGGCCGTGCTGCTGTTCCAGCGGGGCGTGCCCGCGGTGGCGTGGGTCATCATCGCGGTCGGGATCCTCATCGGCGGCGGGCTGGGCCTGTTCGCCGCGCGGACCGTGAAGATGACGGCGATGCCGCAGCTGGTGTCGCTGTTCAACGCGGTGGGCGGCGGCGCCGCGGCACTCATCGCGATCGACGACTACATCCGGCTGGCGGGCGTCGGCGCGGCGATCCCGCTCCAGACGACGGTCCCGACGGTGCTCGACGTCATCATCGGCTGCGTCACGTTCACCGGCTCGATCATCGCCTCGGGCAAGCTCCAGGGGCTGATCGCGGGCAAGCCGATCGTCATCCCCGGCGGGCGGATCGTGACGATCGTCGCGGCCGCGGTCGCCGTCGTCGGCGCGCTGTTCCTCTTCTCGGGGAACGTCAACGTCCTCGTCCTGTTCCTGATCATCGCGGCCGGGCTCGTGTTCGGCGTCACGATGGTCCTGCCGATCGGCGGCGCCGACATGCCGGTCGTCATCTCGCTCCTCAACTCGTTCACCGGCACCGCCGTCGCGATGGCCGGCTTCGTGATCGGCAACGACGTCCTGATCATCGCCGGCGCACTCGTCGGCGCTTCGGGTGCGATCCTGACGAAGCTGATGGCCGACGCGATGAACCGGTCGGTCCTGAACATCATGATCGGCGGGTTCGGTGGCGGCGAAGGGACGGCGGGCGCTGCGACCGGCGCCGGTGGGGGCTCCGTTCGGGAGATCGGCGCCGACGATGCCGCGATCCAGCTCGCGTATGCGTCGTCGGTCATCGTCGTGCCCGGCTACGGACTCGCGGTCGCCCAGGCGCAGCACGCCGTGCGCGAGCTGGCCGAGCTCCTCGAGTCGCGCGGTGTCGACGTGAAGTACGCGATCCACCCCGTCGCCGGCCGGATGCCGGGCCACATGAACGTGCTCCTCGCCGAGGCCAACGTCCCCTACCCCCAGCTCAAGGAGATGGAGGAGGTCAACCCCGAATTCGAGCGAGCCGACGTGGCGCTCGTCGTCGGGGCGAACGACGTGACGAACCCGGCGGCGCGATCGAACCCGGGCTCGCCGATCTACGGGATGCCGATCCTCGACGTCGACAAGGCGAAGAGCATCGTCGTGATCAAGCGGTCGATGGGCCGCGGGTATGCGGGCATCGACAACGAGCTGTACACGAACCCGAAGACCGGGATGCTCTTCGCGGACGCGAAGGAAGGGCTCGCCTCGCTCGTCGCCGCGGTGAAGGCGGTCTAGGCCCGGGCGAGGCGCCGGCCCTCGACGCCGCGCCGTGGCGACGTGGGCGATCAGGCCGACATCCGCTGAAGCCCATCGATGCCGTCCAGTCCGGCATCGAACGAGGCCACGACGGCCGGCCGAACCTCGAGCGCGACCGCAGCCAGGTAGGCATCCGCGAAATCCAGTC
>DATFPL010000194.1:0-23549 GCA_035264845.1 Candidatus Limnocylindrales bacterium | reverse complement strand
GGAAAGGCCATGCGCCGATGGGCCGAGTGGCGGAGCGCGCGAGGGCCGACGCGCCGATGTGGCCGACGGGCAGCCGCCGCGCCGACGGCGCCGAGGGGCCGACGCGCCGAGGGGCCGACGCCGCGCGCCCTCGCGCGCAGCCGCTGCCGGCTAGTCCTCGTCGGGCCTGAAGATGTGGGCCGCCGTGCAGCTGTTGCAGATCGGCGTGGCCGACTCAAGGTCGCCCAGGGGGATCGGGATCCGGCGATCGGGGTAGAGGCACTCCACGTCGTACAGGCGTTCGCCCGTCGAATCGACGTGGATGATCCGCCTGAACGTGCAGCGGCGGATGCGGTGCGGCGCGAGGCGGTAGGCCTCGGGGTCCGGAGTGACGATCGGGACCGGCAGTGCCATCAGGAGCGCGCGCCTCGTGCGAAATTCGTGGCTTGGGCAAACACGTGGCGGCGCGGACACTAGCATCCCGCGATGACGTCCGGCAACATGCTGAACGTACTAGACTCGGCGGCGGCCCACCGGAGAGAGTGGAGGAGGGCGTGAAGCACCAGGCCGAGGGCGAGGCCGGGGCGGCCCGCAAGACGCGGGATTCGAACGGCTGGCACGGCGCCGTCGACGGCGAGTGGCCCGTCTATGGGTCGCTCGCTCGACCCGACGACGACCGGCTCGCAGCCGCCGAGGAGCAGGCACTCGCCGAGGCGACGCGTGCTGTCGCGTCGCCGGACGTGCCGCCGATGCCGGCAGTCAGGAGCTCCGACGAGAGCCTCGGCGACCTCGTCGCGCCGCCGAGCTTCGAACCTCGCACGCCGGAGCCGCTCGGCCTCGCGTCGCCGAACCCCGCCACCTGCCCGTTCCTTCGGTCACAGGGGCTCGAGGGCCGGCTACGCCGACCCCTCGAGGCGGCGGATCCGGAGAACCGGTGCGCGGCGTTCGGTGAGCCCCGCGTCCCGTCGCTTCGCCAGCAGGAGTCGGCCTGCCTCGCGCTCGCGCACGTCGACTGCCAGCGGTATCGCCGTGGCGCCCTCGCCGTCCGCTCCGTCCGCCGGACGAGCAGGCGCGTGACGAGCGCCACCCTCGCCGCGGTCCTCGTGCTCGTCGCGTCGGCAAGCGCATCGCTCGCATTCGTGGTGGTTCGCGGCGGCCTGACGCTGCCGGCCGCCTCGAACGGCCCGGTGGCAACGGGCGTGCCGGCGCCGAGTGCTCTCGCTGCCGTCGTGGCGACGACAGCGCCGACGCCGGTTGCGTCCGTGCCAGTCGCTACGCCGGAGCCGACGCCGGAGTCCGAGCCGGCGCCCACGCCGACGCCGACCGTTGCGCCTACGTCCACTCCGACGCCGCCCGTGGGACCGACCCCGGCGCCGACGAGCGATCGGTATCAGCTCCTTGTCCCGTGCCCGTCGACCCCTGACTGCTACATCTACACGGTCCGCCGTGGCGACAACCTGACGAGCATCGCGCGCTACTTCGGGGTGCCGCTCGCGACCGTCCGCCAGCTCAATCCCTGGACGGCCACCAAGGGAATCGATCCCGGCGAAAACCTGATCCTTCCGCCGCCCACCCGCTGATCGCCGCCGCGCCTGACGCGGCGGCTGGATCGCAACGCCGGCGGAGCGGGGAGCCCGCCCCCTTTCGCGACTACCTTCGGCGCGCCCGGCGCGCCCGGCGGGCCGCCGCCCTCGCGCCCCCGCCGCCCGCGATGGACCGCAACAAGAATCGGCATTGACGCGCCCTCTGCGCGCGCTAGAATGCCGCCAAGTGGCACGAAGTGGTGAGAAGTGGGGATCTAGAGCGTCCCCGTGGTGACACCTTCGGCCTGACGGCATCCGCGCCCCCGGAGTGGGGGACGGCACGAAAGCGACCAGAGGCAAGCCCCCACGGTGTTCACCGGCGAGTACCGGCATTCGGTGGACGACAAGGGACGGATCGCCGTCCCCGCGAAGTTCCGCGCCCAGATCGAGGACGGCGCGGTGATCTCGCGCTGGCTGGACGCCTGCCTGGCGATCCACACGAGGACCGGCTGGGATCAGCTTGCCTCGAAGGTCGCCGGACTCCCGATCACCGATTCCGCGTCGCGGCTGTTCCAGCGTTATGTCTTCGCCGGGGCCTTCGAGGCCGACCTCGACAAGCAGGGCCGGGTCGTCGTCCCGGCCTACCTGCGCGAGTGGGCCGGGCTGACTGCGGAGGCGGTCGTCGTCGGGTCGCGGGACCACGCCGAGATCTGGGCCCCGGCTCGGTGGGATGACTACCGACGTGCGCTCGAGGACCCCGAGTCCCTCGCCCAGGCCCTCGACGGGCTGGGGATCTAGCGATGGCCCTCGTGCTCCATCGCGCTGCGGGCGCCCCACTACATGCGCTTCCAGGGTCCGCTCGGGATCCGATCGACGGCGGTGGCGGAGAGACGAAGGAAGGGCATCTGCCCGTGCTGGTGGAGGAGGTCATGTCGATGCTCGCACCTGCTCCGGGCAGCCTTCAGATCGACGCGACCGTCGGCGGCGGTGGGCATACCGAGCGGATCCTGGAGGCGACCACGCCTGATGGCCGCCTCCTCGGACTCGACGCCGACGGGGCGGCCATCGCCAGGGTCGCCCGCCGGCTCCGGCGATTCGGCGACCGCCTCGTCCTGCGGCAGGCGAATTTCCGGGAGCTCGCCGACATCGCGCCGGGCGCGGGGTTCGCGGCGGCGGACGGCTGCCTGTTCGACCTCGGGCTGTCGAGCTTCCAGCTCGCCGATACCGACCGCGGTTTCGGATTCCGTGCCGGCGGTCCGCTCGACATGCGGTTCGACACCGCCCGCGGCGTCCCCGCCGCCGAGCTGCTGGCGACCCTCGGCGTCGCGGAACTGACCGCGCTTTTCCGGCGCTACGGGGAGGAGCCGTTCGCGCCACGAATCGCGCGGGCGATCGTCGAGGCGCGGCGCACGGCCCCCGTCGCGACGGCGGAGGAGCTCGCGACGCTCGTGGAGCGTGTGGCGCCGCGGACGCCGCCAGGCCGACGCCGGATCCACCCGGCTACCCGCGTCTTCCAGGCGCTCCGCATCGCCGTCAACGAGGAGCTCGAGTCGCTCGAGGTCGGGCTTGGCGCGGCCGTCGAGCTGCTCCGCCCCGGCGGCCGGCTCGTCGTCCTGAGCTACCACTCCCTCGAGGATCGGATCGTCAAGCGGTTTTTCCAGGCGGAGCGCCGCGGCTGCGTCTGTCCGCCGGAGCTGCCGGTGTGCGTGTGCGGGCGGAACCCGCGACTCCGCCTCGTGACGAAGCCGTCGCTTACTCCAGGCGCCGAAGAGATCGCCGGCAATCCCCGCGCGAGGAGCGCCCGGCTCCGCGCGGCCGAGCGCCTCGCCGCCTGACCAACCGACCGGCGGGCTCCCCCGCCGACCAGCCACAGGAAGGAGACCACGTGAGCAAGCGCCACCAACAGAACCGCCGCAAGTCGTATGGACGCCGCCAGCACGAGCTCCACGAACGACAGGACCGTGGGCGCGTCGTCGACATCGACTCGATCGCCTGGGACGACCGCGGAGCGGACGGCGGCGGGGCGTTCGACCGGTTCTCCTTCCTCGACGGGCGCGCCCCGCGACTTGGGCTTGGACTGACCGACTGATGGCGGTCTACCAGGGCGCCCGCCCGTACTCGCCGCTGTTCCCCGGCCGAATCTCGCGTCGCGCCTCGGTGCCGGCGCTTCCCCGCCGCCGGCTCCGCGGCACCGTCCGGGCCGGGCGCCGACCCGGTCGCGTCGGGCTGCTGCTCGGTGGGATCGTCCTCGTCTTCCTGCTCGCGTTCTTCTGGCTCGCGCAGACCGTCCGCGTGTCGGCGACGAGCTACGACATCGACCGGTTGTCCGCGGAGCGCGAGCGCCTCGAAGCGCGGCTCGACGACCTGCAGTCCGACCTGAACCGGCTCGGTCGCGAGCCCGCGGTGCGCAAGCTCGCTACCGATGCCGGGCTCGGCCAGCTCGCCGACCCGCTCGTCGTCCCCGCGCGTTAGGCCGTCGACCCACAGATGCTCGGCCGGACCGATTCCCGCGTCCGCCTCCTCGTCCTGCTCCTCGGGCTCGTCGTCGCATCGACGGCGATCGTCGCCCGCCTCGCCTGGTGGCAGGTCGCGAGGCGCGACTTCCTCGCCGAGCAGGCGCGGATGCAGACGTCGCTTCGCGTCGAGGTTGCGAGCCCGCGCGGGGCGATCTACGACCGGAGCGGCGTCGTCGTCCTTGCCACGACCGTCGTTCGGGATCGGGTCGTCGCCGCCGCGAACAAGCTGACGGCGGCGCGACGGCGCGACATTGCCGCTGAGCTCGCCTCGATCCTGGGTCTCGACGCTGATGGGCAGGCGGCACTGCTCGCCAAGCTCGTCGACGGGCGGCAATACGTCGTCCTCGCCCGCGGCCTCGACCCGGAGACGAGCCAGAGAATTCGCGACGCGATCGCGGACAAGCGCCTCGAGCAGGTATCGCTGGAGCGGGAACCAACGCGCGTCTACCCGCAGCCTGGTGGCGGCCCGGACTCGACACTCGCGGCGCACCTCCTCGGCTTCGTCAACCGCGACGGCGTCGGCCAGTACGGCGTCGAGCAGCGGTACCAGCGGGAGCTCGCGGGCAGCCCCAAGGTGGTCTACGCGCAGAAGGACGTGGCCGGGCGTCCCGTCCTCGAATCGTCGACCGTCGGCGATGCCGGCACCCCCGGGACCGACCTTCGGCTGACGATCGACGCGGGCCTTCAGCTGGACCTCGAGCAGGAGCTGTTCGGCGCGTGGCTCGCGGACAGCGCCGTCGCGGTGTCGGCGGTCGTGATGGATCCGTACACCGGCGAGATCTACGCCGAGGGGACGTATCCCTCGTACGACGGCAACGACTACAAGGCGATCGCGTCGTCGGATGCCGGTCGGTTCATCGACCCGGTCGTCAGCGAGGTCTACGAGCCGGGTTCCGTGTTCAAGATGCTCACCGCGATCGCGGGCTTCGAGAGCGGGACCGTCGAACCGACGACGCGGATCAAGGACGTGGGCACGCTGTGGCTCGACAACCACCGGGCGAAGATCGACGACGCCGACCGCAAGGGCATGGGCTGGATGACGTTCGAGGACGCGATCGCGTACTCGCGGAATGTCGTCGCGTCGAAGGTCGCGCTCAACCTCGCCGGGACGACGGCCGACGCGGCGGAGCGGCTCCACGAGGTGTGGACGCGGCTGGGGTTCGGCAACGCCACCGGCGTCGACCTGGCGGGCGAAGTGCGCGGCATCGTCAGCGACCCCGGCGAGCGCAAGTGGCGGGAAATCGACATCGCCAACGGCTCATTCGGCCAGGGCGTGGCCGTCACGCCGATCCAGCTGGCCACCGCGTTCGCCGCAATGGCGAATGGCGGCCAGCTCGTCCAGCCGCACGTCGTCCAGGCGGTCGCCAACCGCGACGTCGCCGTTCCGCCGCGCGGCGACGTCATCGCGCCCGGGCTTTCATCGGAGCTCGTCAAGCTCATGAATCATGTCGTGACGGAGGTCCCGTTCTACCGGGGCCGGACACTCATCCCGGGCTACGAAGTCGGCGGCAAGACTGGTACCGCCCAGATCTGGGACGCCAAGAAGGGGCGCTGGAAGGTCAACCTCTTCAACTATTCGTTCATCGGATACATCGCGCGCGAGGCGGGCCGTCCGGACCTCATCGTCGCCGTCCGGATCAGCGAGGGGAGGCCGTCCGTGGCGCGCGTCGGGCATCTCGAGATGCCGGTCATGTCGTTCGAGCTGTTTCGGCGGATCGCCCTCGACGCGATCACCACGCCTGGTCTCCTGCCGCAGCGGCGGCCCGCACCTGTGCCTGCCACCGCCGACCGGTGAACGGGCGCTGTGCGACACTGGCGCGCGTGAGCGACGACCAGTCGCCGTCCCGGCGGGGGGACGCGGCGGAGCCCTTCTTCACGCCCGACGACGTCGCCGCGGCCACCGGCGGACGACTCCTGGCCCGCTCGAATCGACCCATCCGCGGTGCCGCCGTCGACTCCCGCGCCGTGAAGCCCGGCGAGCTGTTCGTCGCGCTGCCGGGCGAGCGAACGGACGGTCACGATTTCCTCGATGCCGCGGCTGCGGCGGGTGCCGCATGCCTCCTCGTGACGCGACCGCCGAACGACGTCGCCCCGCTCGGCGACGTGTCGATCGTTCGCGTCGCGGATGCCCTCGCCGCACTCCAGGCGCTCGCGACGACATGGCGCGCGCGGTTCGATCCGCTCGTCGTCGGGGTGACCGGGAGCATCGCCAAGACCTCGACGAAGGAGGCCGTCGCGGCGGTCCTGGGGCACCGCCTCACGACGCTCCGCAACGAAGGCAACCTGAACAACGAGATCGGGCTGCCGCTGACGGTGCTGCGGCTCGGTCCTGAGCATCGGGCCGCTGTCCTCGAGATGGGAATGTACGTCGGTGGCGAGATCCGGGACCTCGCCGCGATCGCGCGGCCGGAGATCGGCGTGGTGACGGCGGTGCAGGCGGTCCACCTGTCGCGGATCGGGACGCTCGAGGCGATCGAGCAGGCGAAGGGCGAGCTCGTCGAGGCGCTGCCGGACGACGGGACCGCGGTCCTCAACGCCGACGACGAGCGGGTTCGGCGGATGGGCGCAAGGACGCGGGCACGGTCAGTGACGTATGGCTTTGCCGACGACGCGGACGTTCGTGCCGAGGGCGTCGAGTCGGCGGGCGTGGACGGGATGCAATTCACGATCCGAACGGCTTCCGGGCGGCGGCCCGCGATCATCCCCACGCTCGGGCGGCTGTCCGTCCACAACGCGCTCGCCGCTGCGGCCGTGGGACTCGCCGCGGGGCTGACGCTCGACGACGTCGTGGAGGCGCTCGCGACGGGCTGGTCGGCGCCGCACCGCGGGCAGCTTGTCCGTCTCGGAGATGTGACTGTCGTCGACGACTCGTACAACGCGTCGCCTGGGTCGGTCGCCGCGGCGCTCGAGCTCCTCGGCGGCCTGCCGGGGCGCCGGATCGCCGTCCTGGGCGAGATGCTCGAGCTGGGCGATGCGCACGAGAGCGGCCATCGGGCCGTAGGCGACGCCGCGGCCCGAGTGGCGGATGTCGTCGTCGTGATCGGGCGCGGCGCCTCGGGAATCGCGGACGGCGCACGCAGCGCGGGGCTCGATGGCGCCCGCGTCATCGAGGTCGCCGACCGCGATGAGGCCCTCGATGCGCTCCGCCCGCGGCTCCGCGGTGGCGACGTCGTCCTCGTCAAGGCGTCCCGTGGAATCGCGCTCGACGTCCTCGTCGATCGTCTGGCAGACGAGCTGGGCGCCGCGGGAACACCGGGGCGATGACGCTCCAGCTCATCCAGGGCCTGCTCCTGGCCTTCGCGCTCGTCGTGATCCTGATGCCGCCCTACATCCGGCTGCTCCGGTTCATCGGCATGGGCAAGCGGATTCGCGAGGAAGGCCCGGAGTCGCACTTCATCAAGCAGGGGACGCCGACGATGGGCGGGCTTCTCGTCATCGTGGTCGTCGTCCTGCTCTTCGTCGTCCTGCGCGTCCCCGAGCGCGGCGTCATCGCTCCGCTCGCGGCGCTCGGCTTCGTCGGCGTCCTGGGCGCGTTCGACGACTACCTGAATGCCAAGACCGGCGAGGGCATCCGAGCCAGGCAGAAGATGTTGTGGCTCGTCGTGGTCGCGGGCGTGGCGGCCTTCCAGATCCAGCAGACGTATCACCTGCAGGGATTCCGCGTCCCGTTCGTCGGCGACGTGTTCGTGTCGCCGTGGGTGTACGTCTTCTTCGCCGCTGTCGCCATCGTCGCGGCGAGCAACGGCGTGAACATCACCGACGGCCTCGACGGTCTCGCCGGCGGAACGCTCGTCTTCGCGTTCGTCGCGTTCCTGCTGATCGCGCTGCTCAATCAGCCGACGCAGCCCGACATCGCGTTCCTCTGCGCGCTGATCATCGGTGCGCTGCTCGGGTTCCTGTGGTTCAACGTCCATCCGGCCCAGATCATCATGGGCGACTCAGGATCGCTCGCCCTCGGGGCGACCCTTGCCGTCATCGCGCTCATCACCGGGCAGCTGCTCGTCCTGCCGCTCGTCGGACTGATCTTCGTCGTCGAAACGGGTTCCGTGATCATCCAGGTCCTCTACTTCAAGGCGACCGGTGGTCGCCGTATCTTCCGGATGTCGCCGATTCACCATCACTTCGAGCTGGGCGGCTGGGACGAGGAAAAGATCACCCTCCGGTTCTGGATCGTCGGCATCCTCGCGGGGCTGCTGGGGATCACGCTCTTCCTCGCCTCGATCGACCGGCTGGTATGACCACACCGATGACGACCGCGCGCCCGATCGATCCCGATGCGCTGACGCTCGAGGCGATCCGCGACGGTGCGCTGCGCGGGCGTCCCGTGACCGTCCTTGGGCTGGCACGGAGCGGTGTCGCGCTCGCGCGGTTCCTCGCCGGCGCCGGGGCACAGGTCACGGTCTACGACGGACGGCCGGCCGACGAGCTGCGCGAGGCGATCGCGGCGATCGACGTGTCGCCTGCGCCGCGGCTCCTCCTTGGGCGCGACGTCGAACCGGCCGACGCGTGGCGTGGCTCAGCGCTCGTCACGACCTCGCCATCGATCAACCCGGACTTCCCGACGACGGAGCCGCGTCTGCGCGGGGCGCTTCGGGCGCTCGTCGACGCGCGCCGCGGTGGCGACCAGGACGCGCCTCCGCTCGTGTCGGAGCCGGACCTGTTCCTCCGCCTTTGCCCGGCGCCGACGATCGGGGTCACCGGCACGAAGGGCAAGACGACGACGTCGTCGCTCGCGGCGGCGCTCCTCGCCGCGGATCCGTCTCATCCGGTCGTCCTCGGCGGAAACATCGGGATCCCGATCGTCGAGCGGCTTCCCGAGCTGACGCCGGAGCACCGTGTCGTCTACGAGCTGTCGGAGCTCCAGCTGCCGACGCTCTCGCGCGGGACGACCGTCGCCGCGTACACGAACGTCACGTCGGATCATCTAGACCGGCACGGCACGCTCGAGGGGTACCGGCGCGTCAAGCGACGCCTCGCCGAGCTCGTCGACCCCGAGGGCGCGCTCGTGCTGAACGCTGACGATCCCGTCGTCGCGTCGTATGCCGCGATCGGGACGGCGCCGTCCGTCCTGTATCGCCTCGAGCGACCGATGCCCGGCGGGATCGGGCTCGTCGACGGCTGGATCGTCGCCGCGGGCGTGGAGCGCCTGCCGGTCGCCGGCGGTGGCGGAGCGGCTGTCGGACCAGCTGGCCGAGTCCTCCCGATCGAGGAGCTCCGGATCCCGGGGCGCCACAACGTCTCGAACGCGATGGCGGCGATCGGTGTCGCGCTGCTGTTCGGCGTCGCGCCCGACGCGATCCGGCGTGCGGCCGCGCAGTTCCGTGGCGTCGAGCACCGACTCGAAGTGGTCGCGACGGTCGACGGCGTGCGGTTCGTCAACGATTCGCAGGGTACGCAGCCGGATGCCGTCGTCGCGGCACTTCGCGCGTTCGAGCCGCCCGTCGTGCTCAT
Source organism: Candidatus Limnocylindrales bacterium (assembly GCA_035264845.1). Taxonomy (GTDB): domain Bacteria; phylum Chloroflexota; class Limnocylindria; order Limnocylindrales; family CSP1-4; genus JACDAV01. The sequence goes on along the minus strand of DATFPL010000194.1, from coordinate 14,080 downwards.
CGCCGGCGGCCGCGACAAGGGCGTCGACCTCGGCGAGCTGCCACGCGTCGTCGCGGAGCGCGCCGCCGCGGCGGTGTTGATCGGTGAATCGGGCCCCGCGCTCGGCGAACGGTTCGCGGCCGCGGGTCTTGCCCGGGTCGAGCGCGCGGCAACCCTGGAGGATGCTGTGATGCGCGCGGACGGGATCGCGCGCGAGGCACGGGCGGCGGCACGCACGGACGCGATCGCGACGGTGCTGCTGAGCCCCGCCGCAGCAAGCTTCGACATGTTCGTCGATTACGCGGCGCGCGGCCGCGCCTTCAAGGAGATCGTCGGTGGGATGGCCGCCGCGCGCGCCGAAGGAGGGGAGCGATGAACATCGCCCGCCCGCTCGCCGTCTCGCCGCGACCGGCCGTCAAGGCACCGACGACCCTGAAGCGCGAGCGCCACCAGCCGGACTACTCGATCCTCGTCGCCGTCGTGGCGCTCGCCGCGATCGGCATCCTGATGGTCTATTCGTCGTCGGCGATGCGGGCCTACCTCCAGACGGACGACACGCTCGGAATCGTCGGCCCGCAGATCCAGTGGGGGGCGCTCGGCATCGTCGCGATGCTGCTCACGATGCGGATTGACTACCGCTACCTGCGGCTCGTTTCGATTCCTGCCTACGGCTTCGCGGTCGCGCTGCTGCTGCTCGTGCTGTTCCTGCCCGAACAGGGTCCGATCCATTCGATCGTCGTCGGGGGGTCCGCGCGGTGGGTCCAGATCGGACCGTTGCCGGCGGTCCATCCGGCCGAGTTCGCGAAGCTGGCGCTGATCGTCTACCTCGCCCATTGGAGCGCCAAGCGCGGCACCGCGATCCGCGGCTTCTGGTCCGGAACGGTCGCGTTCCTCGTCATCGTCGCGCCCGTCGCCGCGCTCGTCTTCAGGGAGCCGGACCTCGGCACGGCGACCGTCATCGCGCTGACCGCGTTCACCATGTTCTTCGTCGCCGGCGCGAACCTCGCCCATTTCGCGGCGATGGGTGGGATGGCCGTCATGGCGGTCGTCGTCGTCGGACTTCGCGGCTACCAGATGGACCGCATCCAGGCGTGGATCAACCCGTGGGTCGACCCGCTCGGCAAGGGCTTCCACACGATTCAGGGATTGCTCGCGCTCGGCCTCGGCGGGTTGTTCGGCGCCGGGCTCGGCGAGAGCCGGCTCGCGGGCGGGCTCTTCCTTCCCAACGCGTTCAACGACTTCATCTTTGCGATCATCGGCGAGGAGTTCGGGCTCGTCGGCGGCGCGACGGTCGTCGTCCTGTTCCTCATCCTCGGCTATTCGGGCGTTCGAACCGCCCTTCGCGCGCCGGACACGTTCGGTGCCCTGCTCGCGGCGGGGATCACCGCATGGCTCTGTCTCCAGGCGTTCATCAACATCGGCGTCGTCGTGGCGCTCATCCCGGTCACCGGGATCACGCTGCCGTTCATCAGCTACGGCGGCTCGTCACTCATCATCAGCTTCGCGGCGGTCGGGATCCTTCTCTCGATCTCGCGTGAGACGGTCGAACGAGGGCAATGGAACGATGCGTCTGCTGATCGCGGGCGGGGGCACGGGCGGACACATCTACCCGGCGCTCGCCGTCGCCCGCTCGCTTCGCGACCCTGACGCCTCCGCTCGGGAGCAGCCACAGCTGTCGTGGCTGGGCGGGCACCGCGGCCTCGAGGGGTCGCTCGTCGCGAGCGCCGGGATTCCGATCCGCCGCCTCGCGCTGCGATCGCTCCGGACGGTCGACCGCGACGTCCATCTCGTCCTCGACCCGGCGCGGCTCGCGCTGTCGGTCCCGCAGGCTGCCGCGATCCTGGCCCGCGAGCGGCCGGCCGCGATCTTCACGACCGGCGGCTACGTCGCCATCCCGACGCTCCTCGCCGCGGCCCCGCTCCGGATCCCGGTCGTCCTCTGGGAGGGCAACGTCGTGCCGGGCAGGAGCGTCCGCGTGACCGCGCGACTCGCGAACGTGCTCGCCGTGTCGTTCGAGGAGACCTGCGGCGCGCTGAGCGACTCGGGCCGGCCGTGCTTCGTCACGGGAACACCGATCCGCGACGTGCGCCAAGTGGATCGCGCCGCCGCACGCGCGCGACTGAACATCCCGGCGGACGCGAGGCTCGTCCTGATCTTCGGTGGGTCGCAGGCCGTCCGGCGATTCAACGCCGCCGTCGCAGCGGCGCTGCCGCGGCTCGTCGAGGGGGTGCACGTGATCCACGTCACCGGCGACGACGCGTACGCCGACGCCCTGTCGGGGAAGCAGTCGCTCGCCGCCGACCGGCGCGAGCGCTACCGGCCGTACCCGTTCCTCCGCGACGAAATGGTGCCGGCGCTCGCGGCGGCGGACCTCGTCGTGGGCCGCGCGGGATCGAGCACGCTCGCCGAAGTGACCGCGCTCGGGCTGCCGATGGTCGTCGTCCCGTACCCGCATGCGGCCGGCCATCAGCGGGCGAACGCGCGCATCCTCGCCGACGCCGGGGCCGCACGGCTCGTCGAGGACGAGGCGTTCGATGCCGCGGCGCTGATCGACGCGGCGGCGATCCTCGACGATCCCGTGCAGAACGAGGCGATGTCGAAGGCCGCGCGCGGCCTCGGGCGGCCCGCCGCGGCGACCGCCGTCGCGCAGCTCGTCCTCGCGCTCGCGGAGCGGCGCCGACTCCCCGAGCGGAGCGCGATCGAGCGGCGATCGAGGGGCGTTGCATGACGGCGCGATCCGCGACCGGCGAGGACACCGCGGCCGTGCCGGCGTTCGATGCGCTCGCCCTGGGGGGCGAGATCCAGCGACGAATCGGCGTCAAGACGTCACGCGACGAGCCGCTCGCGCGGTTCACCACCATGCGCGTCGGGGGACCGGCCGACCTGTTCGTCACGGCGCACAACCGGATGGAGCTCCGGGCGCTCGTCCGCTTCGCGAGATCCCGGCAGCTGCCCCACGTCGTGCTGGGGCGGGGGAGCGACGTCGTCATCAGCGACCGCGGGATCCGCGGCCTTGTTATCCAGAACCGTGCGGAGGGCTCCCGGATCGACGGCGATGGGTACACCGCCGAATCCGGCGTCCCGATGGCGCGGGCGGCAACGGAGACCCAGAAGGGCGGACTGTCGGGGCTTGAGTTCGGGCTCGCCATCCCGGGCAGCGTCGGCGGCGCGGTGTGGGCCAACGCCGGCGCGCATGAATCCGATGTCGCGGCGATCCTCGAGTCCGCGGACGTCCTGATCGCGGACGGAACGGAGGCGCCGCTGTCGGCGGCGCAGCTCGACCTCGCGTACCGCGACAGCCGGCTGAAGCACGCGTCGCTCGTGCCGGAGATCGTCCTCGCGGCGACGTTCCGGCTTCAGTCCGCGTCCGCGGACGAGATCAAGGAGCGTCTTGACGACATCCGCCGCTGGCGCCAGGCGCACCAGCCGCTGGGCCTCCCGTCGGCGGGGAGCTTCTTCCGCAACCCGGAAGGAGATTCGGCGGGCCGGCTCATCGACGCCGCGGGGCTGAAGGGGACGCGGATCGGGGGCGCGGTCGTCAGCGAGAAGCACGCCAACTTCATCGTCAACGACGCGAAGGGCCGCGCCGCCGACGTGCGCCGCCTCGCGGACCGCGTCCGCGACGAGATCGAGCGTCGCGACGGGATCCGGCTCGAGTTCGAGGCCGTGTTCCTGGGCGACTGGGACGGCTGGCCGTGGCCCGACGACGCCGGGCAAGCGGCATGACGCAACCATCGAGGCCGCCGGTCGTCGTCGTCTACGGCGGCCCATCCGCCGAGCACGACGTGTCGATCATGTCCGGCACGGCGATCGCCGCGGCACTCGCGGGCGCCGCTCTCGACGTCGAGCAGCGGTTCATCGACCTCGACGGACGCTGGTGGCGAATGCCGGCGGACCATCGCCGCGACGGGCGGCCCGGCGCCGCGTACGACAATCCCGCGTCGCTCGGTGCGCGCGGCCCCGACACGATCGGCGCGACCATCGACGATCTCGCGGCGCAGGAGCCCGCGCCGGTCGTGTTCGTCGCGCTCCACGGACCGTTCGGTGAGGACGGGCGCATCCAGGCGCTCCTCGAGGCGGCCGGCGTCGCCTACACCGGGCCCGGCGTCGCCGCCTCCGCGATCGGCATGGACAAGGCGCTGTTCAAGCGGCTGTGTCGCGGAATCGGGCTGCCCGTCGTCGACTGGCGCGAGATCCGGGCGGATCGCTGGGAGCGCGACCGCGACGGAGGCCTTGGCGAGCTCGAGGCGTTCGCGTCGGCGAGCGGCGACCAGCGCCTGATGGTGAAGCCGTCGCGGCTCGGCTCGTCCGTCGGCATGACGCTCGCCCACGACGCGTCGGAGCGCGCGGCCGCCGTGGATCTCGCGCTGCGCTACGACACCGTCGCCGTCGTCGAGCCGTACCTGGCCGGCGCACGCGACCTCGAGATCTCCGTCATCGGCAACGACCCCGCGCGGATCGAGCTGTTCGGCCCGGGCGAGATCGTCGCCGGCCACGAGTTCTACGACTTCGCGGCGAAGTACACGCCCGGCCTGTCCGAGACGTCGACACGCGCCGAGGTGTCAGAGCCGATGAAGCGGGTGATGTTGAAGATCGCCCGCGACGCGTACCGTGCGATCGGCGCCGAGGGCTTCTCGCGGCTCGACTTCCTCGTCCAGGGCGAGCGGGTCTTCCTGTCCGAGATCAACACCATTCCGGGCTTCACCCCGATCAGCCTCTTCCCGACGATGCCGTCGGAGGCCGGCCACGACTTCACTGCCGTGTGCCTCTGGATCGTCGACCTCGCGATCGAGCGTCATGCCGGACGGATCGCCGGACGCCTGACGCCCGCGGACCTGACGCGGTGATTCGCGCCCGCACGCCGCGTGCGGTCTCGCGACCGAGGCGGACCAGGACGGTCCGTCGCGCGTCGCCCCCACTGTCGCGAGCTCGGGCCGGCGCGGCGCTCGTGATGCTCGCTGCCACGGCAGCGATGTACGGGGTCGTCGCGTCGCCGGCATTCGGGTTCCGCGACGTCCGAATCGACGGCGCGCGCTACAGCGACCCGGCGGAGCTGACGCGACGCCTCGCGCTCGAGTCCGGCGCCAACCTGTTCGTGCTGTCGACCGACGCCGTCGAGGCGCGACTTCGGGAGCTGACGAGCGTCGCCACGGCGGACGTCGGCATCGAGCTGCCCAGCACCGTGTCCGTCCGCGTCGTCGAGCGCGAGCCGATCCTCGTCTGGGCCATCGGCTCCCGGCGACTCCTCGTCGATCGCGACGGCGTCGCGTTCGCGGCGGCAACGGACACCACATCGACGACGGCATTGCCGGCCGTCGACGACCGCCGCTCGGCGTCGACCGCGCTCGACGTCGGGGGGAGGCTCGATGCGATCGATCTCGACGCCGCGACGCGGCTCGCGTCGATTCGTCCGGCCGATGTCGGCTCGGTGGCGCCCGGTCTGTCAGTCGCCGTGACCGATGAGAACGGCTTCGTCCTCGCCGTCGGCAACGGCTGGTCCGCGGTGTTCGGGTTCTATACGACCAGCCTTCGTACGCCCGCCCTGATCCCTGGCCAGGTCCGGCTGCTCCACGGGCTCCTCGCCGGGCGCGAGGCGCAAGTCGAGCGCGTGATCCTGGCGTCGGACACGAGCGGCACGTATGTTCCGCGCGCCACGCCGAAGCCGAGCCCAACTCCGCGCCCATGACCGGGCCCATCGGGCTGTCGGAATCGTTTGTTCGCCCGATCGCGCGTCGGGTAGCCTTGCCGAAACCGCACCGGAGAGAGGACCACACGGCTTGCTCCTGCCCCTGGCCGGTCTCCTCGTCGGTGTCCTCGCCGGGCTCCTCCTCAATGTCAACGTCAGCTTCGAGTTCAGCCGGTACTCGGCGGTGGCGATCCTCGCCGCCCTCGATTCCGTCCTCGGTGCCGTCCGCGCGGAGCTCGACGGCGTCTACGACAATCGGATCTTCATCAGCGGCTTCGTCACGAACGCGATCGTCGCCGTCCTCCTCACGTTCATCGGCGATCGCCTCAGCCTCGATCTCTACCTCGTCGCGCTGATCAACTTCGGCTTCCGGATCTTCAACAACGTCGCTCTCATCCGTCGTCACTTCATCTAGCAGCGGACCAGCAGCGGGAGACCAACGGCAGGTGGACAGAGAAGCGGTCCTGGTCGGGATCGACGTCGGGACGACGAAGGTCTGCGCGCTCATCGGCGAGGTGAGTCGCGACGGCCGCCTGACGATCATGGGCCACGGGACCGTCCCCGCCTCCGGTCTCAAGAAGGGCGTCGTCGTCAACATCGATCAGACGGTGCGCTCGATCGGCGACGCGGTCGAGCGCGCCGAGCGCCTGTCGGGCTGGAAGATCGACCGCGCCTTCGTCGGCGTCGCGGGGCAGCACGTCGAGAGCCTGAACTCGAAGGGGCAGGTCGCCGTCACCGCTCACCATCGCGAGGTCACACGGGAGGACGTCAACCGCGCGATCGAGGTCGCCCGCGCCGTGTCGATCCCGTCGAACCGGGTCGTGCTTCACGTCGAGCGTCGCGGCTTCATCGTCGACGGCCAGGAAGGCGTCAAGGATCCGCTCGGGATGAGCGCGCTGCGGCTCGAGGTCGAGGCGCATATCGTCACGGCGTCCGACACGGCGGTCCAGAACCTCTCGAAGTGCGTGGCCCAGGCCGGCGTCAAGATCGACGAGCTCGTCGCGAACTCGCTCGCCTCCGCCGAGGCCGTGCTGACCGATACCGAGAAGGAGCTCGGCGTCGCGGTCGCCGACATCGGCGCGGGCACGATCGACCTCGCGCTGTTCGCCGACGGCTCGCCGTTCCACACCGCCGTCCTGCCGATCGGCGGCAACAACGTCACCAACGACGTCGCGATCGGGATCAAGACGAGCCTTCCCGTCGCCGAGGAGCTGAAGGTCCGGCACGGCACGTGCCACGTCGCGTCCGTCGACGAGGACGAGGAGATCAGCGTCGCGGTCCTCGGCGACGATGCCGGTCGGACGGTCAGCCGGATCGAGGTCTGCCGGATCATCGAGGCGCGGATGCGGGAGACGTTCGAGCTGCTGCGGAACGAGCTCGCCAGCGCGCCCGGGATGCTCCCGGCGGGAATCATCCTGACGGGGGGCGGGGCCCAGCTGGCTGGCGTTGCGGAGCTCGGGCGGAACGTCCTCGAGATGCCGGTCCGTGTCGCCGGCCCGACGGGCATCGGCGGTCTCGTCGACACGATCACGACGCCGGCCTACTCGACGGCGGTCGGGCTGCTCCACTGGGGTTCGAAGAGCCTCGTTGGCGGCGACCAGCTGCGGTACGAATCGGCGCCCGCGCTCGGCGTCCTGGGCCGTGTCCGCGACGCCGTCAGGAGCATGTTCCCCTAGGGACGCTGGCGGGTGAAGACGACCGAGGTCGCGGTTCGCACTGGTTCGGAGCGCGGCCTGTTCGACCTGACCGATCGCTGCGCGTCGTTCGTGGCAAGCGAGGGCGACGGGCTCCTGAACGTGTTCGTGCCGCATGCGACGGCAGGCGTCGTGATCGTCGAGCTCGGCGCGGGGTCCGACGGCGATCTTCTCGACGCGCTCGACAGGCTGCTGCCGCGCGACGACCGGTGGCGGCATCGCCACGGATCGGCCGGCCACGGTGCCGACCACGTGCTGCCGCTCCTGGCGCCGCCCTCGCTCACCGTCCCGGTCGTCGGCGGGCGGCTCCAGCTCGGAACGTGGCAGTCGATCGCGCTGCTCGACCCGAACGCCGACAACGCTACGAGGACCATTCGGCTGAGCTTCGTCACGGGGTAGCTACCCCCGCGGTTTGGTCAGCGTCTCGTGCGGCGGAGCGACGCCGCAGCGAGCCCGGCAACCGCGGCGACCAGGACGATCACGACCGCGACCCCCGCGGTTGCGGACCCCGCCGCGGCGGCGACCTTTGTGCCCTCGTCAGTCGGCGGGAGCGTCGCAACGGGATGGCTCCCGCCGCCGCCGTTGCCGCGTGTCGTGCCACCGCCTCCGCCGACCGTAGGGCGAGGAGTGCCGACGGCGGCACACGCTTCAGCCACGACAGCCTCGTGCGTCACGATGTCGATGACCGGCCGCTCACCCCGTGCCTCGAGTGCGACACGCACGGTCCGGGATCCCACCTGCGCGTAATCGCCGCGACAGCCGTTGGCAAGCGTCGCGTGGCGCGTCACCTCGCCCGTCACCGACACGCGGACGATGGCGGGACCGTCGTCGCCGTCCCAGGCCGCGAGCGTTACGGTGAACCGGCCGTCCCGGTAGACCGACAGCCGTTCGACTCGGGGCTTCCCGACGGGCGGCGTGTCGACCGACAGCGTCGCCGAAGCGATCGCGATTGCCTTGCCGGCCGCGTCGTGGATCACTCCGAGAAGCACCGGCTTCGGCGGGCAGGAGATGCTCGACGACGCCGACGCCTCGACGATGAGCTCGTCGGGCCCTTCGGTGGCCGTGCCCGCCGCGACGCCGTCCCACGACGTCCCGACGACGCAGCCGTTGTCGCGCGACGTCGATTCCTGATGCGCGTGGGCCTCGAGGTGCACGGTCGGCTTGTTGTCCTTCTCCGGCCTCGCGACGGCGGCGAACGTGGCGATGCCGTCGTCGGCCGTCGTCGCCGTCAGGGACTGGAGCTCGCCCTCTGGAAAATCGTTGAGCGTGACGAGGAGCGTCACCTCCGCGCCCGCGATCGGCGCACCGGGCGCCGCGCCCGCGGCCGACGCTTCACGTACGGTGACGTTGACGACGTCGTCCAGGACGATGCCGGCCGGTGGGTCCGCCGCAATCGCGGACGGCGCGAGCAGCGCGACGGCGACGAGCGCGCCGCCCGCGGCGGCGATCACCGCGCGTCGACCCGACGAGCCTCGCACCGAATCTGTCCTCCATGCCCCGCCCCCTCCGGCGGCGCGCGAAGCATAGCCAAAGCCGTCGGAGGCCGCGCGCCGTTCGGGTTGCGTGGCGACAATTCGCCCCGCCGGCGGCCGCGACTTCGGCCGTTAACGGCGCGTGCCCGGTGGTAGACTCCGCAAAGCCCGGCAGGCCTCGCAGCCCGATGCCACAGCCGCTCCCTCCGGGCCAGACGTCGACGAACTGAGGGTCTCCGCCAGAGCCACCGGAGGAGAGGCATGCCGCTGCGATCCGATTCCGAGAACTTCGCGCTGATTCGCGTCATCGGCGTCGGCGGCGGCGGCAGCAATGCCGTCAACCGGATGATTCGCGCCGAGATGATGGGCGTCGAGTTCATCGCCTGCAACACGGACGCGCAGGCGCTCCTTCAGTCCGACGCGCCGCACAAGATTCGGATCGGCGACAAGATCACCCGCGGCCTCGGCGCGGGCGGTGACTCGAACATCGGGCAGCGCGCGGCCGAAGAGGACACGGAAAAGATCGGCCAGGCGCTCGTCGATTCCGACATGGTCTTCATCACGGCGGGGCTGGGCGGCGGAACCGGGTCGGGCGCGGCGCCGATTGTCGCGGAGCTCGCCAAGGAGGCCGGCGCGCTGACGATCGCGGTCGTCACGAAGCCGTTCGCGTTCGAGGGTGCGCGGCGCAAGCTCGTCGCGGAGAAGGCCGCCGAGGAGCTGAAGGCGAAGGTCGACACGCTCATCACGATCCCGAACGACCGGCTCAAGGACGTCGTCGAGAAGAACACGTCGATCCTCGACTCGTTCAAGGTCGTCGACGACGTGCTTCGGCAGGGCGTCCAGGGGATCAGCGACATCATCACGATGCCGGGCCTCATCAACCTCGACTTCGCCGACGTGCGCGCGATCATGAAGGACGCGGGCTCGGCGCTGATGGGGATCGGCCGGGCGTCCGGCGAGAACCGTGCCGTCGACGCCGCCCGTCAGGCGATCGCCAGCCCGCTCCTCGAGGTCAACATCGCCGGCGCGCAGGGAATTCTGTTCAACATCACCGGATCGTCCAACCTCAGCCTGTTCGAGGTGACCGAGGCCGCGGAGGAGATTCGCGCCGCGGCGGACCCGGAGGCGAACATCATCTTCGGGACGAGCTTCAACGACCGCCTCGGCGAGGAGGTCATGATCACGGTGATTGCGACCGGCTTCGACGGCAATCGGAAGCGCGAGTCGAGCCGCCACCAGAGCGCGTCACAGTCGTACGACTCCTCCACCTCCCGAGGCCTCCCGCGCGAGCGCGACTTCCTCGAGGAGCTCGAGCGGCAGCGGACGCTGGACGGCAACGGCGACGGTGAGCTGAAGCGCGACGACCAGGCCGCCGCGGTCCGGATCGAGCGCAGCGTCGGCGAGCCCGTCCCGGCGAAGCGCGCGGCGTACGACGCGGACGATCTCGAGATCCCCAGCTTCCTCCGCCGCAAATAGCGCCGCCGCATCTCCGGTCGCGGCGGGCGTTGCCGGCTGCGCGCGCTCGCTCACGCACCTCGGGTGCGCTCGCTCGCGGTAGGCGGCTCGCCGCTCCGCGCTGACGGTGCCTGTTCTGTCGGACGCTGACGTCGAACGGCTGCGAGCCGCGCGCGAGCTCATCCTCGAGCGCATTGCGGCGGCATGTGCGCGGGCCGGAAGGGCGTCGGACACCGTGACGCTCGTCGCGGTCTCGAAGACTGTTCCAGCGGAGCGGCTTCTGGCTGCGGTCGCGGCCGGGCTGACGGTCCTCGGCGAGAACCGCGTCCAGGAGGCTGCCGGGAAGGTCGCGGACGTCGCGGGCGCTCGGTGGCATCTCGTCGGCCCCCTCCAATCGAACAAGGCCCGCCGCGCGGTCGAGCTGTTCGACGTCATCCAGACCGTCGATTCTGCCGATCTCGGGCAGCGGCTCGATCGCGTCGTGGCCGAGCTTCGTCCGGGACGTCCGCTCGACGTGCTCGTCCAGGTCAACGTCGACGGGGATCCGAACAAGGCCGGCGTCGCCCCGCGGGATGCCGCGCGCGTCATCGACGGTCTCGCGAGCTGCGCGAACCTCGCGGTCCGGGGGCTGATGACCGTCGGCCGGCTGACGGACGATCCGATCGAGCGGCGCGCGACGTTCGCCGGCCTCCGCGAGCTGTCTGTAGCGCTCAAGGCGCGAGTCGCTCTCGGGCCGGAGCTGTCGATGGGCATGAGCGACGACTTCGACATCGCGATCGAGGAGGGCGCCACGATCGTCCGCGTCGGGCGGGCCATCTTCGGGGAGCGGCCCCTTACGCGGTGACGCAACCAGGTCGCGGGGCGCTGGTGCCGTGTCCACGGCTGATAGACTCACGGCCGTGGAGGCGTTCGTCCGCAACTTTGCGGAGCTGTTCCTGGTCGCGCTCTTCCTCCTCGTCTTTGCGCGTGTGCTGATCACGTGGGTCGATCCGATGGGCCGCCGCCAAGCCTCTGTCTTCATCATCCAGACGACGGAGCCGATCCTCGCCCCCGTTCGGCGCGCCCTCCCGCAGAGCGGCGCAATCGACTTCTCGCCGACGATCGTGCTCCTCATCCTGTTCATGCTGATGAGGTTGTTCTGACCGACAACGAGGTTCGCTTTGCCGTCCGTCTCACCCCGCGTGGCGGGTCCGACCACGTCGAGGGCGTGGCCGACGGCGTGCTCCGCGCCCGCGTCGCCGCGCCGCCCATCGAAGGGGCGGCGAATCAGGCTCTCCTCCGCCTCATCGCCGATGAGCTCGGGGTCGCCAGACGATCGGTCCGGCTCGTGGCGGGCGCCGCGGGCCGGCAGAAGCTCGTCGTCGTGGAGGGCATGACGCCCGAGGACGTCCTCGCCCGATGGCCGGGCCTCAGGGTATGATCGGGGCCGGATAGCGGGCGATTGGCTCAGTGGTTAGAGCACGCGGTTCACATCCGCGGGGTCACTGGTTCGAATCCAGTATCGCCCACCACCAACGCGACATCGACCGGGAGCAGGGCCTTCGGGCCCTGTTTTCGTTTTCTGCGAGCCGCGCGGGACAGATCGCCGCCTTCGTCCGTTGATACGGGTGTGACGGCCCTTCAGGCACCGCCGATCGAACTTCGCCACTTGCTGCGTGCGGCTCCGGGCGGTGGCGTTCTGTCGCCTGCCGTGATCCGCGACGCGGACACGTTCGAGGCGGTCTACCGCGATCACTATCGGGACGTCGAGCGGTACGTCCTGCTCATGCTCGGCCGGCCCGACGACGCGGACGACGTCGTCGCCGACACGTTTCAGCGCGCGTTCGCGGCGTGGCGCTCCGGGCACGGGCCGGCGGGACGTGCGCTGCCCTGGCTGCTTCTCATCGCGCGCCGGATCGTGACGGACCGCTGGCGGCGCTCGAAGCTGATCCGGTGGCTGCCGATCGGCGGTCCCGCGGCGCCGGAGCCCGCGGGGCCCGACTCGACGACCGACCGAACCGAGTTCTGGCTCTGGCTCGGCGAGCTGGCGCGCGTCCTGCCCGAGCGCCAGCGGGAGGTCATCTACCTGCGCTACCAGCGTGACCTGACGGACGGCGAGATCGGCGACATCCTGGGGCTCTCGGCGTCCGGCGTCCGCTCGCTTGCCGGGCGCGCGATCGCGGCGCTTCGCACCCACCCGGAGCTGTGGTCATGACCGCGTCCCGGGACGCCGAGATCTGGGCCGGGCTGGAGCGGCGTCTGGCCGGCGTCGAGGCCTTCGTCCATCCGGCGCCGCGGTGGCCCGGTGCGGCGGCGGAGGGCCTCGCACGCCGGGGGCCTGCGATGGGACCGACGCTCCTCGGCCGGGAGCGGCAGATGCCGGCTCGACGCCGTTGGCTCCAGCCCGGGCTCGTCGCGGCCGGACTCGTGGTCGCACTCGTCGGGATCGCGCTACTCGCCGGCCCTGCCGCACGATTCGGGACAGAGCCATCGCCGAGTCCCACCGCGTCGCCGTCGACATTCACGCCGGAGCCGACGCTCCCCCCGGATACGACGATCTTTCGTTCCGACGCCTTCGGCTACTCGATCGAGTACCCGTTCGCGTGGAGCGCGATCGACGAGCCATTCGGGCCTGGATCGCCAGGGGTCGTCGAGATCGCGACGGCCAGCAATGCCGTGTTCGTGTCGGTCGGCACCGCGACTCAAGGCCCGCCGGACCTCTGCTCCGGTTGCGGCCGCCTGTCGTCGACGGACCTCGAGGCGCTCGGCGACGAGGTCGCCGATACCCTCATCCGGACCCGCACGGGCGGCCCGTACTCGCGCCGCAACGTCGCCATCTCCGCCAGCGCGGCGACGCTCGACGGTCGACCTGCACGCGAGGTGAAGGTCGTCTTCCCCGACGAGCACGGTACGACGGCGTACGCGCTCGTCGCCGCCGACGGCCCGCGGCGCGTCGTCATCTCGATCGTTCCGGACTTCCCGACCGAGCCGAGCGAGAGCGTCTTTCGCGCGATCGTCGATGGGTTCCGGTTCGAGCCGTGATCACACGCCGGCAAGGGAAGGAGGGCGGTCGATGACGTGACGACGCGCATCCGCCCGACCCCATGCACCTCACCGAAGGGAACACAGACATGATCCACACCATGCGCGGCGTGGCCGCGTCGCTGGTCGTCGCCCTCGCGCTCGTCGCGGCCGCTTCCGGAACTGCGCTCGGCGCCTCAGGCCCGGTCGACGAGTTCCACGACTCATTCGACTTCTCCGCGGACTTCGATCTCTGTGGCATTCCGATCCACGGCGACTTCGTGGGGTTCTCCAACGTCGTTCACAAGGACGGCCTGGAGCTCCGGGCCCTCCACCGCCAGTTCACGTGGACGAATCCGGCCAACGGGAAGGTCCTCGAGTTCTTCTCGACGGGTGTGTCGCGAGGCCTTTCGATCACCGACAACGGCGACGGCACGATCACATTCGTGACCGCGGTCAGCGGCACGCAGCGGATCTTCGACTCGTCGGGCGTCGTCGCGGTCGCCACCGGGCGGATCGTTTTCGCCGACACGATCGCGGTGAACGATCCGTCGGATCCCGAGGACGACGCGTTTGTTTCGACCACGATCCTGTCGCTGGCGGGTCCGCACAGCGACCGGCCGTTCTGCGACGTCGTCGCCGAGGCGCTGCTCTAACCGCGAAGCGGTCGCGGCGCGGTCGCTTCGCCGGCCGCGCCGCCCTCGTCGGCAGGCGCGGTTTCGGACCGAACTGCAAGCGTGCGGTCACACCGATTGCACGGCGGCTGGCGTCGGTGTACCGCCGTTGCCTCGATG
>DATFPL010000193.1:0-4508 GCA_035264845.1 Candidatus Limnocylindrales bacterium | reverse complement strand
CGGAGGCGTGCTCGTCGGCACCGACGAGGAGGATCCCGGCGATCGCCGCGCGGGAGCACGCGTCAACGACAGCGTCAACGTCCGCGCCGTCGGGCGCGACGATCGCCAGTGCGGACGCCGGGACGATCACCAGGTCGCCCGCATCCAGCGCGTCGAACGCCGGGACGCGCGCCTTCATCACGCGGACCCAGGCGACGTCGCTGCCGGCCGTGCCTGCACGACGCGCTCCGGCCCATCTCGCGGCGGGCAGCAGCGCGGCCCGCACCTCCTCGAGCGTCGCCACGGCGCCGCGCCGCTCAGCCTGTACGCTGGGCGACGAGGTCGTCGAGGAGCCGCCCGAACTCGCGATCGAAGTCGACGTATCGGTCCGACCGCCCGACGATTCCGACCCGTCCGTCCGGCGTGATTCGCGCCCAGACGCGCCGCCGCGGGAAGTAGAAGGTGATCACGATCCCGCTGATGAGGCTCGCAAACGCGAGCCAGACGAGGCCCTGACCGGGGTCGCGCTTGGCGATGAGCAGCGTGAAGTCGGAGAAGGACCGCAGCTCCACGCTGAAATCGATGTTGTCGAGCGTGAACGGCTCGCCGACCTGTAGCGGCATGACGCCGGCGCGCTCGACCGTCGGCTGCGTGCCGCCTTCGCCGGTCACTTTGTACGCGACGGTGACGAGCGTGCCGACGCCGTTCGCGTCGCGCGTGAGCAGCATCTCGAGGCCCATGTCGCGGCCCGGCACCGCCATGGTGTCGTACGGCATGCCGTTCGCCTGGTTCGTCAACGCGACGGGCCCGGACCACAGGACGCCGCCCTCCGAATCCCGGATCAGCAGATCCGGCGCGGGCCCGAACCCGTTCTGGTGGAACGTGTAGCCCGCCACGGACAGCGGGTCGTTGACGCGGATCGTCTTGCGCGCGATCTGGCGGCCGTCCTGGTAGACCGCGAGGTCCGTCGTGAAGTCCGTGGCGCGTCCGGACTCGAATCCCGGCGCATCGAAGTCGAGGTTGCGGACGAGCAGCAACCCAGGCGTCCCGATCGGCTGGACCGTGAGCGCGTCCCCTTCCGGCACCACGAGCCCCTGCTCGTCGCCGAGCTTCCACGTCACCGCTGCGGCGACGAGGAAGAGGATGAGCCCGAGGTGGGTCAGGAGCGTCGCCATCTTCGTGTACTGGTGGCGATCGCCGTAGACGTAGTCGACCCCGTCGACGGTCGCGCGCCGCACGGGCAACCTGTGGCGCCGCAACACGGCGGCGACCGCGTCGCTGCGGATCCCGCCCATGGCGGCGCGATCCGGCAGCCGCGGATCGAAGAACGGCTCCGGCTGGACGACGCGGATGTCCGTCGACTGCCTCCAGAGCCGCGGGATCCGGTCGATCGTGCAGACGACGATCGACGTGATCAGCACGAGCAGCCCGATCGTGAACCAGGTGGACGAGAACATCCGGAACACCTGGAGCCGCTCGAGGAGGTCGACGACCGCGGTCCCGAACGCCGCGTCGTACCGGTCGTGGATGGTCGCCATTGCCGACTCGTAGTCCGCCGGCGAATGGAACGCCGAGCTCGGCAGCTGGCGGATCGTCATCCCGACCGCGGCGAGGCAGGCCAGGACGATGATCTGGAGGACGGCGAAGTTGACCGAGGTCAGGAGGTCCCAGAGTCCGGCGCCAACGCGCGACAGCGGGTTGGGACGGGCGGTGCCGGCGGTCGCACGGCCCGCGGCGATGGTCGCGATGAGACGGAGCTCCTAGCGCTGTCCGGCGGCCGTCGCCAGTCCCGTGGCGACGCCACGAGCCGCGGCGAGCGCACCTTCGAAGTCGTCGACGAGATCCTCGAGGTCCTCCAGGCCGACGGAGACGCGCAGCAGGCCCGGCGCGATCCCGGCGTCGCCGAGACCCCGATCGTCGAGCTGGCGATGCGTCGTCGACGGCGGGTGGACGACCATCGTGTGGACGCTCCCGAGCGATGCGGTCAGCTCGGTCAGCGTCAGCGCGTCGATGAACGAGCCTCCCGCCTCGCGTCCACCGTCGAGCTCGAAGGCGAGCATCCCGCCGCCGACGGCGAGCTGCCGCGCCGCGAGCGCGCGCTGGGGATGGCTGGCGAGCGAAGGATGGTAGACGCGGCGCACGCCGGGCTGACGCTCGAGCCAGACGGCAAGTGCCCCAGCCGTCGCGGCGTGGCGCTCCATCCGCACCGCGAGCGTCGCCATGCCGCGCAGGACGAGGAACGCGGCGAGGGGCGCGAGCGATCCGCCCGTGTCGACCTGAACGTCGCGAATCCGCCTGATCCTGCCCGCGTCGCCGGCGACGACGCCGGCGAGCACGTCGCTGTGGCCGCCGATGTACTTCGTCGCCGACTCGACGACGACGTCGGCGCCGAGCTCGAGGGGCCGGCACAGGTAAGGCGAGGCGAACGTGTTGTCGACGATGTACGTCGCGCCGTGCCGGTGCGCCAGTCCGGCGAGCGCCGAGTGGTCCGCGATGACGATGGTCGGGTTCGAGATGGTCTCCGCGTAGAGAACACGGGTCGGGGCCGCGGCGAGCGCCCCTTCCACGGCGGCGTGGTCCGTGATGTCGACGAACTCGGTCGTGACGCCGAGCGGCCCGAACACATTGGCGAGGAGCGACCGGGTCGACCCGTAGACGGCACGCGTCGACACGATTCGGTCGCCACCGCGGACGACGGAGAGCAGCACGGCGTGAATCGCAGCCATTCCCGTCGCGAACGCGTGCCCCGCCTCAGCGCCCTCGATCTCCGCGATCGCGCTGCCGAGCGCCGCCGTCGTCGGGTTGTCGATGCGGCTGTAGGCGTACCCAGGAATCTTGTCCGTCAGGACCGCGCCGAGCTCCTCCGCGTCGTCCGAAGAAAACGTGGCGGTCTGGTAGATCGGGACGGTGGTGGGGCGCTGGTCGACCCGCGGCGGGCGCGAAGCGGCGCGGATCGCCCTGGTCGAGAAGCCGCGGCCCGAGGACGTGCGGCGATTCGGCTCGTTGCCGTGGTCCGGGGAGGTCACGCCCCGATGCTACACCGACTCCCGCGACCGCCCGGCCGTCACCACCGGCAGCCCCATCACGCGGTTCTTGCCACCGCGCTTCGACGCGTACATCGCGCGGTCGGCGCTGATCATCAGCTCGTCGGGGTTCTTGCCGTCGTCGGGGTACGCAACGACGCCCGCGGAGAGTGACGTGCGAACGTCCGTCCCAGGGAGCGCCAGCTCGGCGACGCCGATGCGGATCTTCTCGGCGAGGACGTAGGCCCCCGTCGGGTCGGTCTCCGGCAGGAGGACGACGAACTCGTCGCCCCCGTAGCGCGCCGCGATGTCGATCTTCCGCACGCCGTCGCGGATGACGTCGCCGACGCCGCGGAGCACGCGGTCGCCCATGAAGTGTCCGGACTTGTCGTTGATCGCCTTGAGCTCGTCGAGATCCATCATCAGCAGGCAGAAGCCACGGCCTGACCGCGCGCTGCGGGCGATCTCCCGCTCGATCGCCGCGAAGAAGAACGTCCGGTTGAAGAGACCCGTGAGTGGATCGACGGTCGACAGCCGGATCGCTGCGTCGCGCGCCCGGCGCTGCTCGCGCGCGATGACCATCGCGACGTAGGCGAGGAGGACGAGCGCGGTGAGGTTGATCCCGATCGTCGCGATCGTCTGTGCGGTCAGGCCCCGTGCCTCCGCCGCCGTCAGCGCGATGAGGTAGCCGAGGCTCGCAAACCCCGCCAGGACGAGCGTCACCCGCTGGCTGACGACGAGTGCGGCGCCGCCCACGATGAGCGGGAAGACGAAGAAGAACGGGCTCGTCTCGCGCCCGGTGAACATCACGAGGAGGGTGGCGAACGTGATCGCCATCGATCCTTCGACGACGAACTTTGCCGGTCCCAGCGCGGACGACGGCAGCAGGTCGTGGACGACGAGGACGAAGAGGCTGGCGAGCGCAAGCAGGACGAAGATGGCGGGTTGGGCGTCGGGCCAGAGCCCGGTGACCGCGACGATCGTCGACGTCGCGGCGATGAAGACCCAGCTGACGATCCGGACGACGCGGTCGTATGCCCAGACCGGAACGTCCGGATCGGGCGATGACGCGTCCGCGCCGACGAGCGCCGCAAGCTCAACAGACCGCCGATCCGACTCGTCGAGCTCGCGCTCGATCCGGATCGGGCTCGTCCGACCGACGAGGGGCGGCACGAGAACGGCCGCCATGACGATGAGATTCGCCACGACCGCGACGATGAGCAGGATCAGGACGGGCTCGCCCAACCTCTGGTACGTCCTCCGCGCGCCAGGCAGGCGCCGGGGGCCCGCCTCCCTCGCAATCTTAGTCGCTCGACCCCGTCCGACCCCTTTCGGCGCCATCGCTCCTGGCGTTTCAGGTGCGCGGCGGCACCGGGAGGACGGTCGCGCCGGCGTCAGCGAAGGCTCAGCGAGTGCCCCACTGGTAGGTCTGCTTGACCATCCGCAGGTACACGAAGGTCTCCGTCTCGCGGACGCCGTCGACGGCGCGCAGCTTCTCGGTCAGGA
>DATFPL010000192.1:0-10785 GCA_035264845.1 Candidatus Limnocylindrales bacterium | reverse complement strand
GAGGCGCAACGTGCCGCACTCGCGACAATCTTCGTCGGCAGCCCGCCGGTGCTGCTGCTCGACGACGTGTTCTCCGAGCTCGACCCGGCCCGGCGCGCCCATCTCGTCCGCAGGATTGCCGAGCTACCGCAGGCGTTCGTGACGACGACGACGCCGGACGACCTCGATCCGGAGCTCCGCCGCGCCGCGACATCGTGGGAGGTCATACCGGCGCCCAACGGCGCGCGCCTGCTCGGCCCGAGGGTGGCCGCGGACTCGCGCGGGTGACCGGACGCCGGCGACCGATGGAGCGCATCGGCGACCTGATCCCGGAAGCGGCGAGGCGCCTGGGACTCGAGGAGGAGCTGCGACTCGCGCGCGCCATCTCGACGTTCTCGGCGATCGTCGCCGAGCGGGTCCCCGCGGCTTCGGGCGCATGCCGCGTGATCCGGCTCGAGGGCTTCGCACTCGTCGTCGAGGCCGATGCGCCGATCGTCGCGCAGGAGCTCCGGATGCGTTCGACGGAGGTGCTCGACGCGTTCCGCGCCGCGCCGGGCGGCCTTCGAGCGACCGAGCTCCATGTCCGCGTCCGGAGGCAGGGCCCGGCCGTATAATCGCGGCACCTGCCAGCCATCTCGGGACGAGCGTCACGGTCGAACCGGGATCACCGTCTTCCGTGCCGCGTCAGCCACGACTCCGGTCTCCCCCAGCAGAGAGGCTCATGGCCGTCAGGCTTCAGCTGAAGCTCGGTGTCGTCGCCGAACAGGATCGGCTCCGCGATTCGCCGGACACGGTCGTCGTCGTCGAGCCGAGTGTCGGCAGCATCGCGCGCTCGAAGGGCCACCTCTACCTGCTCGTCACGTCACGGCTGTCGAACGCCCGCGCGGCGGAGGCGACACGGATCGCCGCGGAGACGATCCGCAACGAGTACTACTACGACGAGTCGGCGGGCATCCGCGTCTGCCTCGAGAAGGCGATTGCATCGGTCAACAAGCGGCTTGCGCACCAGCGCGACCGGCTCGGGCTGGGGAACGGAACCAACGGCAACGGGCCGATCGGGATCGGCGTGGCGGTCGTCCGCGGCAACGAGCTGTACGTCGCAACGGTCGGGCCCGCGGAGGCATACCTCATCCGCCAGGCGCGGCTGTCGACGCTGCCCGATCCGCATCGCGAGCGCGGACTCCCTGCCGGTGAGCTGGAGCCCGACGTGTGGCGCGGCGAGCTGTCCGTCGGCGACTCGCTCGTCCTGATCTCCCCCAACGTCGTCGCGAAGCTGGGGCCCGACGAGCTGAAGGACGCGATGGTGACGCTGCACCCGCAGTCCGCGATCGAGCATCTCCACCAGCGGTTCGTCGCGGCGGACGGCAGCGGCAGCGACGGCGCCATCGCTCTCGAGGCCACGGAGGTCGCAGCGACACACAAGCAGCGTGTCCTCGTGCCGGTCCGCCCGCCGGAGCCGCTCGCCGGCGCTCCGGACCGGTCGCCGATACCCCTTGCCGACCCCGTCGCGGGTGGCGTGGCCGCCGTGCAGGCCGGCGCTCGTCAGGCGCGCGACGCGGCCGGCGGCGCGTTCGGTCGCGCGTTCCGCCGTCTTCAGGACCTCCTGCCGCAGCGACGCACCGCGTACCGGCGGGTGTCGCCCAGCAGCGCCCGTCGGGACACGCAGCGCCGCGCGGCCGTCGCCGTCCTCGCGTTCATCGCCGTCGCTGTCGGCCTCGGGCTCGGGATCTTCGCCCTCGGCGGCGGGCAGGTGCCGAAGGAGGCGATCTCGTCGGTGACGACGGGCCAGAAGGCGTTCGAGACGGCGAAAGCGGACGTCGCCCAGGTCTTCGCGCCGGGCGTCGATCTCGTGAAGGACGACAAGCGACGCGCAATGCCCCTCCTCGTGGACGCATACCAGCAGCTCACGAAGGCGGAGAAGGCCGGCGTGTCCGGGTCCTCGATCGCGCCCGTACGCGCGCAGGTCGTCGGCGGGCTGGATCGGCTCTACGGCGTCGTGGAAGTCGCCGACGAGGTCGTGTACGCGTTCGATGCAGCCGCCAAGCCGCCGACCGACCTTGCGGCGGTGGTCCGCGGGCCGGACGGCGCGACGTTCGTCCTCGACCGGGCCACCAAGGCCGTCTACCGGATCGATCCGAAGACGAAGAAGCCCGCCGCGGTCCTCCGTTTCGGGAGTCGCGCCGGCGGCACGATCGCGGGCACCCCGAAGTTCCTGACGGTCGGCGGCCCCGACCTCCTCGTCCTCGACTCGAAGAACATCCTGTGGCGGTGGCGGGCCGCGAACTCGGCCGGCCGCGGCACGCTCGCGCCGATCCGCGTCAACGGGTCGGCGTCGTGGGGCGACGACATCACCGCGATCGGCACGTACGTGAAGAGCTTCGACGACGGGCTCTACAACCTCTACCTCGTGGATCCCTCGGAGAAGCAGATTCGGGCGTACTCGCCCGCAGCCGACGGGAGCGGGTTCCCCCAGCGCTCGACCGGGTGGCTCGACGCGGCGAGACCTGTCGACAAGATCACCGAGCTCCACATCGACGGCGACATCTTCGTCGTCGAGGGCGGCGCGGTGTCGCGCTACGTCGCCGGCAACGGCGAGGGCTGGAAGGCCGCGGCCCCCGGCGACGAGGTGCTTCGCGAGAAGCCGCGCTACACATTCGTCACCTCGGGGACGGACCGCCGGACCGGCACGCTCTACGGGTACGACGCGGAGAACGGCCGCGTCATCGCCCTCGAGAAGGCCGACGGCAAGTACCGCGCGCAGTACCGCGTCGCGGGCGACCCGAAGGCGCTCGCGGATGTACGCGGGATGTACGTCATCCCGGGCGTCAACGACGCCCCGGCGACGCTCGTCTGGATCACCGCGAACACCGTCCACCAGGCGTTCCTCGCCGCGGCCTCGTCGGATGCCGACGGTTCTCCCGCGCCCTCGGGTCCGGCGGGATCCGGGCGACCGTCCACGAAGCCGGGCGCGTCGACAGGGGCCTCCGCCGCGCCGTGATTCCGCTGCGGGACGCGAACCCGACACGGCGGACACCGATCGTCACGCTCGCCCTCATCGGGGCCTGCTTCGTCGCGTTCGCGTGGGAGCTGGGCGTTCTCGCGAGCGGCGGTGAGGCGGGCCTCGACCGGTTCGTCACCGAGCACGGTGTCGTGCCCGCGGACCTCACCGCCGCCTTGCGCGGCGGGAACGTCGTCTCGGCACCCGTCCTCGGGATCCTCACCAGCCTGTTCCTGCACGCCGGGTGGCTGCACCTGCTCGGCAACATGCTCTATCTCTGGATCTTCGGTAACAACGTCGAGGATCGCGTTGGGCGGCCAGTGTTCCTCGCCTTCTACCTTGCCGGTGGGATCGCGGCCGCGGCGGCGCAGGTGGCGATCGCCCCGCAGTCGACGGTTCCACTCATCGGTGCGTCGGGCGCCATCGCGGCGACGCTCGGTGCGTACGTCGTGGTCTATCCGCGGGCACGGATCCTGTCGCTCGTGTTCCTTGGCTTCTTCTACCAGCTGATCGAGGTTCCCGCGCTCCTCGTCCTCGGCTTCTGGTTCGTCCTCCAGCTCATCGACGGCGCGGCCTCGCTGGGGGCGACGAGTGCACAGGGCGGCGTCGCGTTCTTCGCCCACATCGGCGGGTTCGTGGCAGGCGCGCTCGCGGGGCTGCTCGTTCGCGGCCGGCCGCCACGGCCGCTCCGCCCAGCCACCGTGGGATAATCCGGCCATGGCGGACGGTCTGGTCGAGATGGTCGTCGAGAGCGTGCGGGTCCACATGCTCTCGAGCCGCCACGTCGTGATCCTGAAGGAGACGGACCGCGAGCGGTACCTGCCGATCTGGATCGGGCCGTGGGAGGCGAGCGCCATCGCGATGAAGCTCCAGGGCCTCACGCCGGAGCGGCCGCTGACCCACGATCTGTTCGCGGCGACGCTGGACGAGCTGGGCGTGCGGGTCGATCGCGTCGTCATCTCGACGCTCGCGGAGGAGACGTTCCACGCGCGGCTCTTCTTCGAGTACGCGGGCAAGACCGTCGAGGTCGATTCCCGACCCTCGGACGCCCTCGCGCTCGCTGTTCGCAGCGGCGTCCGGATCTTCGCAGCGGAGGCGGTGCTCGACCAGGCCGGGCTGGGCGCCGACGCCGGCATCGACGCCGAGGAGGATGCCGAGGGGGCCGGCGCAGCCCTCGAGTCCACGGGCGAGAAGATCGTCGACCCCCGGCTCGACGTGTTCCGCGACTTCGTCAACTCGCTCGATGCCGAGCCGGGCGCCGGTGGCGAGCGCCGTGAGGGGCCCGGCGGCAGCAGCTAGCCCGCGGGAGCTCCAGCCTCGTCACCGCGGGCGGTCGCGACGATCGCCTCGCCCCGCCCGAGCGCCCGATCCGGCGCAGCCCACAGCCGGAGCCGTAGCAGCCAGAAGTCGCGGACCGCACGGAAGACGACCGACGGCTTGGCGCCGGTCGGCGAGCCCGCGGTTCGCGGGTAATGCGGCACCCCGACCTCGACGACCCTGCGACCCGATGCGCGCAGCTTGATGAGCAGCTCTGCGGAGAAGAACGCCCCGCCCGATTCCGTCCGGATGGCGTCGAGTGCGGCCCGGCGGAACAGCTTGCAGGCACAGTCGACGTCGCGGATCCGGAGGCCGAAGAAGATGCGGTTGGCGAGGCGGTAGAGCCGTGCGTAGACCGTGCGGGCGAGTGGATCGGCGCGCCGGATCCGGTAGCCGACGACGACGTCCGGTGCGTCCGGTGCAAACAGCCGCTCGGTCAGGCGGCGCAGGTCGGCGACGCGGAACTGGCGGTCGCCGTCGGTGAACGCGACGAGCTCGAAGCGCGCCGATGCGAGCCCCGTCCGGAGTGCCGCGCCGTAGCCAAGGTTCGTCGGGTGGTGGACCGCGCGGACGCGGTCGGGGTTGGCGGCGGCAAGCTCGTCGGCGATCTGGCGCGTCGCGTCTCGTGACCCGTCGTCGACGATGACGATCTCCCAGGTGTCCGCGAGTTCCGGCAACGTCGCGAGCGCCTCGTCGACGAGCGGCCGGAGATTGGCCTCTTCGTTGTGGGCCGGGAAGAAATACGACAGCCGTTCGACGCGCCGAATAGCCTCGCGACCGTCCGGCGCCGTCGAGGTCGACGTCGACGTCACCACGGTCAAGGGCGTGCCGCCAGGCTCGCCGTGACCCGCAGCAGGTTCGGAGCGGCCGTGGCGACGGGCTCCAGCTGGTAGCGGACCGCGAGAGCGGCGAGGTCCGAGTCGTTGCTGCGGATGACGTAGACCGGCCGGCGGCCGAGCTGCGCGTCGATCACGTCCGTCACCTCTCCGAGATGCTCGTCGAGGCGCGTCCGGTCGTCGACGATCGCGATGTCCGGACGCCGACCCTCGACGCGCTGTGCGTACCATAGCGGCGTCGAGTAGCTCCACCAGCTGAGGACGACGGCGTCGCGGTCCATGGCATCGAGGGCGGCCGTCGTCCACTCCTGCGCCTGGTGGTTGCGACTCTCATCGACGCGCCGCGACCGATCTTGCAGGACGGCGACGGACGGCACGATGAGCGCGACGGCGGCGACCAAAGCCGCCGCTTCCCGCCACCAGCGACGGAGCCACGCGCCCCCGGACGCCATCATTTCCGCGACCGCGTCCACCACTGCGCCGGCGAGGATCGCGAGCCACGTCCACGCCATCAGCGCCGGGCCGAGGTAGTAGCGCGCGATATCCGCGTTGGCGTAGGACGCCGCGAAGAAGCAGGCGATCGCGGCCGCCACGCCGCTGAGGAGCGCGTATGGCCGTTGCCTGATCGCCGTCACGAGGAGACCGATCGGAACGAGCGGGGCGAACGGGCCGAACTGCGCGACGACGAGATCGACGAGCGCGACGAACTTCTGTGGGAGGTCGCCGAGCGGGTCGACGAAGCTGCCGCGGAACTGCTCCGCGAGCACGATGTAGGCGAAGCCCTGCAGCGTCGAGGGCTCGCCGTAGACGAGCGACGCGCGGAGCGGGCCGCCTCGGAGCGGCAGCTCCAGGTACAGGAGGGCGGCCGTCGCAAGGCTCGCGACCAGGCACGCCGCGACGATGCCGCGCCGCCGCCAGATCCCCCGCTCGATTGCCAACACGAACAGGCCGATCGGAGGGATCAGCAGCAGCGTCAGCGAGTGGTTCGTCGCGGCGACGCCGAAGACGGCGGCGGCGGCAACGAGCAGCCGATCGTTCCGGGCGCGGGGCTCGGAGTCGTCTAGCCGCGATGGATCGCCCGGGCTCGACCCGCTGTGCTCCCACGCGACAAGGAGCGCCAGCAGGATCGCGACGAGCAGCAGGTGGAGCGCGTGCGGGTCCGCGTGGGTCGCAATCGACCAGGCGATCGGCGTCGCCGCGAGCCCGAAGCCGGCACCGATTCCGATAAGCGTCGAGCGCGTGAGGAGTCGGACGAGGACGACCGTGGTCGCCGCCGCGCCGGCCACGAGCAACGCGGACAGGACGTTCATCCGAAAGGCAGGCTCGCCGACGGGCGTGAGCAGCAGCGATGCGAGCCAGCCCAGGATGACGTAGCTCGGGAAGCCGGTTGGGTGGGCGGTGCCCAGCAGCGGCGCGACTGCCTGGAACTCGGCGGTGTCCCAGAACCCGACGCCGGGCAGCAGCGTCGAGCGGAACAGCAGCACCGCTGCGGCGGCCACGACGACCGAACCACCGGCGACCGCCGCGCGGCCCGCGGCCCTCACCATCCCAGGATGTTGCCCCATACGACGCCCCAGACGCTTACGACGACCGACGCGACGACGAGGCCGCCGACGACGCGCGGGTGATCGCGGAGCCGCTCGGCGCCGAGGGCCACGAGCGGCAGCGCGAACGGCACGAAGTCGTTGCTGAACCGGTAGCCCACCTGCACCCAGCCCTGGCTGAAATGCATGAGGTTGAAGACGGCGACGAACAGGATCGCGATGGCGGCGCCTGTCACGAGGCGCGATCGGCCGTAGAGCCGCCGAAACGCCGGGATGACGAGGAGGTAGGCGGGGCTGCTGAGCAGGATGCTCATGCCGGTGTCGCGCGGCATGGCGATCGGGCAGTTCGCGTCGAAGAGGCCGCGTGTCGCTCCGGGTTCGGTGCACAGCGGCGTCGGGTCGCCGAGGGCCGTCGGGAGCTCCGTTGGGAGAATCGCCGGCGGGCTGAGCCACGCGATCTGGAAGTTCTGGGGCAGGTACCGCGGATCCTCGATCCCCCAGCCCGGGTGGTAATTGAGCGTCGG
Source organism: Candidatus Limnocylindrales bacterium (assembly GCA_035264845.1). Classification (GTDB taxonomy): domain Bacteria; phylum Chloroflexota; class Limnocylindria; order Limnocylindrales; family CSP1-4; genus JACDAV01. The sequence goes on along the minus strand of DATFPL010000192.1, from coordinate 3,587 downwards.
GTAGCCCACCGCCTCCTGGCGGTACAACAGCTCGTAGCCGGGATGGACGAGGTGTCCGGTCGTGGCGAGGTTGTAGGCGAGAAGGATCGCGACTGGAAGCGCTGCGCCGATGCCAGCGGAAACCGCGCGCCGCTGCCACGTCCCGCCGCTTCCGACGAAGGCGAAGAACGGCGCCCCGAACAGGACGCTGACGCGCGCGGTCGCAGCGAGGCCGAACAGCAGCCCGGCGAGCAGCTGCGGGCGGTCGAGTCGCCCGAATGCGCCGCCGAGCGCCGCCCGAACCGCCGACGTCGAGGCGCGGTGCGCGTCGTCGACGGGGGGCTCGGCGCGCTCGTCTTCGTCCACGCCGACGCTTGCCGGATCACGTCCGACCGCGACGCCGACCGCGGCGAGCAGCAGCCCGACCGCGACGACGTGCGCGAAGTACCACGTCGTGCCGAGCTGCGCGCTGTACCAGAAGACGGTCCCGAATGCGAAGAAGACCGTCGTCCAGAAGCGCGCGCCGAGGCGAACGCCAAGACGTCCGAGCATCCACCAGGCAATCCCGACATCCACGGCGCCGAGGAGCGCGGAGATCAGCTGCTCGTCCGTCCTCAGCCCCCAGACGGCAACGAACGGGAGCAGGACGATCGCCGGCAGCGGCGGGAACGGGATGAGGCCGCGCCCGGAGAACGAGCCGTCCGGATTCAGGATGGCGAGGACGTCCTGGAAGCCCGCGTTGCCCGCGCCGGCCACGGAGTCCGCTACCGGGAATTCGATCGCGACGCGGCCCTCGAGGAATGCGAGCGCCTGCCACACGAAGTGGTTGTAGTACCTGACCGGATGGCTGACGCTGTACGTGACCAGGGCGACCGCGACGAACCCGAGGCCGATCGCGAGTGGCATCCACGGGGAGTCCAGGGTGGAGTTCCGCGGGAGCGTCGTTCGGCCTGGCCGAGGGCTCGGTGGGCGACCCTGTGCTACCCTGCGGTCCACCTCAACGCTCGTGCAGGAGTCCGAACTTCTCCCGGTGACTGACCCCGCTACGGGTGTGCCGGATCGGGGCACGGGAGCGGCGACGCGGACCTCCGGGACGCATGCCGCAGGCGCGATTCTCATCGTGCTCGCGCTCGGCCTCGCCTTCCGCCTCATCATCGCACAACGGCTGCCGGGCTCTGGCTTCCAGGTCGACCTCACGTCATTCCGGGCGTGGGCGGCGAACCTCGCGGCGCAGGGCCCGCTCGGGTTCTACGGGCGCCCGTTCTTCCACGACTACACGCCCGGCTACCTGTACGTGCTCTGGCTGGTGGGGCTCGCGGGCCACGTGCTCGAGCCGATCGGGCGCGTCATGGCGCTCCCCTCGATCCTCGGCCTGGATCTCATCAAGCTGCCGCCGATCCTCGCCGACCTCGTGCTCGGGTGGCTCGTCTGGTCGATGACGCAGGAGCTCGGCGGCAGCCGCCGGGCGGCGCTCCTCGGCGCGGCGATCCTCGTCGTCAATCCCGTGACGTGGTTCGACAGCGTGGTGTGGGGCCAGGTCGACGCCGTCGGGACCGTGTTCCTGCTGCTGGGGATGCGCGAGCTGTGGCGCGACCGCCCGGAACGGTCCGCGATCTTCACGGTGATCGCGGCAGTCATCAAGCCCCAGCTCGGGATCCTCGTCCCCATCGTCGGCGCGGTCGTCATCCGCCGCGCGCTGTTTCCGCGCGGCGGGTACGGCGACGAGTCGGCGCCGGCATTCCCGATGCTCGACGTCGAGCGCCACATCCGCGGCCCCATCCGGATCGCGACGACGGCGATCGCCGGCGTCGTCACGGCAATCGTCCTGTCCGCGCCGTTCGGGCTGTCGATTTTTGGGCTCATCGGGCAGGTGGCGAACGCAGCGGGCGGGTACCCGTATCTGACCGTCAACGCGTACAACCCGTGGGCGCTGCTCCAGCTCGGCGGGGACGGCATCGCCGCCAACGGCCAGTGGGTCTGCGACGTCGTCGTTCCGCCCGCGACGAGACCGACCGTCGCGTGCTCGCCCGCGCTCATGTTCGGCCCCGTCCCCGCCGTCGTCGTCGGCACAGTGCTGCTCGTCGTCGCCGTCGTCACGATCAGCCTCGTCGTCGCCCGGCGGCCGGACCGACGCACGATCCTCGTCGGGGTCGCGGTCATGGCGATCGCCTTCTTCGTCGTCCCCACTCGCGTCCACGAGCGGTATCTCTTCCCGCTCTACGCCGTCGCGGCGATCCTTGCCGGAGTCTCGATCCGCTGGCGCCTTGCGTACGTCCTCCTCGCCGCGGCGACGTTCGCGAACATGTACGTGGTCCTCACGACGATCTACGCGAACAACCCGCAGATCCGGGACTGGTTCGGGATGGGTGAGGCGATCCGCGCGCCGGCCGGCGTGGCGGTCGTGTCGATCGTGCATCTCCTCGGGTTCGTGTGGGCAGCATCGCAGCTGACCGACGGGTCGCTCAGCCGGCTCGACGAGGAGATCGCGGGCGACGACGAGACAGCACGGACCCCGAATGCGTGGCCGGCCGCGCCGTCGCTCGCCGTCGACGGCTGGTCCGAGACGGCGCGCGATACCGGCAGGCGCTTTGCCTGGCCGCAACCCGCGACGCAGGCGGCGCTTGCCACGACGGCGTTTGCCGTCAGTGGCGGGTTCGGAGGCGCGTCGCCGCCTCCCGCGATCAGTTCCGCGGCCGTCACTCCGGACGCCATGGACCCGCCCGTCGGTCGCGCGCGACCGGTGTGGCTGGGGCGCCCGGGCTTTGGCGACGTCGGCGCGTGGGGCTGGCTTCGCAGCCGCATCTTCGACCGTCCCGTCCGGCCCGACCGCAGTCACTCCCTCGACCGCGAGTCCGGCGGCCGCTTCGACCGACTCGACGTGTGGGTCCTCGTCGTCCTCGTCGTCGCGTCGCTCGTTCTCCGGATGTGGCGCCTCGACGAGCCGTACCGGATGCACTTCGACGAGGTGTACCACGCGCGGACCGCAACGGAGTTCCTCCAGGACTGGCGGTACGGAATCGAGCACGGCATCTACGAGTGGACTCACCCGCATCTCGCCAAGTACGCCATGGCCGGCGGCCTCGTCGCGTTCGGCAACGACCGGGTCGTCGCGACGAGCGAGCTCGGCACCCCGGTCGTCGACGCGGCAATCGAGCCGCGCTGGGACGACGTGGGCGCGACGGAGCGGACGGGCGACCGGCTGCTCGTCGACACCGGGTCGCAGGTCCGGAGCTATGACCTGCGGGCGCGGGCATTGGAGGCGACGCTGCCCGCGCCGCGGTCGACGGCGCTCGCCGTCGACACCGCCGGCCACCGGCTTTTCATCGGCGCCGAGGACGGCCGGATCGCAACTGTCGACCTCGCGGCGCTCGACGCGCGGCGCAAGGATGCGTCCGCGCGGCTCCCCGATGTCGCGACGCTTGCGACCGTCGACGGGCCCGTTCGGCATCTCCACGTCACGGACGACGGCGCCTCGCTGCTCGTGGCGAGCGGCGACCAGACCGTCATCACGATCGACGCGGCGGATGGATCCGAAACGGGGCGCGAGACGCTCCGCGGCGTCACCGGCTTCGCCGACGCTGGTACCACCCCGGCGCTCGTCGCGCGCC
>DATFPL010000191.1:0-2504 GCA_035264845.1 Candidatus Limnocylindrales bacterium | reverse complement strand
ATCGACGTCCAGGCGCACACGATCTTCGTCGAGCAGGAGACGATCACGTCCCCGTCGCTGACGAAGAAGCGCGAGGGCGGGCAGCTGCTGCTGATCCGCTTGCCACAGGACTGACCCACCCCACGGTTCTCACCGCGGAGACCCCGGCCTCGCCGGGGTCTCTTCGTGTTCAGCTGTCGAAGCCGATGCCGGCCGCGTCGAGCGTGCGGAGGAGCAGCCCGCGTCGGCCCTCGTTTCGGTCGGCGCGGTCGAGCTCGCGCCGGACGAGCTCGACCGCCGCGTAGCGAAGGGGTTCGGGCGGGAACGGGAACGGCTCGCTGCGCACGAAGCGCAGCCTGAGCAGCTCCGATTCGGGCCGCAGGATGAAGTCCCGCACGACGCCGCCGGCCCAGCGGCTCGCCGCGACGCCGAGTCCGGTGTAGCCCAGGGCGTACGTCAGGCGCCCGCCCATCGACTGCCCGAAGGTGACGGTGAACCGGCTCGTCGTGTCGATCGCGCCGCCCCAGCGGAACGGGAAGCGAAGCCCCGCGAGCTGCGGAAACGCACGTCGGAAGTGACCCTCGAGACGGGCGAACGTCGCGGGCCGGCTGTCGAGCCGCGGCGCGACCTCGTTGCCGTAGTGGTAGACGGCGTCGTACCCGCCCCACAGGATTCGGTCGTCGGCAGTGAGTCGGAAGTAGTGGAACTGGTTGTTGGAATCGGACATGCCCTGGCGGCGCCGCCAGCCGATCGATTCCCGCTGCGCCGGCGTCATCGGCTCGGACACGAGCGCGTAGTCGTAGACGGGCACGAAGCGTGACTGGAGCCGCCGCAGCCAGCCGGAGTAGGCGGACGTCGCCACGACGACGTGGTCCGCGTCGAGCGTCGCGCCGGCCGCGGTTCGCAGGCGAACGCCGCCCGCTCGTCGCTCGACGTTCGTCACGCGCGTCGCTTCGTGGATTCGGACGCCGCGTTCCGCCGCTACGCGCGCCAGCCCGCGGACGAGTCGCGCGGGATTGAGCATCACGTCGCGACCGGCGCGGTAGAGGCCAGCTTGCCACAGCGGCGAGTGAACCTCCGCCTGAACCGCCGTCCGATCGAGGAACTCGAGCGGCTCGCCCAGCCGCGTCGACTCCGCGGCCCAGTCCCGCATCTCCTCGACCTGATGCGAGGCGTCCGCGACGTCGAGGATGCCGGTCTCCTCGAGCTCGCAGTCGATCCGGTGGCGCCGGGTGAACGCGACGAGCGCCCGGAGGTTGTCGATCCCCTCCCGTTGCAGGATGTCGACCTCGTCCGGAAAGTGCCGCAGCCCGTTCGCGAGCCCGTGCGTCAGGCTGGCGCAGCAGAAGCCGCCGTTGCGGCCGCTCGCGCCGAACCCGACCGACTCCATCTCGAGCACGGCGACGCGAAGGCCAGGGTCCGTCTCGGTCAACGCGAGCGCGGTCCAGAGTCCGGTGAACCCGCCGCCGACGATCGCAACGTCGACGCGGCCGTCCGCGATGAGGGGTTCCGGCGTGGGAGAAGGCACGGTCGTCAGCCAGTAGACGGTCCCCGGCCTTGCTTCAGACATGCGGCCATCCTAGCGGTCGATCCGCGGTTCTGGTTCCTCACGTACCGTAATCGTGCGTATTTCGTGGTGGATCGGCACCGTTTGTGCGATATTCGCGTTGACGCGCACGGCGCCGCTGTGCGACGATGAGCGGACCCGTCTCACGACCTGAAACTCGTGTCTCGCACGCCGCACCGATCCCGGAGGAGTCATGGCAACAGAACGGGCAGCGCGGCCCGCCACCCTCGCGCGATCCCGTCAGCTCGAGATGTACCGGCGCGCCAGCCGGACGATGCCGGGCGGCACGGATTCCAACTTCCGTGCATGGGGCGAGGACACGATCTACGTCGACCGCGGCAAGGGCGGCCGCGTCTGGGATATCGACGGCAACGAGTTCATCGACCTCCGCATGGGCTATGGCCCCGTCATCCTCGGTCACGGCGACGACCGGGTCGACGACTACGTCAACGAGCGGATGCGCCGCGGCGTCAGCTTCAGCCTGACCTCGGAGGACGAGGTCAGGGCGATGGAGCTGCTGTGCGAGGTCTCGGGCTGGGTCGACATGGCCCGGATGACGGTTTCCGGGACCGAGGCGACGATGCACGCGATGCGTCTCGCCCGCGCATTCACCGGGCGAACGAAGATCGTCAAGTTCGAGGGCCAGTACCACGGGGTTCACGACTACGCCCTGATTTCCGTGACGCCGAACGACATGTCGGAGCTGGGTGACGCGGACAATCCGGTCGCGCTGGCGTGGGGCCGCGGCATCCCGAGCCAGGTCGCCGACACGATCATCCCGGCCCGCTACAACAACATCGAGCGGCTTCGTCGGCTCTTCGAGCGGAGCGGCGACGACATCGCCGCCGTGATCGTCGAGCCGGTCCTGGGGAACGCGCAGGCGATCCTCCCGGAGCCGGGCTTTCACGAGGCGATGCGGGCGCTGACCCGCGAGTTCGGGATCCTCCTGATCTTCGAC
>DATFPL010000190.1:0-10713 GCA_035264845.1 Candidatus Limnocylindrales bacterium | reverse complement strand
AATGTCCGGCAGGAACCCCATGTCCAGCATCCTGTCGGCCTCGTCGAGGACGAGGATCTCGACGGCCGACAGGTTGACGGTCTTCTGCCCCACGTGGTCGAGCAGCCGACCGGGCGTCGCGACGAGGATCTCGACCCCGCTCCGCAGGACCTTGATCTGCGGTTCGATCGGGATGCCGCCGTAGACGACCGCGGGGCGGAGCGGAACCGTGCGGCCGTACGTCCGGACGCTCTCGTCGACCTGCATGGCCAGCTCGCGTGTCGGGACGAGGATCAGCGAGCGAACGGGATGTCGTGCCGGCGAGAAGCTGGTGTTCGCGTGCTCGCGCAGTCGATCGAGGATCGGGAGCACGAACGCCGCCGTCTTGCCCGTTCCGGTCTGGGCGGCGGCGAGCACGTCGCGCCCGGCGAGGACGAGCGGGATGGCTTCGGCCTGGACGGGTGTTGGTTGTTCGTATCCCTCCTCGGCGACGGTCCCGAGGAGATCGGCCGACAGGCCGAGGGTGTCGAAGGTCAAACGTTCTCCATGCGGCCCGGACGGAGCGTCAATCGTGCTCCGTGGCCGCGCGCAGCATACCGGAACTCCTCGCCGAAGCGCGGTTTCGAGTCGCGGAAGAACGGCGACGCGCGGTGCGCGCGCGCACTGACCGGATGATACGTGGCTGGCATGGTCCAATCGCCGGAGGACATGCCTTCTACCGCGTGCCATACTCGCCGCAGGGCCCCCAGGCCCGTCACCCCACCCCAAGACAGGGCTCGACAACAGAAGACCGCCGCCCCCACGGCAGGAACCTGTCGACCACGGCCGAGTCGCGCACTCGGCTCTTCGGACCCAGCTCACGGGTCCGCCGCTCGGCCAGCCCGAGCGCCCTCGCCCCGTCCCGATGGCGCCCACCGACGCCGTCGCTTGCGCTTCCTCACCTGCCGCAGCGGCACCACCACACCGTCATCGCTTCCCCATGGCGATGTTCCGGCAGTGAGGAGGCAAGACTTTTGGCGCTGACCAATCATGGCGTTCGAAGCACGCGGACACGTCGCACGCTCAATGTCGCGATCGCAGCCGTTCTCGGCGCGGCATTCGCGTTCAGCGGCCTCGCCACGGGCCCCGCGTCGGTCGCGGCGGCCGGGAAGAAGGTCGTCATCGTCGTCGGCCCGTCGGGGTCGAGCACGTCGAACTACATCTACAACGCGAAGAAGTACGCCGCCCAGGCCCGGTCCTACGGCGCCACCGTCTACGAGGTCTACAGCCCGTACGCGACGTGGGCAAAGGTGAAGTCCGTCGCGCAGGCCGCGAATCTCTTCATCTATCTGGGCCACGGCAACGGCTGGCCCAGCCCGTACGCTCCGTTCCAGGTCTACACGAAGGACGGCCTCGGGCTGAACGCGACATCGGGCAACGGGAACTACAACGTCAAGTACTGGGGCGAGTACTACGTCGACCACTACATCAAGCTCGCGCCCTATGCCGTCGTCATCCTCAACCGGCTGTGCTATGCGTCGGGCAACTCCGAGTGGGGCGCCGCGAACCCGACGAAGTCGACGGCCATCCAGCGCGTCGACAACTACTCGAACGGGTTCCTCCGCTCGAGCGCGAAGGCCGTGTTCGCCGAGGGGATCTCGAGCGTCGGCTACATCCTGAGCGGGCTGTTCACGACGAACAGGACGATGAGCCAGATCTTCTGGAGCGATCCGACGGCCACCAAAACGTACGCGTTCACGTTCACCACGACCCGCTACCCGGGCCGGCCGGCGATCATGGATCCGTCGTCGCCGGGGCGGTACTACCGCTCGCTCGTCGGGTGGCCCGGGATGACCGCCGCGACGTGGCGCGCCGGCTGACCACGCGCTCACGGTGTCGCATCGAGGCCCGGCATCCGCCGGGCCTCGACGATTCCGGGGATCGGCCTTCCTCGTTGTGGCGGCGCCCTCAGACGCGCCGAGACCCCGGCTTTCGACCGGGGCCTCAGGCGCTGGGAGGACGGAGGCCCCTGTTCGGGGCCATGGACGTGACTCAGACGAACGCGGCGTGGGCCACGACCCCGAGCACGGCGAGGATCAGCACGAAGAGGAGGAAATACGACGGGAAGACGCCGACGGCGTCGACCTGGAGGTATCCGGACTGTGCGGACATCAGCGTCTCCTTTCGAAGTCTTGTCGGGTGGCGTTCCTCGTCACCGCTGCCGCAACAGTAGGTCGCGACCGGCGCCGCGCTGACCCGACGGGGGACCTCGATCGACGGCAACGAACGACGGGTCCGCGCGTGGACGAATGACGATGCCGGCGACGTCGTGGAACGCCGGCCCGACCAACGGACCGCGCTCGGCGAGGAATGCGGACGTTGGAAGCCGACCACGCAACCGCTGAGGTTTCCTAACGGCGGCGTGGAACGCCGGAAGTTCCAGTCCGCCACGCTCGCGCGGTGCGACGGCTCCGTCGCGTGCGTGGACGGTCGGTTGGTCATCCGTGCGTTCCAGCGCCGGACATCAAAAGGACCCCCGTCACACCGACGTGGGTCCTCGTTTGTTCGCGCCCGCGAGTCGGCCGGCGCTCGGCCCGGACTCAGCCGAATCTGCCCGCGCGAGCATCGCTGCTGATGTTTCCCGCGCGGGGGATGGTGGCGAGGTTGCTCGAGCCCCGAGACGCGTCCGCGGTCTTCGGCAGCGAGGCGATCCCCACGAGGGTCGTCGCGCTCCGTCCGGTCAGGTGTTCCGGGTTGCGGTGGTCCGTCATGCTCGGCACCCCTTGGACCTCGAATCCTACCCCTCGACACAAGACCCTGCGCCTGTTCGAGCGGCGGGAGCGTTGCCCGTCGGGAACGGTTGTGCCGTGGTAATTCCCGACGAAGTTGCCGGTGAGCCGCCGCCAAGCCGCCCGGCGTAGGATGCCCGCATGCCTACCAGACAAGCACCCGACAGCCTCCCGTACACCGGCGATCCCGAGGCCGATCGCCTCATCGCCCGCGACCCGCTGGCGCTGCTGATCGGCTTTACGCTCGATCAGCAGGTGACGGTCCAGAAGGCGTTCGCCGGACCGCTCGAGCTCCAGCGGCGGATCGGCCATCTCGACGCGAAGAAGATCGCCACGATGGACTCCGCGGAGCTGGAGGAGGTCTTCCGGCGGCGCCCGGCGCTCCACCGGTTCCCGGGCTCGATGGCGGGTCGTGTCCAGGCGGTCTGCACCGCGGTCGCGCAGGAGTACGACGGCGACGCGAGCCGCGTCTGGACCGACGCGTCGGACGGGCGCGACCTCGAGAAGCGGCTCAGGGCACTTCCGGGCGTCGGCGAGATGAAGGCGAAGTCGCTCATCGCGATCCTCGGCAAGCAGTTCGGGATTCGACCGCCCGGCTGGGAGGACGTCGCGCCCACCCACCCGACGCTCGGCGACGTCGACTCGGCAGAGGCGCTGGAGCGATATCAGGCGGGCAAGCGCGCCGTGAAGGCAGCAGCGCGCGACAAGGGCTGACCCTCGGCGATCAGGTCCGGCTCACGCGGCGCCCGGCGGCGCAATGCGGACGCCCGGCTCGCCGGGCGCGAGCGGGAACGCCAGCTGCTCGGGACCATCGCCTGGCACCAGGCGCACCGCGCGCCGGTCGGCGATGCCGTGCTCCGTTGCGAGCCGGCGAACCGTCTTCTTGAGCGGGTCCGCGATCGACTTGTCGACGTACGCGCCGCGAGAGTAGAGGGCCTCGTACTCCGGGAGGAGCTCCGGCCAGTCACGGGCGAGGTGCTCCAGGAAGTGCTCGCGGGTCCCGGGCCGCAGGTACAGGACGTTCGCCCATACCCCGGTCGCGCCGGCGTCGCGTGCGGCGCGGATCACGTCGGCCATGAGCTCGGGCTTGTCCGACAGGCCTGGCAGGATCGGCGCCATTCCGACACCGACGTCGAGCCCCGCGTCGACGAGCATCCGCAGCGCGCGCAGTCGTTGCCGCGGCGGCGCGGTCCCGGGCTCCGTCAGCCGCCAGATCGCGGGATCGATCGTCGGAATCGAGAACGTCAGCGTGACCTTCGCCGCGCGGGCCGCGTCCGACAGGACGTCGACGTCGCGGACAATGAGCGGCCCGCGGGTGAGCAGATGCAGCGGGGTTCGGTGGTACGCCAGCCGCTCGATGCAGCCGCGCGTCAGCCGGTAGCGTCCCTCCGCCGGCTGGTACGGGTCCGTGGCGGTCCCGATCGCAACGAGATCGCGCTGCCAGCGGGGCCGCGAGAGCTCCCGGTCGAGCGCCTCCACGATATTCGTCTTGACCCGGATCGACGTCCCGTAGCGGTCGTCGGATGGGCGATCAGCACGCCGCTCGAACGCGCGGACGAAGCAGAACGTGCACTGGTGGACGCAGCCCGTGTAGGGGTTGAGCGACCATCGAAACGGCATCCCCTTGACGCGGTTCAGGGCCGTCCGGCACGGCTCCTCGCGATACTCCGGCTTCATCGATGAATGATAGAACGGCCGTTCGGTTGTCGCCGTGGACGCCAAGGCGTAAAGTAGTTGCTCCAGCAACTACGGCGCGCGGCGCCGGGACGAGGAGCCATGGACGACACGACTCGGCGCGCACTCTCGAGCGGCCACGTCATCGACATCACGACGACCGGACGCAGGACGGGCGAGCCGCGCCGCATCGAGATCGTCTTCCACAACTTCGACGGCCGCCTCTACATCAGCGGCATGCCGGGACGGCGTCGCTCGTGGCTCGCGAACCTCGAGGCGAACCCGGAGTTCACGTTCCACCTCAAGGGCGCGGTCAAGGCGGACATCCCCGCTCGTGCGCGGGTCATCACGGATCCGGCCGAGCGACGCCCGGTGCTCGAGCGCGTGGCGCAGGCGTGGCAGCGAACCGACGTCGACACGATGGTCGCGTCGAGCCCGCTCATCGAGGTGGAGATTCTCGACCGCGCGGCGTGACCGGCGGCTGCCCGGACTCCTCCGCGCGCCGCGTCAGCCCGCCTGTTCCTCCGGCGCCGGCTCCTCGAGGGGCAGCGCGACCGGCAGTCGGCCGGGGAACGCCTGGGCGCCAAGCTGGAGCGCATCGGCAAGCGCAGTCGCCGTCGCGGCGACCTCGCTGTAGGTTGCGACCGCGGCGTCGGGGCGCGGCGCGATCGCGAGGTCGGCCGGGCTGTGAAGCGCCACCCGAACGACGGGCCGGCCGACATCCGCGAGCCGCGCAAGCAGCCGCCGCTCGGCGTCGCCGAGGAACGCGTCGCGCGTCGCGACGAGCACGACCTCGGCCTGGAACGCCGCCTGGACCGCGGCATCCGCCTCGGCCGGCGACAGCGGGGAGACCGGGACCACGTGGAGTCGCCGGAACCGGGAGACGAGCGCGGTCGCCACCGTCGACAGCGCGGTTGACGCGCGATCCTCGACGGGGCTCATCGCCCGGCCCGCGATGTCGATGAGCACGATCGACGTCGCCGGCGCGAGTGGCAGGATCCCGGTGTCCCAGGCGAGGGTCACCGAGCGCTTCGCGATCGCGTCCGCCAACGAGCCATGCCGCGCGAGGTCGTCGGGCGACAGGTCGTTCGGCTCCGGCGCGACGAGGCGCCGAAGTCCGGCGACCCGGCGCATCGCCTCCGCGGCTCGACGGGCATTCAGGCGTCCGGCCGCGAGCGCGTCGGCGATGACGTCGATCGTTCGCGGAGCAGGCTCGAGCGCCATGACGATGTCGCAGCCGGCGACGAGCGCGGCGAGGCACGCCTCCGGGACCGGCGACTCGGCCGTGATCGCGTCCATCACCATCGCGTCGCTGACGACGACGCCGTCGAACCCGAGTGCGGAGCGCGCCAAATCGAGCACGGCCCGGGACAGCGTCGCCGGCAGGTCGTCGCCTACCGCGTCGTAGCGGACGTGCGAGGCCATCAGCATCGGCGCGCCGGCGTCGAGCGCGGCGCGGAACGGCCGAAGGTCGCGACGGAGCGCCGTCATGTCGCCGCCGACGACGGGCGACGAGAGATGGGAATCGAGCGGGGTGCGGCCGTGTCCGGGGAAGTGCTTCGGCACGGGCAGGACGCCGCCGGCGAGATAGCCGCGCACGGCGGCCGCGCCCAGCCGCGCGACGAGGGCCGGGTCCGCGCCGTAGGAGCGGGATCCGATGGTCGGGTTGCGCAGATCGGCGGCGAGGTCGAGGACCGGCGCGAGGACCGTGTCGATCCCCGCGGCGGCGATCTCCCGGCCGCTCGCTTGCGCCGCCGCGAACGCGAGCGCGGCCGATCGCGTTGCCCCGATCGCCATCGCGCCCGGGAACGCCGTGAACCCGTCACGGAGCCGAACGACGTGACCGCCCTCCTGGTCGACGGAGACGTGGAGCGTCCCCGGCGCCTCGGCGCGCAGCCGCCCCACGAGCGACCGGACGTCGGCGCGCTCGCGCAGGCTCCGGCTGAACAACACGACCCCGCCGAGCCCGGCGCGAATGAGTGCCAGCTCGTCGTCCGTCGGAGCGGGGCCGCGAAGCGTTCCCCAGGTCAGCCGGGCCGCCACGCGGCGCTGGTCGGGGGTCGCGGGTGCCGCAGCCGTGAGCCTCGCCGTGGGCGACCGGCGGCGGGTCGCGAGTGGGGAGCGCGCCGTGACGGACGCGCGGGGCGGCGTTGTCTGCAAGTGGCCCTCTCTCGGGCGCCTCCGCGACGACGTCGCGCGGCGTCCTGCGCGAAGTTTGCCGCAGCGGCGAGGGCCCGACACTGACATTTCGGTACGGTGCGGACGGGGTACCCATGCGCCATCGCGCGAGAGAGCTGCAACGCGCCGAGCCGCCGCCCGGGACCCGTCGTGCCGGGCCTTGGCGTCTCCTGTGTGGCAACGAAGCCGAAGGAGATGCGATGACGGACGAGCGCCACGATTCGGCGCCGCGACCGGAGACCGACGCCGTGACAACCGGCGCGATCACCGGCACGGGAACGGGCGGGCTCGGTTCCGCGGGAGGGACCGACACGACGCGCGACGTCAGCTCCGTCCCGCGCGACGCCGATACGCCGGAGCCGTCGGGCTCGCCGCTCGACGACCAGGTCGAGCGGAGCGGCGCCGGCGACCAGGAGATCCACGACGCCTGACCGTTAGCCGACGAAGCCTTCGGGCGCCGCCGCCAAGTCGCTTGTGGCCGCGTCCCGGTCGTCGCCCACGAGACCGCGAAGCTCGAACGCCTCGACCGGTCGCGCCTTGCCCTTGAGCCGGAGCTCGCCGATCGGGACAAGCGCCGCCCGGCGGGCAAGGGCTGCGGCAGTCCTGGCCGACACGACGACCGTGCCGACGGCCGCCTGAGCCTGGAGTCGCGCCGCGAGGTTCACGGTGTCCCCGATCGCGGTGAAGCTGCGGACCTCGTCGCTTCCGACGTTGCCGACAAGCGCCGGACCGCTCGCGACGCCGACGCGGAAGCGCGGCCACTCCGCGTGGCCGTCGGCGATCGCGGCCGCGCGTCGCTGGATGGCGAGGGCGGCTCGCGCGGCACGCAGCTCGTGGTCCGCCTGGCGGACCGGGGCGTTGAAGATCGCCATGAGCGCGTCGCCCATGAACTGGACGACGGTTCCGCCATTGCCGAGGATCTCCGGCACGGCCTCGCCGAAGTACGCGTTGAGGAGCGCGACGACGTCGCTGGGCTCCGAGCGCTCGGAGAAGGACGTAAAGCCGCGCAGGTCCGCAAAGAGCACGGACACGTCGACGGTCGCGCCGCCGAGCGCCGCCTGCGTCGGGTCGGCGAGGAGCGCCGTCGAGACCTCCGGCGACAGGTAGCGCCGGAACAGGCCGAGCTTGCGAACTTCGCGCCGCTCGACCGCCAGCGCCTCCGCGGCGCGCACGAGGACGTCGGCCTGTCCCTCGCTGAGCCCGAACCGGGCGCTGAACCTCGCCGCCTCCGGCTCGACCGCAGCCGAGCGCCCCGTCTCGCCGGCCGATTCCATGGCATCCACGAGCCCGTCGAGGGCCGTGGCGTACTCGTCCCGAAGCCGGCGGACCGTTTCGTCGAGCGACAGCGCGCCGAACAGCGCGGTCGCGCGCCCCTCCCGGCGGTACTGGACGTGGGCGCTGTAGGCGACGTAGCCGAAGCCGAGCAGCAGGAGGACGTGCCACTCCCACCAGCTCGCATGCCACGACCGCGATTCCGCCATCGCGACGAGCGCTTCGCCGAGGAGGACGAACGCCGTGACGATGGCGATGACCACGACCGACGGCCGCCGTCTGTACAGGTCGACGTACGCCAGTGCCGCGGTGGCGTGAAGCGCGACCCCGGCAATCGCGAGCGCCCGGAGGATCGGCTGCGCGTCATCAGGCGCGAGCGGCCGGTTGAGCGGTGAGCCCGGAATGAGCGAGAGGATGACCCACGCGACAAGCGCGACGACGACAAGCGCGATCAGCCGCGCCCGCCACCGGAGCACGACAGCGGCCCGGGACTCGTCGAATTCGCCTGCCGAGGCCAGGCCGAACGCGCCGGCCAGGACGATCCCGACCGGACTCGAGAGGACGAAGCTCGCGCTCGGGGTCTGGAGGACGACGGCTGGGGTGACGAACGCGTGCAGGGCGAAGAACCCGGCCGCGGCGGCGAACGCGAGCGAGACGAGGAACAGCCGCGCGTCGCCGCGCCTGTGTGCCGCGGATCCGACGAGTGCCGCGAGCAGCACATTGACGAGCGCGACGGTGAGGATCAGCGAGAAGTGCGCCCCGTGGTCCTCCCACGCCACGTCGTACGACGGGTTCGCGACGAGCAGCCACAACCCGGCGATCGGCAGGGAGAGGTGGAAGAGCCAGATCGTGGCACGCGGCGACAGGGCGCGCGCGGCGCGCCCGGCTTGGCTCGTGGCGGTCGTCATGGTGAGCGGCTCCACTCCCGGCGCGAGACGTCCAGTCAAGCACCGGCGGTCAAGCGGGAGCAGTCGCGGCGGCGCGACGCTACGGCGCGGGGAGCTCGATCGAGAGTACCGATCCGACTGCGATCGCGAGGAGCCACACGACGCCGATGAGGAGCAGCGCAAGCCCGGCGAGGAACGCCCGATGCTCGGTCGTGCTGGCACCCGGGTCCGTCGCGTGGCGCCGGAACAGCTCGACGTTCCGGGTGTTCGACTTGAAGAAGAAGTCGAACGCGTCGCCGACGACCGGGACGACGCCGACGCCCAGGTCGACGAGCGTGTTCACGACCATCCGGGCGAGGACGATTGGCGGCAGTCGAAACCGCGCAGCCTCGGCGATGATCCATACGCCGATCGCCGCCGACGCAACATCACCGAACCCGGGGATGAGACCGACGACCGCGTCGAGCCCGAAGCGGTGACGTGTCCCGGGGACCGTAACGAGCTCGTCGAGGAGCCGCGACACCGTCGCGATCCGCCGTTCGGCCTCCTCGATCCGCGACGTGGCGCCGATGCGCGTGACTTCGCCCCGGATCGGTGCGTGGCGCGAGGACGGCGCGCTCACCGGGCCTCAGATGTTCCCGCGGAACGTGTCGCAGTCGTCGGGCGACCCGCTTTCGTAGCCGACCGAGAACCAGTGCTGCCGCTGCTCCGACGACCCGTGGGTCCAGGCGTCCGGGTTGACGCGGCCCTGGAACTCCTGCTGGATCCGGTCGTCGCCGACGGCCCTGGCCGCGTCAATCGCGTTTGCGATGTCGGCGTCGGTGAGCTGCTGGAGGAAGCCGGTCTGGGCAGCATGATTCGCCCAGACGCCGGCGTAGCAGTCGGCCTGGAGCTCGGTCCGGACGGAGCGTCCCTCGGCGCCCTGCTGGCTGGTCCCGCCCTGCAACGTCCCGACGAGATCCTGAATGTGGTGAGCGTACTCGTGGGCGACGACGTAGGCCCGTGCGAACGGGCCGCCCTTGGCCCCGAACTTCGTCCTCAGCTCGTCGAAGAATGTCAGGTCGAGGTAGACGTACTTGTCGCTCGGGCAGTAAAAGGGCCCGACCTCCGCCGACGCGGCACCGCAACCCGTGTTGATCTGGCCGTCGAAGAGGACGGTCTTGGCGGGCTGGTACTGCCTGTTCGAGCGCTGGAACTCGGACGTCCAGTAGGCCTGGACGCTGTTGACGTAGCCGAGGATCTGGCAGTCCTCGCGCTTGTTGGCGTCCGCGCCCGTCCGGCACTCCTGGACGAGATTCGATCCGCCCGGCCCGAGCGCGCCGTTGTTGTTGTCCGTTCCCGTCCCGCTGATGTCGCCGATGTTGCCGCCGAGCAGGACGTACAGCAGCGTGATGACGAGGCCGACGCCGCCACCGCCGACGGCGAGCCCGCGGCCACCGCCACCGAAACCGCCGCGGCCGCGGACGTCCTCGACCTGTGACGGGTCGAGCGACGCATTCGGGTTGAACGTCATCGTGGTCCTCTCAGCACGAAATGGGCTCCCCAAGCGTGGCTGTTTACGCGTCCTGCAGGCGACCGCGGAGGGCCAGGTTGCATCGCACCGGTGTTGCGTTCGGCAGGGACTTTGACCCGTTCCGCAGCGGTTGCGCAAGTACATGACAGTCGGTGGCATGTACATCCGGTACGGTCGTGACATCGAGGAATGCGGTCGATTCGATCGCCACGACGGAGGCGCTGCCGATGCTCACCCCGGAGCTCTTGAAGACAATCCAGCTGGAGCACAAGCGCCAGATCCAGCAGGCGCTCCTGGAGCGCAGCGTGCGGTCACCGCACCCGTGGCGTCCGTGGCGCCGGCGTGTCGAATCGGAGGCCGCGACCCACATGACCGCGTCCGTCAGGCGTCACGCGAGTGGCGACGTCGCGTAGCGGTCTACGACGCGCCGGGCGAGCTCGAC
>DATFPL010000189.1:0-10175 GCA_035264845.1 Candidatus Limnocylindrales bacterium | reverse complement strand
CGGCCGCGAGGGTCGCAACATCCGGGCGCTCGAGCAGGCGACCGGCGTCGACCTGATCATCGACGATACGCCCGAGACGGTCGTCCTTTCGGGCTTCGATCCCGTCCGTCGGGAGATCGCCCGGCTGGCCCTGACGAAGCTGATCGGCGACGGCCGGATTCATCCAGGACGGATCGAGGAGGTCGTGGCGAAGGCCCGCGCCGAGGTGGATCTCGTCATCCGCCAGGCCGGCGAGCAGGCCGCGTACGACGCCGGCGTCCCGGGACTGCCGCCGGAGATCATCAAGCTCCTGGGTCGGTTGAAGTACCGAACGAGCTACGGCCAGAACGTCCTCAACCACGTCGTCGAGACGAGCCGCCTTGCCGCGATCATCGCGGCGGAGGTTGGTGCGGACGTCCAGATCTCGAAGATGGGCGGCCTGCTCCACGACATCGGCAAGGCCGTCGACCATGAGGTCGAGGGACCGCACGCCGCGATCGGCGCCCAGATCGCCCAGCGCCACAACCTGCCGTTCAAGGTGATCAACGGGATCGCTGCGCACCACCAGGAGGTCGAGTACGCCTGCGTCGAGGCGCCGATCGTCCAGGTCGCCGACGCGATCAGCGCCTCTCGGCCCGGTGCGCGCGGCGAGTCGATGGACACGTACGTCAAGCGGCTCGAGGACCTCCAGGCGATCGCCGAGAGCTTCAGCGGCGTCGAGAAGTCGTTCGCGGTCCAGGCCGGTCGCGAGGTCCGCATCCTCGTCCGGCCGGAGGAGATCGACGACATCACAGCGACGCGGCTGGCGCGCGACATCGTCCGCAAGATCGAGGAGACGCTGACCTACCCGGGTCAGATCAAGGTCACGGTCATCCGCGAGACACGCGCCGTGGAGTACGCGAAGTAGGCGGCTCACACGACGGCGACGGCGCGATCGGGCGGACGCGTCTCGGCAACCCGCCGAACGGCAACGCGGCACGACCGAAGGGCGCCTGTCGCGTGCTCCTCATCGGCGACGTCATCGGCAAGCCGGGGCGGGTCGTCATCGAGCAGGTCCTTCCCGGGCTCCGCGAGGAGCGCGGCATCGACTTCGTGACGGCCAACGGCGAGAACCTCGCCGGCGGCATGGGGCTGACGATCTCGACGGCGGAGGCGCTCCTCGCGAACGGCGTCGACGTCATCACGTCCGGGAATCACATCTGGGACAAGAAGGAGATCCTCCCGTTCCTCGACCAGTCGGAGCGGGTGCTCCGCCCGCTCAACTACGGGACGCACGACGTCCCGGGCCGCGGCTGGGGCACATTCCAGGCACTCGACGGGACTGACGTGACCGTCGTGAACCTTCAGGGCCGGACGTACATGCAGCCGATCGACAACCCGTTCACCGATGCCGACCGGCTGCTCGAGGAGGCCTCGGAGCCGCTGCCGCCCGTTCGGCTCGTCGACTTCCACTGCGAGATCACGTCGGAGAAGAACGCCCTTGGGCTCTATCTCGACGGGCGCGTCAGCGTCGTCGTCGGGACCCACACCCACGTCGTCACGGGCGACGAGCGCATTCTCCCTGGTGGCACGGCGTACCAGACGGACCTCGGGATGACGGGACCGGTGTGGAGCGTCATCGGGTTCAACCCGGCGACCGTCCTGCCGCGGTTCATCAACGCGCTGCCGACGCGCTTCGAGGTGGGGGAGGGGCCGGTCGTCCTGAACGCATGCCAGGTCGACATCGACCCGGCGACGGGACGCGCGCTCGCCATCGAGCGAATTCAGCGACTCGTAGAGGCGTAGTCGTGGCGGGCGCGGACCGGCACGCGGCGGAACCGTCCGATCCCGTGCTGCCGCCGCGCCCGTCGCCGATCGATCTCCACACCCACACCCGCCGCTCCGACGGCGTCGTCGAGCCCGTAGACCTCGTTGCCCAGGCGCACGCCGCGGGCGTGCGGGTCCTCGCGATCACCGACCACGACACGCTGGCCGCGTTCCGCGAGCTGCGCGCGTCGTCCGCCGTCCCGCCGGACCTGCAACTCACCCCCGCCGTCGAGATCAACGCCGTCGCCGACGGGCGCGACGGGTTCTGGGAGGGCGAGCTCCACGTGCTCGGGTTCGGGATGGACCCGGACGACGAGGCGTTCGAGGCCGCGCTCGCCGGACAGCGCGCGCAGCGACGGCGGCGATTCGAGCGAATCCTCACGAGGCTCCGCGGCCTCGGGATGGCGGTCGACGATGTCGTCGACGCCGCAGCGAACGACGATGCGGCCCTCGGACGCCCGACCGTCGCGCGGGCGCTCATCGCGAAGGGCCACGCGACGAGCGTCGAGGACGCGTTCCGCCGCTGGCTCGGTCACGGGATGCCGGCGTGGGCGCCGCGCGACGGGCTCGGGCCGCGCCAGGCGATCGAGGCGATCGCGGCTGCCGGCGGCGTCCCGGTCCTCGCCCATTTCGGCGAGGCGCGCGACCGGATCGCCGTCATCCGCGAGCTCGTCGGTCTCGGGCTGCGCGGGCTCGAGGTCCACTACCGGAGCTGGGATCGCGAGACGGTCGAGCGAGTGCACGGCGTCGCCGACGAGCTCGGGCTCATCCGGACCGGCGGGACCGACTACCACGGCGACCTCGGCCCGTACGCCGAGGCGCACGCCGGGCTGTGGGTCCCGCCGGAGGTCGCCGAGCGGCTCCTCTCGGCGATGCGTCGCTAGCGAGGGTCGTCCTCGACGCCGTCGTCGAGGGTCCGCAGGTGGACCGGGGGCCGCCGCGCCCGGAGCCGCAGGTTGAGCGCCTCGACGAAGACGCTGAAGCCCATCGCGAAGTAGATGTAGCCCTTCGAGATGTGGAACTCGAGCCCTTCCGCGACGAGCGAGAAGCCGATGAGCAGGAGGAACGCGAGGGCGAGCATCTTGATCGTCGGGTGCTCCTCGACGAACCGCGCGAGCGGGCCCGCCGCGACGAGCATCACGCCGATCGCGATGACGACGGCCGCGATCATCACGAAAATCTGGTTCGACAGCCCGACCGCGGTGATGATCGAGTCGAGCGAGAACACCGCATCGATCAGCACGATCTGGACGATGACGGTGGCGAATGCCGCGCGCGGCGGACTCGCGGCACCGGCGTGGCCCGCCCCGCCCTCGAGCGACTCGTGGATCTCCGTCGTCGCCTTCGCCAGCAGGAACAGCCCGCCGCCGAGCAGGATCACGTCGCGCCCCGACAGCGCCAACCCGAGGATCGTCACGAGCGGCGCGGTCAGCCCGATGACCCACTGCAGCGTCACCAGCAGGATGATCCGCATCCCGAGCGCGAGCCCGAGCCCGATCGTGCGCGCCCGCGCCTGCTCCTCGCGCGGCAACTTTCCCGTCAGAACCGACAGGAAGACGATGTTGTCGATCCCGAGGACGATCTCGAGGGCGGTCAGCGTCAGGAGCGATATCCACGTGTTCGGGTCGGTCAGCCAATCCATGCGGATATCTTCGCGGACAGGCACGAAACGCTCGACCTGTACCATCTGACGCCATGACGCTCACCCGGGCGAACGGCCGAACGCTGCCCATGCTCGACGTCGCGGCGCCCGCTCCGGTCACGTCCACGGACGCGCCCGAGATCGACGGCCGAGTCGCCGAGTACCGCCCCGAGCCCGGCGCGCTGCCGCGGTTCACGGTCTGGACGCTCGGTTGCCAGATGAACCGAAGCGACTCGGAGGAGATGGCCGGTCGGCTCCTCGCGGCCGGGTGCGAGGAGGCGGCGGGCTTCGAGGACGCGGACCTCATCGTCATCAACAGCTGCGCGATTCGCGAGGCGGCTGAGCAGAAGGTCATCGGCCGACAAGGCGTCCTCGCCGCCCTCAAGAGCGCGAACCCCGCGCTCCGGGTCGTGCTCACGGGCTGCTCGGTTCGTGAGCCGGACCGCGCGGGGCTCCGTCGTCGCTACCCCGCGGTCGACATGTTCCTCCGGCCTGACGAGGAGCCGGAGCTCGTGGATCGACTGGGGCTCGCGTCCGCGCAGGCTCCGGTCGGCCTCGCGGCCGCGAGCGGCAGTGTCGGTGCGACGACCATCGTCGGGCGGACTGTCGTCGGCGCCGCGGACAGACTCGCCGGGACTCGCGCGGACGCCGTCGCCGGCGCCGCCGTTGCCCGCGACTCCGCGATCAGCGCCTGGCTGCCGATCATCTACGGCTGCGACAAGACCTGCACCTACTGCATCGTGCCGTTCAGCCGGGGCCCCGAACGCAGCCGACCGTTCGACGACATCCTCGACGAGGCGCGTTCACTCGCCGCCGCCGGCTATCGGGAGGTCACCCTCCTCGGCCAGAACGTCAACTCGTACGGCCACGACCTGGAGCCGGAGCGGCGGTTCGCGCACATCGCGACGGAACGGTGGGCAGGCCGTCGACTCGACCTGGGCTCCCGCCCGGACCTCGCCGAGCTCATCCGCGCAATCGACGGCCTCCGAACCGCCGACGGCCGGCCCGCCATCCCGCGGCTTCGGTTCGTGACGAGCCACCCGTGGGACCTGTCCGACCGGCTCATCGCCGCGATGGCCGAGTGCTCGTCGGTCTGCGAGCACCTTCACCTGCCCGTCCAGTCCGGCGACGACGCCGTCCTGCGGCGAATGGGCCGGCAGTACACGATCGAGCACTACCTCGAGCGAGTCGCGCGGATCCGCGACGCCGTCCCGGGCATCGCGATCTCGACCGACGTCATTGTCGGCTTCTGCGGCGAGACCGAGGCGCAGTTCGAGTCGACGCTGCGGCTGCTCGAGACCGTCCGCTACGACCAGGTCTTCGCGGCGGCCTACTCGCCGCGCCCCGCCACGCCGGCGACGAAGCTCGCCGACGACGTCCCCGCTGCCGAAAAGCGGCGGCGGCTCAACGAGCTGCTCGCCGTCCAGGAGGCGATCGGGTTCGAGCGCAACCGGGCCTGGGAAGGCCGCGACGTGGAGGTGCTCGTCGACACGATCGTCCCCCCGCGCTCGCACGACCACGAGGACGCGGGGGAGGGGAGTCGCGCGCCCGTCGACGAGGCCAGGCTCTCCGGGCGAACGCGGCATCACAAGCTCGTCCACCTGACGGGTTCGCCGGAGCTCGTCGGGCGCGAGGTAGACGTCCGGATCGAGCACGCCGGACCGTACGCACTGCGAGGGGTCGCGCTCGGCGCGTGACGGGGTCGCCGCCGCTCCTCGTCATCGCCGGGCCGACGGCGACCGGGAAGACCGGTCTCGCGATCTCGATCGCCGAACGCCTCGCCGCGCGACGCATCCCGGCCGAAGTAATCTCCGCCGACTCGCGCCAGGTCTACCGCGGCCTCGACATCGGGACGGCGAAGGTGCCGCTCGACGACCGGCGCGGCGTTCCGCACCACGGCCTCGATCTCGTCGACCCGGATCAGCCCTTTTCCGTCGCCGATTTCGCGGAGCACGCGCGGCAGGCGCTCGCCGGCATCGAGGCACGCGGCGGTGTCGCGATCCTCGCCGGCGGGACGGGACTCTATCTGCGCGCGGTGGGGCGCGGCATCGACACCGCGGCGCTGGCACACGACTCAGACGCGCGGGCGCGGATCGAGACGGCGATCGAGCGCGACGGTCTCGAGGCCGCTGCGGCGCGCCTCCGGACGCTGGCTCCGGGCGTTGCCGCGGTCACGGACCTGCGCAACCCGAGACGCGTCGCGCGGGCCCTGGAGCGCGCGGAGTTGACCGGCGACGAGCCCCCACCACGACCGCGCGGCTATCCGGGCCCGTCAGCGTGGCTCGGGCTCGACCTCGAGGCCGCGACGCACCGTTCCTGGATCGCGACGCGTGCCCGCGCCCAGTTCGATGGCGGCCTCATCGACGAGGCGCGCGCCCTGCGCGAGCGGTTCGACCCGTCCCTGCCCGCGTTCAGCGCGATCGGCTACCGCGAGGCATGGGCGGTGCTCGACGGCCGGCTGACGCGCGACGAGGCAATCGACGAGGACGCCCGGCGCAACGGCGCGTTCGCCAAGCGCCAGCGGACGTGGTTCCGGTCGGAGCCCGGCATCGAGTGGCTCGATGCCGCCGGCGACGCCATCCCCCGCGCCGTCGAGGTCGCGGACCGGCTCGCCGACGCCATCACGCAGCCTGCGTCGCCGCCCCGCTGAGGCGCCGCTTCGACAGCCCGCCGACGGGCTCCGCGCTCGGGATCCACCGCATCCCGAACAGCCCGAGGGCGAGCCGCGCCCGCCCCGCGTGCTGACCGGCCTCGAACTCGAGTCCAACCGCGACATCCCCGTTCGGGAGCGGCCGCACCGAGCGGACGAACGCGTCGAGCGACACGGGCTCGCCGCCGAGCTCGATCTCGAGGGCCCCCGGCTGACCCGCCTGCAACGGCTCTCGCGTCGTCAGCCGGGCGCCGGTAAGGGACAGGTCGAGGACGCGGCACGGAATGCCGCCGACGAGCCCCGGCATGTCGGTGTCGAAGCGGACGCTCGAACGGCGCTCCGGCGCGAAGCGGAGGTTGCGGACGCGGCGGATGGCGAGGACCAGCAGGAAGACGTTGACGACGAGCCAGCCGAACGCGGCGTACGCGGCCCACGGGACGACGTACCGCGTCGGCGTCGCGCCGAGGAGCGTCAGCGCGAACCACGCGGCGCCGAGGAAGCTCATGAACGCGAGCGTGCGGAGCAGCCGCGGAACGCGCGTCCGGTGCCGATCGCCCGCGTGGCGTCCCTTCGGTGTCACCCGGAATGTGGCTCGCTGGTTCGTCAGGAGGGTGAGCGTGGCGAGGAGGTTGGGTGTCATCCGGACGAGCTCGAAGACGACCGCGACGACCGAGCGATGCCGGCCGCGGCTCAGCACGCGGAGGGCGAACTGCTGGAGGATGAACGTCGTGCCGAAGGCGATCGAGAACGTCAACGCGTCGGCGCGGATCGGGATCGCCCCGGTCGTGACGATGATGATCGGCAGGAGCAGGTAGCCGAGCGAGCGCCACGCGTCGAACCAGCCGAGGAGCGTCGCGGCGTACGACAGCCGCTGGCCGAGCGTCAGGCCCGGGACGAAGAGGGGGTTCTCCGTTCGGAGGACCTGCATCGCGCCGGTGCCCCAGCGGTGCCGCTGGAGCTGGTACGTGTCGGCGTCGCTCGCGGCGAGACCGCGGGCGAGGACCTCGTTGTGGTAGACCGTCCGCCAGCCGCGGCGATGGAAGCGGATGGTCGTGTGGATGTCCTCGGTGATCGTCTCGGTCGCGACGCCGCCGACGTCCCGTAGCGCCGAAAGCCTGACCACCGCGCCGGTCCCGCACCAGAACGCCGCGTTCCAGCGGTTCTTGGCGGGCTGGAGGACGCGGTAGAACAGCAGCTGCTCGTGGAACCGCTCGCCGTCCGGCAGCGACCCGTCGTGCTCGAACGAACCGATGTTGTAGAACTCCTGGGGCGTCTGGACGAGCGCGACCCGTGGATCGTCGAAGTAGCCGAGCGTGTCGACGAGGAACTCCGACGTCGCGACGTGGTCGGCGTCGAGGACCGCGATGAAGTCGGCCTCGATGAGGGCCAGCGCGTGGTTGATGTTGCCGGCCTTGGCATGCTCGTGGGTGGGTCGGGCGACGTACCGCGCTCCGAGGTCCCTGGCCAGAGCGGCAACGTCCTCCCGGTTGCCGTCGTCGAGGACCCAGGTCTCGTGCGGCAATCGCATCGCGACGGCCGCGGCGACGGTCGGCATCAGGACCTCGATGCCCTCGTTGTACGTCGGCACCAGGACGGCGATCCGCATCGCGGTCGCCTCGACCTTCGCCGTGACGGGCTTGTCATCGACGTCCCACAGCGAGAACGTGAAGAGCCCGAGGCCGACGGCGGCGTGGATCTCGAAGAGCAGGAGCGGGATCGAGACCCACCAGACGGAGAGATCGACCGTCGACGTCGTCCGCCAGGTGAGGTAGACGGCGGTGACCGCGAGCGCCACCAAGGCGAGCGCCCTGACGCGCCACTGCTCCGACGCCGTCTCGGGTACGGGTACTTCGGCGGCCGGGATGGGCGCGCCCATCCGCTCCGCGGACGCGCGGGTGCGCGGGCGCGCGGGCGCAGGCACACGAAGGGACGGACGGGTGGTAATGGCCACGGCCCGATGCTGGGGCGTCGGCCTCGCGGAGGATATCGGTTGGAAGTGGCATGACTTTCAGCGGGGCGGGCGAGCATCGCGCGATCGGAATGCCGTATCGGAACCGGGCGGTATCCTTCCCGCCATGCCGAGACAGTCATTCATCGAGCTCGCCGCGCCCGTCGAGAAGGTGTTCCTTGTCGCCGTCGACACCGGCGACGACGCCGGCTGGACCGCCGAGGACTCGCTCGCGGAGCTCGCCAGCCTCGCCATCACGGCCGGTGCAGAGGTGGTCGGTGCGGAGTGGCAGAACCGTCGCCATGTCGACCCCAACTGGTACGTCGGCAAGGGCAAGGCGGAGGAGCTCGCGCGAGCCAAGTCGGAGACGGGCTTCGAGATTCTGGTCGCCGACGACGAGCTCTCGCCGGCGCAGCAGAAGGCCCTCGAGTCGCTCCTCAACGTCAAGGTCATCGACCGGAGCCGGCTGATTCTCGACATCTTCGCCCAGCACGCGCAGACCCACGAAGGTCGCCTCCAGGTCGAGCTCGCCCAGCTCGAGTACCAGCTGCCGCGCCTGACCCGCCTCTGGACGCACCTGTCACGGACCGGCGGCGGGATCGGGACCCGCGGCCCGGGCGAGTCGCAGCTGGAGACCGACCGCCGGATCATCCGCGACCGGATCAAGAAGATGAAGGAGCGCGTCGACCAGGTCCGCCAGCAGCGGGCGACGGCGGCGCGTGGGCGCGACCGGCGGCTGATGCCGACCGTCGGCATCGTCGGCTACACGAACGCCGGGAAGTCGACGCTCCTCAACGCGCTCGTCGGCTCCGAGGTGGCGCACGCCGAGGACAAGCTCTTCGCGACGCTCGACCCGACCAGCCGGCAGGTCAAGCTCGGCGAGGGGCAGACGGCCATCGTCACCGACACCGTCGGCTTCATCCACAAGCTGCCCCACCAGCTCGTCGATGCCTTCCGCGCGACGCTCGAGGAGGTCAACCGCGCCGACATCCTCCTCGAGGTCGTCGACGGCTCCGACCCGCATTTTGCCGAGCACCGGGCGACCGTCCAGACCGTCCTCGACGAGCTGGGGGCAGGGGATAAGCCGCGGCTCGTCGCATTCAACAAGGCGGACCTCGTCGACGCGGCGGCGCGCGACGGCGCTGCGCCGGCGCCGGCGATCAGTGGCGCTGTGTTCGTCTCGGCTCTGACCGGGTTCGGGATGGACACACTCCGGGCCGAGATCGCCGCCCTGCTCGCGTCGCTCTGGGTCGACATCGATGTCGCGGTTCCGTACGCGGCGGGCGAGCTGCTCGCGCGGGTCCGCGAGCGTGGCACGGTCGACGTCGAGTACCGCGAGCGGGACGTTCGTGTCCGCGGCCGAATGGCGCCGTCGCTCGCCGGCGAGCTGGAGGCGGTTGCGGGTCGGTGGTCGGAATCGCTCGCCGAGGTCGACCCGCTCGAGGGATCCGACCCGGCAAACGGGACCGACGGGACGAACGGGTCGAACGGAGCGGCGCGGGTCGCCCGCCCACGAAGCCGGGCCCGCCAGGCGTGACGTCGCGGCTCCGGCGAGCGGGTCGGGGTGGGGCGGTCGACGGGTCGAGCATCGTCTGGTCGATCGCGGAGGGAGCGCGCGGTCGTCGCTGGCGCGAGATGCGACGGGACGCCGACGGGACGCTGATCAGCTCGCTGCTGCTCGAGACGGATCCCCACGATCGTTTCGCGCACATCGAGCTGTCGACGCCGGCGGGACTGCTGACGCTGCATCCCGAAGGCGACGGCACGCTCCACGGCAATGTGGTGAGCGACGCCGGGGTCCGGCACATCGCGGGCCTTTGGTGGCGACCCGATTCCGTGTTGCTGCTCGACGGCTCGCCAACGTCTGCCGCTGCGGCAGCGCGATCGATCGCGGTGTCGCGCAGCGCACGTGTCGGCATCGTCCGAATCGCGCTCGACCTGACGATCGAAGAGCGCGACGCGGACGTCGCGGGCAGCGGAATCGCGGCGGCGCGGATCGACGACGACGGAGTTCCGGCGCTCGGCGATGCGGCGTCCTGGCCCCTCGAGGAAACGTAGCGTCGCGTCGCGCAACGGGCGTGGGTAACGTGTGGATAACGTGCGTGGCGAGCGTCGGAGAACCGCGAAATTCGTGGATAAAGGGGGTATCG
>DATFPL010000188.1:0-11665 GCA_035264845.1 Candidatus Limnocylindrales bacterium | reverse complement strand
CCCATCGCAGCTGTACCTCCAGATCCACGAGAGCTGCGGCCACCCGACGGAGCTCGACCGCGTCTTCGGTACGGAGGCGAGCTACGCCGGCACGAGCTTCCTGACGACCGACAAGCTCGAATCGGGCTTCCGCTACGGCAGCGACCTCATCGACATCGTCGCCGACGCGACGGCCCCGGGCGGGATGGGCACATTCGGCTGGGACGACGAGGGTGTCGCAGCACAGGCGGTCCCGCTGGTGAAGGAAGGGATCTTCGTCGGCTACCTGTCGTCGCGCGAGACCGCGCCCCGGATCGGCCGGCAGTCGGGCGGGGCGATGCGCGCCGACGGCTGGAACCGCATCCCGCTGATCCGGATGACCAACGTCAACCTGCTGCCGAAGCCCGGCAAGAGCCTCGACGACATCGTCGCCGACACGGACGACGGCCTCTACCTCGCCTCGAACCGGAGCTGGTCGATCGACGACCGGCGGCTGAACTTCCAGTTCGCGACGGAGGTCGCGTACGAGATCAAGGGCGGCAAGAAGGGGCGCCTTCTCAAGAACCCGACGTACACCGGCATCACCTACGAGTTCTGGCGGTCGTGCGACGCGGTCGGCGACGAGCGGAGCTACCGGATGCTCGGGACGCCGAACTGCGGCAAGGGCGAGCCCGGGCAGGTCGGCCACGTCGGGCACGCCGTGTCCGGCGCGCGGTTCCGCGACGTGCAGGTGGGTGTCGGCAAGTGGTGAAGTCCGCCGCGCAGACCGACTGGCTGAAGCTCGCCGAATCCGTTCTTCGGCACGCCGAGCGGGAAGGCGCGACCGAAACCGAGGTGCTCGTTGTCGCCGACGACTCAGCGCTGACCCGCTTCGCCAACAGCGAGATCCACCAGAACGTCGCCGAGACGAGCGTCAACGTCAACCTGCGCTTCGTGTCGGGGCGGCGGATCGGCGTCGCGTCGACCGGCCGAACCGACGACGAGGGCCTCCGCCGGCTGGCGGCGAACGCGGGCGCGATCGCGCGCAACGTCGCCGAGCTCGAGGACTGGGGCGGGCTGCCGGAAGGCGCGCCGATCCCGCAGCTGGGCGCGGCGTTCGCGCCCGGCACGGCTGATGCCACGCCCGAGTTCCGCGCCGACGCTGCCCGCGCCGTCATTGCCGCGGCGGACGACGCCGGCGTGGTCGCGTACGGGTCGTTCGCTACCGGCGCGGAGACGATCGCCGTAGCCAACTCGAAGGGCGTCCGCGCGGTCCAGGAGCGAACGACGTCGCAGCTGATCACGGTGCACATGGCGCCCGACGGCGGTTCGGGGTACGCAGAGGCGGCCGCGGTCGACGCGACGACGATCGACGCCGCGACGCTCGGTCGCGAGGCGGCAACGAAGGCACAGGCGACCAACAACGCGGTGTCCGTGGAGCCCGGCGACTACCCGGTGGTTCTCGAGGAATACGCCGTCGTCGACATCCTCGACATGCTCGGCTATCTCGGATTCTCAGCGCTCGCCGTCCAGGAGGGCCGCTCCTTCGTGGAGGCCGGCCGAAAGGTCGGTTCGGATCGGGTGACGATCCGCGATGACGGCGGCGATCCGGCCGGGCTCCCGATGGCGTTCGACTACGAGGGCGTCGCGAAGCAGCGGGTCGAGCTCATCGACCGAGGCGTGTGCCGCGGCGTCGTCTACGACGCGCAGACGGCGGCCCGCGAGGGGCGCGCCTCGACGGGGCACGGCCTCCCGGCGCCGAACTCATACGGGCCGTTCCCGATCAACATGGTCATGGACGCCGGCGACACGTCCCGCGACGACCTCGTCGCCGGTCTTGATCGCGGGTTGCTCGTCACCCGCTTCCACTACACGAACCCGGTCCACCCGAAGCTCGTGATCGTCACCGGGATGACCCGCGACGGGACGTTCCTTGTCGAAGGCGGCCGGATCGTGGGCCCGGTACGGAACCTGAGGTTCACGCAGAGCTATCTCGAGGCGCTCGGCGGCGTGGCGGCGATCGGGCGGGAGCGCAAGACGCTTCGTGGGTTCCTCGGTGGAGCGGTCGTGCCGGCGTTGCGGATCGACGCCTTCACGTTCACGGGCACGACGGAGCACTAGCCCGCGAGGCGCAGCACGGGAACGGAGGGGACGAATGGCGAGCGCACCCGAGCACTGGATCTGCGGCTCGTGCCGCTCGCTCAACGAGCCGCGCGCGCAGCGCTGCTACAAGTGCCGCACGCCGCGTGAGCTCGTCGAGGCGAACCCGGAGACGCTCCTCGTCGCCGGAGCGGGAGCATCGGACAGCAGTGCCGCCGTCGCGGCGGCCGCCCGCGCCGCGGTCCTCGGCGGGTACCGCAGCTCGTCGATCCGCGCGGCCGTCGCGCAGGGACTGATCCTGGCGACAGCGGGCGTCGCGGTCGTCGCGAGCGCCGTCGGCGCGGACGCCGTCGCGCTCCTTCTCGCCGACGATACGCAGGACGGCGTCGCACAGACGGGGCTCCTCGTCGTCCTCGGCCTCGTCAGCGTCGCGTTCGCCGTGGCGGCGCTCGTCGGCTGGTCGGCCTGGCTCAGCAGGGTTGTCGACAACGTCCCGACGGTCGGGCTCGGCTGGCCGAAGGTCACGCCGCAGGCGGCGTTCATCGAGAGCTTCCTTCCGGGCCTCAACCTCCTCCGCGTCCCCTCGATCATCCGTGACGTCGTCACCCGGCTCGAGCCGCAGGGCGGGAGCGGCGACGCGCTTCTCACGGCGGCGTGGCTCGGACTCGTCGGCGGGATCGCGGTGCCTCGGGGCGGCGCGTTCCTCGCGAGCTTCGTCGTGACGACCGTCGAGCAGGCCGCAACGGTCCGCGTCTTCCTCGGGCAGATCGGTGTCGGCCTCACCGTCGTCGGCGCGGTCCTCCTCGTCGTGCTCATCAGGCGGATCGAGTCGGCCATGGAGGCGCGCGGGGCGGACGTTCGCGCGGAAGAACCGGCAGGCCAGCTCGAGCCCTCGAGCTAGCGACCCACCTGCTGGCGGGCTACGCGCCGATCCCCGGCAGCTGCGCGCGGATCCTGTCGTAGCCGCCACGACCGGCACGGCCGTTCCGCGCGCCGATGAGCTGCGGCCACCACGCCGCGTCGAGGACGGCCTCCGCCGGGATCGCCTCCCGGCGCTCGATTACGTCGACGGGAACGGGCTGCGGGTCGGCGGTCACGAGCTCGCGTTCGATCGCCTCGTAGTTGTCCTTGAGGACCGTGTTCGTGGGGTCGGCGCCAAAGACGACCATGACGCCGGTCGGCGTCGTGTCGAGGAGGACGACGGTCAGGTCGGGTCGGTGCGTTTGAAGCACGCGCGTGACCTTGTACACGTCGCCCGTCCATGCGTCGGTGTGCCGGTCCCGCGCCGCCTCGTCGACGCTCCTCGGCAGCATGTCGTCGAAGACGATCGCGCTCCCCCAGTGGGCGAATCGCTCGACGTTCATGAAGTCACGAAGCACGAACTCGGACAGGTGCATGCCGTCGATGAAGGCGAGATCGACGCTCGTGCCGCCGATGTAGCGGGCGAGGAGCGGCCGGCCGCGGCGCATGTTCCTGAAGGGGTTGCGGCCGCTCCTGAGATGCACGATGGGGTCCGCTCGCGCGAAGAAGTCGTCGCTCGTCGAACGCACGAGGTGGAGATCGCAGCGTTGCCCGGCGGTGACCTTGAAGGCGGGATCGACCGCGACGGTCGGGACGCGCGAGAGGGCGAGGCTGCGGCCGTCGTTGACGCCGATCTCGAGGTAGTTCCGGGGGCGCGCGACCTTGTGGAGCCGGCGCAGGAACTCGTGGCGCGTCATCGAGGTCAGCGCCAGCTCCTCGCGACATCGGGGTAGAGGCGGACGCGGCGATACGGCTCGCGCCCCCGCGACCGCGACACGAGGTTGGCCCGCTCCGCCATCTGGTGCTGGAGTCGGCGGATGTACGCGTTCTGCGGCGACAGCTCGACCGGCTCGGACTGCTTGAGCACGACGCCGATCGCCTCCTCCGTCTCGCGGAGCGCGGCCTCCCGGGGATCGACCTCGAGCGAGAAGATCGAGGTCAGGCTCGCCTGCATCTGGACCATCGTGTTGCTCTTCAGGACGTAGATCGGCAGGCCGCGCTCCTCCGCCTCGCGGAGCATCGGCGTCTTCTGCTTGTACTCGTTCTTCAGGGTCATCACGACATCCGCCTCGTCGACCTCGCGGGCGATGATGACCGGCAGCTGGAGCTCACGGATGGCCTGCTCGAGGCGCTTGCGGCTGATCCCCTGCGGCATCACGCGCAGCGTTGGCAGCGACCCCGCGCCGTCGATCGCGAACGCCTCCTCGTCACTCTCCGCCGTGCCGGCGATGGCGTGATCCGCGACCGCTTCGTCGTCCGCGTCGAGATCGTCGGCGTTGACGGGACCCGTGCCTTCGTCGGCCTTGAGCGCCGTCAGCGCCCGCGTCGCCTGGTCGCGCCATGCTCGCTGCCGCTCCATCTCGCGCGCGTCGCGGGCGCGGGTGTCGACAGCCGGCGGGGAGCCGCGCTCGAGAGGCCCGCGGTCGGCGATCTCGCCGGCGACGAACGGCAGCTCTTCGAGGTTCGCCTCCGCACGCGGCCCGCGACTGCCTTTTGTGTCTCCCGGCGGGACGGCGAAGCGCTCGCCGGGGAGGACCGAGCCGCCCCCGCCCGAGCCGCCTTCCGCCCGTGTCGCGCTCTCCCGCCCGGAACCGCCGCGGTTCTGGCGCCAGCCGCCTGACGCCCCCGGTCGGTAGCCCGGCCTGTAACCACCGCGGTCCGCCTCGCGATAGCCGCCTCCACCGCCCCGATACGGCCCGTCGCCGCGCCAGCCGGGTTCGGTTCGCCAGCCCTGTCCCGACCCGACGAGCCCGGCGAACCGCTCCGTCCCGAGCTGCTCACGCGGCGACGGCCGCGGCCGCGACTGGGAGCGGTGGACACCTTCCTCGTCCCGCCACCGGAGCTCAGGAGCGATCGGATCGCCGCGCAGCAGGTTGTCGACCGTATCCGCGACGTCGGCGTGGGCGAGGACGCGGTCGCGGTCCTGGATCTCGATGATCACATCGAAGGTCGGTGGCGCCTTCCGCTCGAGGACGCTTTTCTGGGTTCGCCGGCGGCGTGCCTCCTCGTCGCCGAGGGTCACGCTCTGGATTCCGCCGATGAGATCGGACAGCGTCGGGTTGAGCATCAGGTTGTCGAGGTTGTTGCCGTGTGCGGTCCCGATCAGCTGGACGCCGCGCTCGGCGATCGTCCGGGCGGCCTGGGCCTCGAGCTCCGTGCCGATCTCGTCGATGACGATGACCTGCGGCATGTGGTTCTCGACCGCCTCGATCATCACCTCGTGCTGGAGCGACGGCGTCCGTACCTGCATCCGGCGAGCCTTGCCGATGGCCGGGTGCGGGATATCGCCGTCGCCCGCGATCTCGTTCGAGGTGTCGACGACGACGACCCGCTTGCCGAGGTCGTCGGCGAGGACGCGCGCGGCCTCGCGGAGCATCGTCGTCTTGCCGATGCCGGGGCGGCCCATGATGAGGATCGACTTGGCGGACTCGACGAAGTCGCCGATGATCTCGATCGTGCCGTAGACGGCCCGCCCGATGCGGCACGTCAGCCCGACGATCTTGCCGTTCCGATTCCGGATCGCGCTGATCCGGTGGAGGGTCCGCTCGATCCCGGCCCGGTTGTCGTCACCGAACGAGCCGATGTGGTCGACGACGTGGGCGATGTCGGCCTCGGTGATCTCCCGGTCGAGGAGGGTCACCTCGCCGTCGGGAAAGCGGGCCTCGGGGCGCCGGCCCAGGTCCAGGACGACCTCGATCAGCTCCTGCTTGTCGGGCAGGGCGTGGACGGCAGCGACGATCTCGGGCGGCAGCGATGCCAGCAGCACCTCGAGGTCGTCCATCGATTCCCGTCGATCTTCAGGGCTCACGCACCAACTCCGTTAGCGGACCCCGGCCGGCACGAGCGCCGGCTCGGCGACGCGGACGAGTGTTTCCTTCATCAGCAGCGTGACGGTCGAGATCGCGGCGAACCCCGTCTCCTCCAGGCGGCGGTCGACCGGCGACTCGTACGTGCGTACGGGGGCGATGACGCCATGGTCGTGACGATGATCGCTGTCACGTTGCGTACGCGCCGCGATCAACCCGAGTCCGTAACGGACGAGTGGCGAGGCATCCGCATCGGGCCGGACGATGACCTTCAGGTAGTGCGGCTGATCCTCCTTCGCGACACCCACCTGGAGGAAGCCGTCGAGCTGGGTCCCATCCTTGCCGCCGCCGTCGGACTCCTGGACGAACGCCTCGACGTCCGCGAAGCGCAGGATCGGCGCGAGGCTCGACCGCGGGATTCGCCACTGCGTGCCCTGCCGTTCCCAGTCGATCAGCCGAAGCGCCTCGAGACGCTGGACGGGCTGGGGCGTTGCCACCGCGTAGAGGCGGGCAAGGGCGATCGCATCCGTCGGCGTCGTGGGGCGGATCCGCGCCTCGGAGGCAGCGGCGTCGGTCATCGGCTTCGGCAGCGGCTTGTCGGCGCGGCGGAAGAGGATCTTCTCGTCGCCGTAGCGGGCGAAGCCGGCCTGCATGAACAGCTCGACGTTGCCGTCGGCGTCGGCGCACGCGACGTGGAACCGCGCGGCGCCGCGCTTGGCACCGTCGCGGAGCAGCTGCTGGACGAGCCGGAACCGAACGTCGCCGGCGTTGCCCATCCCGACGGCGTCGAGCTCGACAATCGTCCACTCGTCGCGAACAGTCTCGCGCTCGACGCGGATGAGGCCTGCCAGCCTCCCCTCGTCCTCGTAGACGAACAGGAGGTCATGCGGCCGGAACGCGCCGAGCGGCAGCCGGAACAGGCTGAACATCCCGATCGGCGGGCCGCTCACCGGGAGGCCGAGCGACCGCGTGTCGGCTCCGTCGCTCTGGCAGAGGCGCGACAGCTCGCCGAGCGCAGCGAGGTCCGTCAGTCGCGCTGCGCGGACCTTGCCGGTGCTCCGCCCGGCCCGGACCTCGGTCACGAACCCGGTCTCGAGCGGCGCGTCGGATGCGGACGGCGGCCGGATCCCTCACCGGGATCGTCGTGCTCGGATGCCATCGTCGCGAGGAGGCGATGGAAGCGGGTCTCGCCGGCCAGCTCCGGATGGAATGCCGTCGCGATCACGTTCCGCTCGCGGACGGCGACCACGCGGCCGTCGTCGAGTCGGGCGAGGACGTCGACGTCGGGACCCGTGCGGTCCACGATCGGGGCCCGGATGAAGACACCGTGGACCGGCTGGTCGCCGAGGACGGGGACGTTGAGCTCACCCTCGAACGAGTCGAGCTGCCGCCCGAACGCGTTCCGCTCGACGCTGATGTCGAGGAGCGGCAAGATCGGCTCCTCGCCACCGGCGATCTCGCGCGCGAGCACGATCATCCCGGCACAGGTGCCGAAGACGGGCGAGCCGCGCTCGGCGAGGTCGAGCATGGGCTGCCGCAGCCCCCAGCGGTCGATGAGCTTGCGCATCGTCGTGCTCTCGCCGCCGGGGAGGATGAGGCCGCTGACGCCGTCGAGGTCCTTCGGCAGGCGCACCGGGACGCCTTCGACGCCGATGGCGTCAAGGGTTTGAAGGTGCTCGCGAAACGCGCCCTGGAGCGCGAGAACGCCGATTTTCAAGAACGGCCACCCTCAGCGGTCAACCGACCACCTGCTCTCCGAGGTACAAGGCCGAGCCCCGCGAGGCCGTTGCCCGACGATTGCTGTGCCTACCAACCGCGGACGGCGAGGCGCTCCTGCTCGGGGATCGCTTCGAGCGCGATGCCGCGCATCGGGGCCCCAAGGCCCTTCGAGACGTCGGCGACGATGGCCGGGTTGTCGAAGTGGGTGGTCGCCTGGACGATCGCGTTCGCCATCCGGGCCGGGTCCTCGCTCTTGAAGATCCCCGAGCCGACGAAGACGCCCTCGGCGCCTAGCTGCATGACGAGCGCCGCGTCGGCCGGGGTGCTGATCCCGCCGGCCACGAAGTTGACGACGGGCAGGTTCCCGTCGCGCGCGACGTCGCGGATGAGCTCGTACGGTGACTGGAGGTCGCGAGCGACGACGAACAGCTCGTCCTCGCGCATGTTCTGGAGGCGCCGGATCTCGGCGAGGACCGAACGGAGCTGGCGGACCGCCTCGACGATGTTGCCCGTCCCCGCCTCGCCCTTCGTCCGGATCATCGCGGCGCCCTCGTTGATGCGGCGGAGCGCCTCGCCCAGGTTGCGGCAGCCGCAGACGAACGGGACCTTGAAGGCGTGCTTGTCGATGTGGTTCGACTCGTCGGCCGGCGTGAGGACCTCCGACTCGTCGATGTAGTCGACGCCGATCGCCTCGAGGACCTGGGCCTCGACGAAGTGCCCGATCCGCGCCTTGGCCATCACCGGGATCGTGACGGCGTTCATGATCGACTCGATCATCGAGGGGTCGCTCATCCTCGCGACGCCGCCGGCGGCGCGAATGTCGGCCGGGACGCGCTCGAGCGCCATGACCGCGACGGCGCCCGCGTCCTCGGCGATCTTGGCCTGATCCGACGTGACGACGTCCATGATCACGCCGCCCTTGAGCATCTGGGCGAGGCCCTTCTTGGTCGCCCAGGTCGACGTTTCGACGGTCATTTGTGCGTGATACTCCGGTTTGGCACGCGCGGTATGCCGGCCATGCTGGCCGCGGGGTCGTCGCCCGTTCGAGCCGGCCGGTCCGCCTCGCGCGTCGTGATTATCGCACGCGGTTCGTGACGCTCCCTTTGGGCGGGATCCGTGCGCTCCGTTGGCGGCGACCGCGAGTCCAAGGCCCGTGTTGCGTCGGCCCAGGCCGGAATATTCGAAGAAGGATTAGCTACATCCGAAACGCCATAATTCCCGCCCGCGGCGTATCGGCCGGTGCGCGCGGCGAGCTCGAATCGTCGCGACACGCCTGTCTCCGACGTCTGGCGGGCCGGTAATCCTCCTGGGATACCGCACACGTCGCGGCTGCGCCCGGGACGGAAAGCCGCTACTCCACGCCGAATTCGTACCGCGTCATGTCGGTCGGGAAGACCGACCACGCGAACGCTCGGATCGGGCGCAGCTCCCAGAGGCCTCCTTCGCGCCAGTGCTCCGCGCTCGCCTCGTAGCCGGGGCGGTATTTCGCGTAGCCGGCGAGGATCCGGCTCGACAGCGGCTGCGGAGGCGCAACGAGCTCGCGGGCCACGCCTTCGACGACCACGACCTCGTCCCCCGACTCGATCTGGATCGCCAGCTTCGGGTTCGCGCGCAGGTTTCGCTGCCAGCGCGTGGGGCCGCCCTCGACATACCACCGGTCGTCCACCCAGGCGCCCCAGATCGGGACGAGATGCGGCGCGGCGTCCGCGTCCGCGGTCGCGAGGCGATAGATGAGCGCCGCGTCGAGCCGCTCTCGCGCCCACGCCCACGGCAGGAGACCCGTCGTGTCCTCCGGGATCCCGTAGCCGGGGACGTGCGGCCGCGAGACGCGCGGCTCGGTCATCGAGCGACCGTCCGGACGACCCCCGACATGAGCTTCGTCGCCCGCCGCGCCGCCGTCGGCGAGAGGCGGGACAGCGTGTCGACCAGGTCGAGGACGTCCCGATCGTCGAGGCCGCCGAGCAGGTGGACGAGCCGGAGAATCGTCGCGTCGGGCACTTCGCCGAGGAGGCGGAGCCCGCGTTCCAGCTCGCGCGGCTCCAGCTGCGGGACGATCCCGACCGCGCGGTCGAACAGCCGGACGAACACGAGGAACGTCGTCAGCCAGTCGCTCAGCTCGTTGAGGTCGCGGTCCTCTGGGTGCTCGCCGGCCGCCGCGGCCGCCTCCGTGGCCGTCTTTTCAAGGAGCGCGATGATCGGATCGCCTTCGCGGACCTTGCGCTCCGCGATGACGCGGCCGAACCACTGCCAGTGGTCGCCGACCGCGTGGTACGCCGTTCCCGCCGGCCCCCGGCGCCCGACGCGCCGCGGCTCGGAGACGCGCTCGACGATGCCCCACGCCTCGGCCTCACCGAGCGCAAGGCTGGCGGCCCGATGCGACAGCCGGAGCGCCTCGCGGACCTCGCGCTCGGTCAGCGGCTCCTGGCGGGCCATCAGGTACGCGTGGACCCGTGCGATCGCAGGCGCGACGCCCCAGGCGGCGCCCATCTCGCCCCACGCGTCCGCGAGGCGGAGACGGATGGCCTCCGCGCGCTTCGAGGAATGCGGCAGGAAGCCGTTCGTATCGTGCGACTTGACAGTAGCGCGTTTCTCGTCCATAACTTGCTATGTCAGAGTAGCACAAGGGGAATCCTTCGCGAATGATTGCCGATCGGGAAGCCGCGTCGTGAAAGTCGTCGTCACCGGGGGGTCCGGGCTCATCGGCCGCGCACTTGCGCCGGCCCTTCTCGAGGCCGGCCACGAGGTCGTCGTGCTGTCGAGGCGGCCCACGTCCGCGAAAACGACGTCCGGCGTGAGGACGGCTCCGTGGACGCCCGGCCAACAGGGGGAGTGGGTCGGCGAGGTCGCCGGGGCGGGTGCCGTCGTGAACCTCGCCGGCGAGAGCGTCGGGCGCTGGCCGTGGACGCCACGGCGGCGACGTGCGCTTCGCGAGAGCCGCATGGCCGCGACTCGTGCGATCGTCGAAGCAATCGCATCGCTGCCGCCCGAACAGCGGCCGGGCGTCCTCCTGAACGCGTCGGGGACGGACTTGTACGAGGGCCGCGACGCGGTCCCGGCGGACGAGTCGACGCCACCCGCCGACACGTTCCTGGGCCGTCTCTGCGTGGACTGGGAAGCTGAGGCGCGACGGGCGGAGCCCCTCGGCGTTCGTGTCGTCCTGTTCCGGATGAGCCTCGTCGTCGCGCCGCGAGCAGCGTCACTGAGGCTGCTGATGCTCCCGTTTCGGTTGTTCGTCGGCGGCCGTGTCGGCTCCGGAAGGCAGTGGATGAGCTGGGTTGCGATCGACGACGTCGTCGGGCTGGCGCTTGCCGCGCTCGAGCGGCCGGCGTTCGACGGACCCGTCAACGTCGCCGCGCCGGACCCGCGGCCGCAGGCCGAGTTCGCCACCGCTATCGCGCGTGCGGTCCATCGGCCCAGCTGGTTCCCGACACCGGCGTGGGCCATCCGGCTCGCGCTCGGCGAGCAGTCGACGCTCGCACTCGGCAGCCGACGCGTGTGGCCCGCCAAGGCGCTCGACGCGGGCTACGAGTTCCGGACGCCGCGGCTCGAGGACGCGCTCGAGCGCGCCGTTCAGTGACGGCATCGTCGTGACCACGAGGGCGACGCTCCGCCGTTGAGCGCCACGAGCGGGCGTATCATCCCGGCCGATGGCGGTCCTTCGCAGCCGGCTCGACCCGAACTCGGACGACGCCCGGGCGAACTGCGATGCGATGACGGCGCTCGTCGCGGACCTCGGGGCGAGGACTGCGGCCATCACCGAACGCGGCGCCGGCGGCGACGACCGCTCGATCCGGCGCCACCGCGAGCGCGGCAAGCTCCCCGTCCGCGAGCGGATCGACCGCCTCGTCGACCCTGCGACGGCCTTCCTCGAGCTGAGCCCGCTCGCCGCCGACAGCCTTTACGACGACGAGGCTCCGAGTGCCGGCATCGTCACAGGCATCGGCCGGATCGAGGGGACGACCTGCGTCATCGTCGCCAACGACGCGACGGTCAAGGGCGGCACGTACTTCCCGATGACCGTCAAGAAGCACCTCCGGGCGCAGGAGATCGCACTCGAGAAC
>DATFPL010000187.1:0-6610 GCA_035264845.1 Candidatus Limnocylindrales bacterium | reverse complement strand
CGCCGTCGCTCGCCACGCGGGCGCCCGCTTTGTCGTGGTCTCGGAGCCGAACGCGTTCCGCCGCGACCTGGCTTCGCGGATGGGAGCAACGATGGTCGTCGATCCCGCCGCGCGGACGCTGGCCGACGTCCAGGCCGAGCTCGGGATGGTCGAGGGCTTCGATGTCGCGCTCGAGATGTCGGGCAACGCCGCTGCGCTTCGAGCCGCGATCGCGAGCATGGCCCACGGCGGCGGCGTGGCGATCCTCGGCATCCCGACCGGCGAGATACCCATCGATGTCAACGAGGTCGTCTTCAAGATGCTGACGTTGCGAGGGATCTACGGGCGCGAGATGTACGAGACCTGGTACAAGATGACGGTCATGCTCCAGTCGGGCCTCGACATCAGGCCCGCGATCACGCACCGTTTCGGCTTCCGCGACCACGAGGCCGCGTTCGCCGCAGCGCGATCCGGGGAATCCGGCAAGGTGATCATCGACTGGCAGCAGGGAGGCTCGTGACGATGGCGCGGACCGCTCGACACGACCCGCTCGCATTCCTCGGCGAGGAGCTCGAGGCGCTCCGCGAGCGGCACCTGTACCGGCCGCTCCGGGTGATGTCCTCGGCGCAGGGACCGATCGTCTCCGTCGACGAGCGGCGGCTCGTCAGCCTCTCGTCCAACGACTACCTGGGGCTGACCCACCATCCGCGGCTCCGGCAGGCGGCGCTCGATGCCGTCGGCCTCTACGGCGCGGGCTCGGGCGCGGTCCGGACGATCGCCGGGACGATGACGCTTCACGAGGAGCTGGAGGCGGACCTCGCACGCTTCAAGGAGGTCGCCGCCGTCCTGACGTTTCAGTCCGGGTTCGCGGCGAACACCGGCGTCATCCCGACGATCACCGGCGAGACAGACCTGATCGTGTCCGACGAGCTGAACCACGCGTCGATCATCGACGGGATGCGATTGTCGAAGGCGCCCCGGAAGGTCTTCCCGCACGCCGACGTCGCGGGGCTGCGCGCGGTCCTCGACGAAGCGACGGCCAACGGGCGGCCGGGGGGCGGCGCATACCGCCTGATCCTCGTGGTGACGGACGGCGTCTTCAGCATGGACGGCGACATCGCGCCGCTGCCCGGCATCGTGGACGCGGCGGAAGAGTTCGGCGCCGCGGTCATGGTCGACGACGCGCACGCGTCGGGCGTCCTGGGCCGGAACGGCCGCGGCTCGGTCGACCACTTCGGGCTCCACGGCCGGGTCGCGATCCAGGTCGGGACGCTGTCGAAGGCCGTCGGCGTCCTCGGCGGTTACGTCGCCGGTTCCCAGGATCTCCGCGACATCCTCATCCAGCGGTCGCGGCCGTTCCTCTTCTCGACCTCTCACCCGCCGGCCGTCGCCGCAGCGTGTCGCGAGGCAATCCGGGTGATGCAGGAGGAGCCGGAGCTGCTCGAGCGCTTGTGGGCGAACACGCGGCGCTTCAAGGCGGAGCTGGCGCGCCTCGGGTTCGACATCGGCCGGTCGGAGACGCCGATCACCCCTGTCATCCTGGGCGACTCGGAGACGACGATCCGGTTCAGCGCCCGGCTGTTCGATGAAGGGGTCTTCGCCACGTCGGTCGTGTTCCCGACCGTCGCCCTCGACCGCGCGCGGATCCGGACGATCGTGACCGCCGCGCACACGGACGAGATGCTCGACCGCTCGCTCGAGGCGTTCGCGTCCGTCGGCCGGGAGCTCGGCGTCATCCGCGCCTGATGCCGCCCGGCGACCCGACGCGCCAACCGGCCCGCGACCTCCCGCTCGACGCCCACCTTCACACCGACCTCTCACCCGACAGCAACGTCCCCATCGACGTCTATGCTGCGGCTGCCGCCGAACGGGGGATTGCGGAGCTGGCGATCACCGACCACGTTGACTTCGACGCGCGCGACCCGGCGTATGAGTACTCGACGTTCGAGGACCGCGAGCGATCCGTCCGCGAGGCAGCGGAGCGCTGGGCCGAACACGGCGTGGCGATCCGGTTCGGCGCCGAGCTCACCTGGAACCGGCGCTGGGAGAACGACATCCGCGCTCATGTCGCCGCCCATCCCTACGACTTCACGATCGGGTCCGTCCATGACTGGCCGGATTCGCCGTACCGCCCGGAGCGCGTGGCGAGCTGGGCAAGAGGGCGAAACCTCGCCGAGCTCGTCGAGCCGTACATCGACGAAGTGGCGGCCGGCGCTCGGTCAGGGCTGTTCGACACCATGGGTCACCTCGACGTCGTCAAGCGATACCTCTGGCCGCACCTTCCCGCCACGGCTTTCGGCGCCCTTCCCGAGCTCCTCGAGCCGGTCCTCGAGGCACTCGTCGAGAGCGGCACCGCGCTCGAGGTCAATACGAGCGGGCTACGCCAGCAGCCCGGCGAGACGTACCCGACCGCGGCGACCGTCGTCCGGTTTCGCGAGCTGGGCGGCGAGCGCGTGACGACCGGCTCGGACGCGCATCGGGCGGAGGCGTTCGCGTTCGCCCTCGACGCGGGCTACGAGGCAGCGGCAGCAGCCGGGTTCGGTGAACTGGCGTTTCGCCGGGGCACCGAGCGGGCCGTCGTGGCGATCCCTGCGAGGTTCGGACCTAACGTGCCGCGCGGGGCGTCGTTATGACCTTC
This sequence comes from Candidatus Limnocylindrales bacterium, assembly GCA_035264845.1. Lineage (GTDB taxonomy): Bacteria > Chloroflexota > Limnocylindria > Limnocylindrales > CSP1-4 > JACDAV01. The sequence continues at coordinate 3,993 of DATFPL010000187.1, read as the reverse complement.
GACGACGCCGCGGTCGAGCGGCTCGTGGAAGCGGCCCGAGTCGGGGACAGCGAGGCGTTCGGCCGGCTGTTCGACCACTTCCACGGACCTCTCTATCGCTACATCGTCAGCCGCGTCCAACGCCCGGCGGACGCGGAGGACCTCACGCAGCTCGTCTTCGTCAAGGTCCTGGAAGCGCTACCGCGGTATGAATCGCGGGGCGTGCCCTTCGGGGGCTGGCTCTTTCGGCTGGCCAGGAACGCAGTGATCGACTTCGTCAGGACCAGGCACGACCACACCGAGCTCGACACGATCGCCGAGCGAGCGGACGCCGAGGCCGGCCCGGACGAGCAAGCGGTCACCCGAGAGGACATCGATGCCGTCGGGAAGGCCCTCGAGGCGCTGACGGACGAGCAACGAGAGGCGATCGCGCTCCGCTTCTTCGCCGGGCTGTCCGCCAGGGAAGCGGCAGAGGCGATGGGCAAACAGGAAGGAACGATCCGGGGACTCCAGTTCCGGGCCATTGCGGCCCTGCGCCGGGAGCTCGGAATCGATTCGGAGCCGCCCGCGGCGGCGCCCCCGGCAGGCAAGCGGGTCCCGGGACCCGGAACCACATGACGGATCGAGACATGCACGCACAAACGGCAGCAACGGACCCGCTCGCGCAGCGCCTCGAGGCGTACGCGTTGAAGCGCCTTGCGCCGGATCGTGCAGCGTCCGAGCGGATGCGCCGCGTCGTGATGGGTGCGGCGGCAACGCGCCTCATCAGCGAGAGCGCCCGTGGGGCGCTGGCTCCCCAGCCGATCCCGCAGCCGCACGCCGAGCCCATTCCGATCTCGTCCCGGCGCTCCTTCGGCCGGTCGCGTCGGCTCGTCGTTGGGCTCCTCGCAGCGTCCATGGCGCTCGCCGCCGCCGCGGGCGCTGCGTTCGCCGCAACCGCCGGCGGCCCACTCTACGATGCGCGCCTGTGGATCGAGCACGAGACGCTCCCGTCCGATCCTGACGCCCGCGTCGACGCCGAGATCGGTCGGCTCGAGACCCGGCTCGGCGAGGCTGTCGACGCCGCCGGGAGCGGCAACGGCGCGGCCGTTTCGGCCGCCCTCGCCGCGTACCGCGCCACGATCGACGACGCGCTCGCGTCGAGCGACGGGAAGCTCGACCGGACCGACCGCCTCGAGCTCGTGATCGAGAGGCACCTGATCGTGCTCGAGACGCTCCTCCACGGCGCGCCGGCGCCGGCGCGCGACGCGATCCAGAACGCGATCGACAACAGCGGCAAGGCGGTCGACCGGATCGACGCGGCGCGCCCACAGAAGCCCGAGCAGAAGCCGACGCCGAACCCGGCCAACGGTGGCAGCGGTGGCAACGGCGGGGGCGGTGGCAACGGCGGCGGCCACGGCGGGAACCAGCGCCCTACCCCGGGCGGCGGTCGCGGACCCAGCGACAAGCCCAACGACTGACCGGAACGACTCTCGACGCTCACGCGTCGACGCGGTGGCGACTGGCTACGCTCTCCGGATGACGCTGGAGCCCGGCGCGTGGAGCTGACCGTCCTCGGCGCTGGCCCTGCCTACACCGACCGACGTGGGGCGACTGGCGCGGCGTATCTCCTGAAGAGCCGCGGTCGGTCGATCCTCCTGGATCTGGGCCAGGGGTCGTTTCCGGCGCTCGCGGCGGCAGTCGAGCCGAGCTCCGTCGAGGCGGTCTTCATCACCCATCTCCACCCGGACCACTTCGTCGATCTCGTGCCGCTCCGGCACTACCTCCGCTACCAGTTCACGCCGCCCCGGCGTGCGGCCGTCCACGCCCCGGCCGGGCTCGCCGCGCGGCTCGACGCGCTGCACGACGAGCCGGGATTTACCACGACCGCGCTCGACGTGGTCGACCTCGCCGAGGGAACGGTGGTGATCGGGCCATTCGTGGTCGAGGCGCGGCTGGTGACGCACACGCGGGAGAGCTACGCCTTCCGCGTCTCCTCGGGCGACGGCTCCGCGCTCGTCTATTCGGGCGACTGCGGGCGAGCGGCGGACCTCGAGGGATTGGTTCGACAGGGCGACGCGCTGCTCGTCGAGGCGTCGTTCGGCGCGGGTCCCGTGGCGCCGGGTGCCGGCCACCTCGATGGACCAGCAGTCGGGGCGCTGGCCGCCAACGTGCGCCCGGCCCGCGTCCTCCTCACGCACCTGCAGATGGGGTTCGATCCCGCGGCGACGATTACGTCCGTCGCGGCACGGTTCGACGGCCCGATCGACCTCGTGGAGCCCGGGTTCCTAACGACGATCTGAGCCGGATATGAAAAGGCCCGGGGCGCCGATCGCGCCCCGGGCCGAGTGAGCGAGGATCAGCGACGACGGATCCGCCGCGGGGCGGGCGTCCGCGTCGGCGTGAGGACCAGCACCGTCGCGAGGAGCGCGGCAAGGGTCAGGACGATGATTTGGACGGGGAGCCCATCGGTCGACGAGCCCGCTGCAGCGTCCTCCGTGTCCGTCGGCGGGAGCGTGAACCTGGGCGCGGCAGTCGCGCCTTGAACGCCGCCACCAAGGTTGCCACCGCCGCCGGGCGTCGGGGTCGCGCCCGGCACGCCGTTCGGCGTCGGCGTGGGGGTCGCCTGAGGCGTAGGCGTCGGCGTCGCGACCGGAGTCGGCGTCGGCGTTGCCTGTGGCGTGGGCGTCGGCGTCGGGGTCGGCTGAGCCTCGGCGCACTTCACCCAGAAGACCTTCATCTTCTCGTGCTTGTCGGTGTCGCCGTCCCAGAACAGCTTGTAGTGGCCGTCCGGAAGCTCGTAGGCGCCGATGGCGGGCTGGCGATCTTCACGATCGGTACCGGTGTCGTACGTCCCGCTCAGAACGACCGCGCCCTTCGCGCCAGGCGCCCACTTCCTGATCACCCACGCACCCGTCTGATGGGTGTCGCCGAAGAAGAAGTGGATGTGGAACGTGCAGACCTGGGGCTCGTTCCTGACGTCGGGGCTGGGCTCGCCGGCCCCATCGTGGATCTTGACCGTCCCGTTGTTGCCCGCCGTGTCCTGGTGGGCCGCCGCGCCGACGGCCGTCGGGCCGAGCAGCGCGATCGCGACGAGAGTCAGCACCGCGAGCCAGGCGAGCCCTCGAGTCGCACCCAGGCGAGGCCGTTTCCCGGCCAAATGCGTCATGTCCCCTACCTCCTTGTAAACCGCACTTCGAAACGCGAAAGCGAAACAAAGCCGGCGCGGGGACTGGGACCGTGGCCTGCGTTGCACCGGAAGTACCGCTTACGCGCAGTACCTATGGCGGCACGAGCCGATGGGGAAACGTATCGGCTTCATCGCACGGCGGGACGACACCGCCGGAACGTTGTCTCGCCGCACCGCGGGGGCAAAAAGAGAACCGGGGTGCGTTACCGCACCCCGGTCTCGGGTTTGCTCGGGGACAGCGAGCTTTACCGGCGGGTCGACCTCCGGCTGGGCGTCAGCACGAGGATGCTGGCGAGCAGCGCGGCCATCACGACGAGCATCAGCCTCCAGCTCTCGGACGCCGGCATCGCCGGGCTTGCGAGGGCGTCAGTCGGCGGAGCCGTGACGCGAGGCCTGGGTGTGCCCGTGTTGCCTTCGACGCCACCACTGGGAGTGTTGTCGACGATAACAACGGACGCTCCATTCGGGAATTCCTGGGACGTTTCGTCGCAGCCGAGCGAGCCACTCGCGTCGTAGAGGCAGAGCTGGCCGTTGGCATTGACGGGGACGAGGATCGGATCCGAGCCGCTGAAGCCGTCGGGGACGACGACCTCGACGACCCAGTACTGGCCCTCGGGAAGCCCGTTGTACTCAAGGATGCCGTTCGCAGCCGCATCGGGACCGCGGACGAGCGTGTCCTTGGACGAGCTGAAGGCCTCGTCACCGTCGTCGCGGTAGACCGAGAAGCTGGCGCCGTCGAGCAGTTCATCGTCGGCCTGACTCGTGGTGCCCTTCGTGTCGCTCTTGAGGATCACGAGGCTTCCCGTCGGCGTCGGCGTCGGGGTCGGCGTCGGGGTCGGCGTCGG
>DATFPL010000186.1:0-5480 GCA_035264845.1 Candidatus Limnocylindrales bacterium | reverse complement strand
CGGCATCCGTGTCGACGAGCAGCGGCGGCTCGCACGCGAGGGCTACGCCGTCCGCGACCTCATCTCGTACGGCGAGCACTGGTACCCGTGGTATGTGCGGCGCCTGGCCGAGCGCCCGGCGAACGTGATCTTCGTCCTGCGCCAGATCGTGTCGCGGTAGGCCCCCGGCGGCCGTATCACCCGTCGCTGAAGCGCTCTTCCTTCCACGGGTCGGCGTCGTTGTTGTAGCCGTACCGCTCCCAGAAGCCGAGCTGGTCGTGGTCGAGGAACTCGAGCGCCCGGATCCACTTGGCGCTCGTCCAGAAGTAGCGCTTCGGGACGAGGAGGCGGAGCGGGTGGCCGTGCTCCAGCTCGAGCGGTTCGCCGCCGAACGTGTCGGCCAGCATGACGTCGTCGTCGTCGAGCACGGACAGCGGGAGGTTCGCGGTGTAGCCCTGCTCCGAGTGGGCGACCACGTGTGTCGCGTTCGGTCGAACCTGCGCCGCCTTCAGGATTTCCTGGATCGCGACCCCATCCCAGTCCGTGTCGAGCTTCGTCCAGCGGGTCACGCAGTGGATGTCCGTGTGGACCTTCTTGCGCGGCAGCGCCTTGAACTGGTCCCACGTCAGCGTGAACGGTGAATCGACCTCGCCGTAGACGCGAAAATCCCAGGTCTTGAGGTCCGTCCGCGGCACGGAGCCGTAGTGGAGGACCGGGAACTTGTCGGTCTTGTACTGGCCGGGCGGAATCCGCTCCATCACGGCGGGATCCTTCGCGGCGGTACCGAACAGGCGCTCGAACATCGGAGTCTCCATGGCCGGTCGTCAGGGTGTGCCGGCGGCCGCGGCCTCCGTCCTGAGGAGCCACACCCCCGCCGATCCGTCGACGCTGACCGGGACGAGGCGCACGCCGTCGACGTCCGTCGGCTGCGTCACCTCGAGGCGACGTACGCTCGGGGTTCCAGGGTCGCCGGCGCGGTCATGATAGACGACCTGTCCGCCGTGGAGCAGTCCCGGAGTCGGACGATCGGGCACCACGGCGCCGACGACGCCGACCGACAGTCCGAGGTCGACGGCGAGCCGCGTCTGCAGCGACCGCGGGACGATGAGCACGACGGCCGCCGGGTCGAGCGGCGATCGTGCTGATCCCGGCGGGACGGAGGTGGGGACGGAGCCGAGTGCCGTCCGGATCTGCGGCACGAGTGCGTCGGAATGCGCGGCCAGCGCCTGCTGATTGCGGATCACGCCGACGCCCCCGACCAGCAGGCCCGTCGATCCGCCGAGCACACCAGCGACGGCAGCGACCGCAAGAAGGGTGATGATCGGAGCTGCCCAGACTGGCGCCTCCACCGAAGGCCATTGTCGGGGGGCGAGGCGATCGCGCGCCAGGCGCACCGACGCGTCGACCCCGAACGCGGCCGAGAACGCGGCGGCCAGCAGGATCGGGTGGAGATACGTCAGCAGCACCTGGGTTCCGCGTGCGGCGAGCACGATCATCAACACGGCGATCCCTGCACCGACGCCGGCGATACCGAGCGCGAGCACGTACCGACGTCGACGGACGAGAACGACCAGCCCGGCCACTCCGAGCGCCGTCAGCACGGGGTTCGCCGCGAGCTCGCGCCACATCTCCACCGCCAATGCGATCGGAGTGCGGGTCCTCGTTCCGGCCGCGTACAGCGAGCTGACGCTCGCCCAGTTCAACGGATCGCCGGTGAGCAGCGAGTCGTGCAGCAGCATGACCGGCAGGGCGAGCCACGCCAGGAGGATCGGCCACTCAGCCGGCAGCGCCCTGCGTCGAACAGCGAGCCACGCGACGAGCGCGGTGGCTACCGCGATGAGGACGAATGTCTCGACGCGTGCCAGCGCCGCGAGCAACAGGGCAACGCCGGCGAGCGCGGGGCGCGGACGCTCGGCCGTCAGCGCAAGACCTGCCGCGAGCCAGAACGGCAGGGCCCACGGAAGCGCATGCCCCCACGTGACCTGGACGAGCAGCGGTGACGAACAGGCGATCGCGACGCCCGCGAAGACGGCAGCGATCGTCCCGGCTGCGCGACCGGCGAGCACGCTGGCAAGCGCGACGGAGGCCGAATACGCACCGATCGTCGCGAACGTGATCGGCCGCCAGTCGTTGGTCACGGCGTGGAGGACGCCGTAGATCAGGGTGAGCAGTGGCTTCGGCGTCGTGTTGACGAAGGTCTCGAGGTGCCGTCCCGAGACGATCCGATCGAAGAACACGACGCACGATGCGGCGTCGTACGTGATCGGACCGACGCCAAACGGGCGGATGAGCCAGATCGCGAACGCCGCGGAACCGACGGCAAGGACGGAGGCGACGATCAGCTCGGTCCTGCGCGTCCAGGGAACCACGTGCGGGATTATCGGCGCCCGGACGCCGCCGGGCGCCACCGATTGGACAGCGGCCGAGTAGAGTTCGTCCTCGTGAGCGCCGCCGACCGCCCCTCGCATCCGGCGCCCGACGATGCCGCGAATTCGCGGCCGATCGGTGCGAGCGAGCCATCATCCGGATATGCGGCGGCCGCGGAACGACCCGCTGACGTCGTCGTCGTCATGCCGGCCTACAACGCGGCCATGACGCTCGAGCGGACGTACGCCGACATCCCGCACGACCTGGTCGACCGAATCATCCTCGTCGACGACGTCTCGAAGGACGAGACCGTCGCGATCGCGAAGAACCTCGGGCTCGACGTCATCGTCCACCGCCAGAACCGCGGCTACGGCGGCAACCAGAAGACGTGCTACGACGCCGCGCTCGGTGTCGGCGCTCAGGTCGTCGTCATGCTCCACCCCGACTACCAGTACGACGCGACGCGGATCCCCGCGCTGATCGCGCCGATCCAGGCCGGCGAGAAGGACCTGATGCTCGGCAGCCGGTTCCTCGGCGACCCGATCGCCGGCGGCATGCCGAAGTGGAAGTACATCAGCAACCGGTTCCTGACGATCGTCGAGAACGTCGCGTTCGGGCTTCATCTGTCGGAGTACCACACGGGCCTGCGCGCCTACAGCCGCCGGCTCCTCGAGGCGATCCCGTACCACCTCAACAGCGACGACTTCGTGTTCGACCAGGAGCTCATCGCGCAGGTCGTGGCCGCAGGCGGGTTCGAGATCGGCGAGATCGCCGTGCCGACGCGCTACTTCGAGGAGGCGAGCTCGGTCGGGTTCAAGCGGAGCGTCGTGTACGGGCTGTCGACGCTGCGCGTCGTCGCGCGGTATCTCCTCCACCGGCTCCGAGTCCGCCGATCGCGGAAGCTGGCTGCCCGGCGGCCCGACCGCTGAGCGACGGCGCGGCCCCGCGCGGCGGGATCGGCCGGGGCGCGGTCGTTCGCGGCGTCGTCGGAATCGTCGTTTCGGTCGTCGCGTTCGTCCTCGTCTTCCGCTCCGTGGACCCGGCCGCGACGGCGCGAGTCCTGGGCCGCGCCACCCCCGGCTGGCTGACGATCGTGGCCGGCTTCCTGCTCATCGACCTCGTCGTCCGTGCCGCGAGGTGGCGACGCCTCCTTGCTCCCGTGCAGGACGTCTCGTTCGGGGCGACGTTCGCGTATCTCCTCATCGGCTACCTCGCCAATAACGTGCTGCCGGCGCGGCTCGGGGAGCTGGTGCGGTCGCACTACCTGGGCGATCGCGAGGGGATGAGCCGGGCGACGGCGCTCGGGACAGTCGTCGTCGAGCGCATCGTCGACGTCGCGGTCGTCGTGGCCATCGCCGCGGCGGCGATCCTCGTGCTCAGCGTCCGCGGCATCGTCGCGAGCGCGGTGCTGATCGGCGTCGCGATTGTCGGTCTGCTCATCGTCGGACTGGGAATCGGCGTCGCTGCACACCGCATCCCGGGCGCGGCGCGGATCGCGGCGTATGCGGATCGCTGGCCGCGGGTCCGGGAGCTCGCGACGCGGCTCCAGCAAGGGCTTGCCGTGGCCGGCGACGCGCGGACACTCAGCGCTGCGTTGGCGCTCAGCGCGGTCGCGTGGGGAGCGACGCTCCTCGCGTTCGCGGCCGGGGGGCAGGCCGTCGGCATCGAGCTGACGATCGGGCAGGCGGGACTCCTCGCATCCGGAACGGCGCTTGCGTCCGCCATCCCGTCCGGCCCGGCGTCGCTCGGGACGTTCGAGCTTGCCGCGGTGCGGATCGCGGGGGCACTCGGCGTCGCCGCGGAACCGGCCTTCGCGCTGGCGCTCCTCGTCCACGCGGCGATCCTCGTGATCACGTCGGTCGGCGGTGTGATCGCACTCGTCCGCATCGGCTGGCGGCAGACGACCGAACGGGTCGCGCCACAGGCCTGACCCTCAGCCGACGACGAGACCGTTGGCGAGCCCGAGCGACACGATCGCGAGCAACGTCGCCGTCCCGATCGCGAGCGCCGCACCGAGACCGACCATCAACGGCCGAGGGCCGACCTCGCGCAGCTCCTCGAGGCGGACGTTCAGCCCGACGGCGGCGAGCGCGACGAGGATCAGCGCCCGGGACACGGCCTCAAGGCTCGTCGCCAGCGTGGCGTCGATGAGGCCGACACTCCGGATTGCGGACAACGCGAGAAATCCCAGGACGAACAGGGGCACCGCGCGCCGGATGCCGGCACGCGTCGCACCCGTGCTGCCCCTGCTCCCGTCTGCGACCAGCCCGCGGGTCCAGGCCCAGGCGATGGCGACCAGGAGCGGGGCCATCAGCGTGTTCCGGATGAGCTTGACGACCGTGGCGACCTCCGCCGCGCCGGGCGAGTAGGCGGAGCTTGCCGCGACGACCTGGCTGGTGTCGTTGATCGCGATCCCGGACCACAGACCGAACGCGGCATCGGCGAGATGGATCGCGTGGCCGACCAGCGGGTACGCAAACACCGCGATCGTCCCGAACAGCGTGATCGTCGACACCGCGTACGCGGTGTCGCGCGGTCGAGCGGCGACGACCGGCGACGCCGCGACGATCGCCGTGTTGCCACAGACCGCTGCGCCCACCGCCAGCAGGACCCCGAGCCGGCCGTCGACCCCGGCCGCGCGCGACAGCCCGAGCACGAGCGCGAGCGCCGCTGCCATCGTCGTGACGACGACGACCACGGCTGGAAGCCCGATCCCGAGGAGTTGCTCGATCGAGAGCTTCGCCCCGAGGAGGATGATTCCGGCCCGCAGGAACCGTTCGGCGGCGAGCGTCAGGCCGGGCGAGAACGTTCTCGACCGCACGCCCTGCCACCGGCCGACGACGAGTGCGACGAGGATCGCTACGGTGACTTCCGAGACGACGGCCGGAAGGAACGCGGCGACCAGCCTGGCGACGGTGGCGATGGCCGCTGCGAGCAGGAGTCCCGGGACGAAGGCGATGAGTCGCTGGACCGACGCGCGGTTCGTGACGGTGGACGCGACCGTCAGGAGGCCGGCGCCGGCCGGAACGTCGGCTGAGGCAGGAGCGACGGGTCCGTGGGCAGCGGCGGATCCGCCGCTTCGCCGCCGGGTCGCGGCGTCTGGTGCAGCGGCCCGTCGTACGGCTCGAAGGTCA
>DATFPL010000185.1:0-6007 GCA_035264845.1 Candidatus Limnocylindrales bacterium | reverse complement strand
GCCTCGATGAGGTTGCCGAGGACGCTGCGATGGGGGAACAGGTTGAACTCCTGGAACACCATCCCCGCTCTCGCCCGAAGCTGGCGAAGCCGCGCCACTTCGTCGCGCGAGCGGTTTGCGATCGGCGCGGCGTTGACGGATATCCCGGCGATGTCCACCGCTCCCGCGCTGGGCTCCTCGAGGAAGTTGAGGCAGCGGAGGAACGTGCTCTTGCCGCTCCCCGAGCGGCCCAGGATGGTCACGGTCTCGCCCGGGAAGACCGTCATCGAGCAGCCCCGCAGGACGTGGTGCGTCCCGAAGAACTTCTCGATCGCGGTCGCCTTGAGGATCGGCTCCGCGCCGGGCTTGACGAGGTGGCCGGGCACCTCGGCCGGGTGGATCTCGTGCGCCACGCGCGTCGGCGCCGGCGTCGCTGTCACGCGTTCACCGCCGCCCGACAGCGCGGTCGCCGGCGGCCATCCGGCGCTCGAGCCGGCTCTGACCGAAGGAGAACAGGATTGTCATGGTCCAGTAGACGAGTGCCGCAATCAGGAGCGTCTGCATCGACTGGAGCGTGGGGCGCCCGGCGGCCTGCGCCCGCCACAGGAGCTCCTGGACGGCGATCGCGGAGACGAGCGACGAGTCCTTGAGCATCGCCACGAAGTCGTTGCCGATCGCCGGCGTCACGATCCGGAAGGCCTGGGGGACGATGATCCGGCGGAACGTCGTGCGGTCGCTCATCCCGAGCGATTGCGCGGCCTCGGTCTGGCCGTGCGGGACGGCCTGGATGCCGGCCCGGAAGATCTCCGTCATGTACGCGCCGTAGTTCAGACCCAGGGCGATGATGCCCGTCGGCAGCTCCGGGATGACGATGCCGGCCTGCGGCAGGGCCAGGTAGATGAACAGGATCTGCAGGAGCAGCGGCGTCCCGCGGAAGAACGAGACGTAGAAGCTCGCGATCGCGTTCGGGATCGGATTCGCGGATACCCGCGCGAGCGCCCCGAGTGTGGCGAGCACGATCGCGAGCGCGATCGACGCGCCCGAAACGAACAATGTCACCGGGACGCCCGTCAGGATGAACGGAATCCACTTGTTGATGAAGACAGCGTCGAGCTTGATCGTCGCGAACACGAACGCGACGAGCCCGGCGACGATCAGCATCCACGTGATCAGGAAGCGGATCCGCCAGGCGCGGGTCCGGGCCTCCTCGGCGACGAGGATCTGCTGGGCCAGCAGCTCGTACTTCGGCTGGTAGGCGGCGCGCGCGATGATCGGTGCGCCGCCTCCCGATGTCATTCGAGCACTCCCGGATCAGGCGCTGCGATACGCCCCATCGGTCGCTCCCGTTCGTTCGGGCGTCAGCTGCCCGGCTTCTTCGTCACGTCCTTCTCGAGGTACTTCATCGACAGCTTCGACAGAGTCCCGTCGGCGTGCATGTCGGCGACGACCTTGTTGAGCGCGGCGATCATCGACTTGTCGTCCGGCCCGGCCTTGTCGAGCGCGAAGGCGACCGACACGGTGAAGATTGGCGGGCCGTCGAGGATCCGGATCGGCGCGGTCTTGGCCTGGTCGGCGAGGCCGTTTGCGTTGGCGACGATGGCGTCGTACTTCCGTCCCGCGGCGACGGCCTGCACACAGAGGTTGTCCGTCTCGAGGGACACGATCTTCGGATCGGTCGGAGGCGGCAGCTTGTTGGGGTCGACGATGTCGAGGCTGCCCTGCAGCCACTGCTCGTACGTCGTCGCCGCGCCGACGCAGATGCTCTTGCCGTCGTTGAGCTCGGCCAGCGCCTGGACCTTCGAGTCCTTCGGGACGGCGACCGCCCCGGAGTCGTAGTAGTACGGATCGACGAAGTCGACGACCTTCGCGCGGCCGTTGGTCACGCTCATCGAGCCGATCGAGATGTCGAACCGGCCGCCCCAGCCGCCGGCGGTGATCGCCTCCCAGGCGGGCGTCTGCCAGTCGATCTGGATGTCCTTGCCGACGTCCTTGCTCAGGCGCTTGACGGCCTCGATGGCGGTCGCGTTGTCGAAGCCGTCGTACGTCCCGTCGGGGTTGAGGAACGAGAACGGCTTGTAGTTCGGGTCGGTCGAGATCCGGATCTTGCCGGCGGCGACGACCTTGCCCAGGAGCGAGTTCGGGTCGATCGACGGGGCGGCCGATCCGCTCGCCGGTGCCGATGCAGCCGCGCCGGCCGGCGACGTCGTCGCGCCGCCGCTCGCGCTACAGGCCGACAGGATGAGCAACACGACCGCGAGGAACGCGGCCATCCGTGAGTACCTGTGCATCGTCTCCTCCACCGGTGCCCCGCACCGCGTCGGATGACGCCGGTGCCCGCACGTCTCTCGCCCCGGCCGGGTCGCGGGCCGGAGGGTCGTCACTATCGCATACGCGCGCGATCGTCAACGCGTTCGTTGCCGGGGCCGTCGTCCCTCGACGTTGCGTCGCACGGACGTATCAGAGAAGGAGGTGGCCGCCCCGTTGCAACGGCTGCCCCCGCAGCTCCGCCGCGCGCTACCGCACCGACTCCGCGATCCGGATGGCGGCTTCGCGTCCCAGCGACGTCTCGAGGCGGTAGGTGATGCCGTCCTTCGACCAGAGGAGCGCGTCGCCGACCCATCGGCGGCCGTCCTCGACGAACTCGCCATTCGGGCGCGTGTAGAAGAAGAAGTGCTGCGCGCCAGTGACCCAGTACGCCTCGCTCCCGCCGACAGTGGCGTGCTCGACGCGAGTCCCGCTGCCCGCGACCTTCGTGAAGAAGCCGGTGTCGAGTCGACCGTCGAACTCGGCGAGGAGCAGGCCGACGCCCGGCGACGCGGTGGCGGGAAGCCCCGGTCGCGTTGGCCACACGAGCGTGACCTGGCCCGCCTTCGCGGCGTCGAGCCAGGCAGTTTCTGGCGGGCCGACGGCGGAATCGGTCGGCAGCTTCACCGCGAAGGCCGCCCGGCTCGCGACGACGTCAACCGGAACTTCCTCTCCGAGGCCCAGGGTCGCGCCGGGCGGTGTGCCCGCGGAGACGGACGGCAACGGCGTCGGTGCGACGGACGGCGGCGGGGACGCGAGCAGGATGCGCAGCCCCGGGAGTCCGAGCCCGATGGCGCCCGCGACCGCGGCCACGAGGAGGGCAAGGGCGACCGCCACGAGGACCGCGCGCCGGACCGGGCGCGCCGGCCACCCGGCCCGGCGTCGCCGCGGGGTCGCGATGCCGGCGGTAACGGCGGCCGCGAAACCGGCGCGCGGCCGCGGGTAGTCAACGGACGGGCCGAGTTCCGCGAGCGCGGTCTCCAGCGTCGTCATCCGGTCGATCGGCTCAGACACGGGCCACCGTCCCGTCGTCTCGCGTCGTGATCTCGGTTCGCAGCCGCTCGAGCGCCCGCGACAACCGCGACTTCACGGTCCCCCGCGGAATCCCGAGCGCGTCCGCGGTCTCGGCTTCCGACAGCTCGAGGAGATACCGCGCCCCGATGACCTCGCGATCGTCGTCCCGCAGCGCGTTGATTGCCGCGAGGAGCGACGCACGTCGTTCGTGGGCGAGGACCGCCGACTCGGGCGATGGAGCCGCATCGTCCGAGGGGCGGTCCTCGACGACCCGAAGCGCGAGCCCGGCCCGGCGACCGGCGGAGCGGCGGCGGTTCCGCGCCTCGTTGGCGACGATGCGGAGCAGCCACGGCCGAAACGGCGCGTCGGGTCGGAATCGCGCCAGCGCCGCGAACGCCTTGACGAACGCTTCCTGTGCCGCGTCCTCGGCGTCGCCGTCCGGTGAGATGACGTGCGCGGTGCGCACGGCGACATCCTGGTATCGACGGACCAGCTCCTCGTAGGCCATGACCTCGCCTTTGCGAGCGCGTTCGATCAGCTCGGCGTCTTCCAGTGGACGGCCCTCCACGGTCAACCGTACCGAATACACCCCCCGGCCCCCGGCGGTTCCTGCGCTCCGGCGCACCGCCAAACGAGGGCGCAATCGGCCCCATCGATACCGCGAGCACGACGGCATCGAACAAGCCCGCCCGCGCGCGAAGTCGTCGGGGGCTGTGGCGATCGCGGCGCCCGTGCATCGATGGGAGCGATGCCGAGCTCGACAAGGAGTTCCTGGCACCGGCGCAGCGCCGCTTGTCGCGGCGCAACGCCAGCCGGCAACGATGGGGGCGATATCGGGCGACGGAAGGGGCGCCGCTCGGCGCGCGGCGCCGCATCCGCGCGACGTGGAACCCGCCGCGTCGTGGCTCCGGGCCTCTCGCCGCTCGTACAATCGCGCCGTGCCGCCACCCCAGCGATCGCCCGGCCGCGTCTTCAGCCGTTCGACGGACGAGCACGCGCGCATTGCTATCCGCGGCGAAGCGTCGACGATCTGGGACGCCGCCGGCCGCGCGTACATTGACGCCGCGGGCGGCGCGATCGTCGTCGGCGTGGGGCACGGCCGCCGGAGCGTCGCCGAAGCGATGGCGGAGCAGGCCGGCCGGATCGCGTACGCACACGGCAGCGCGTTCACGACGGAGGCGCTCGAGGCGTACGCGGCGGAGCTGGGCGCCCACCTGCCGGTCGACGAGCCCGCGATCTATCCCGTGTCCGGCGGCTCGGAGGCGATGGAGACGGCGCTGAAGCTCGTGCGCGCCTATCACGTCGCTCGCGGCGACACGGACCGCTGGATCGTCTTCAGCCGATGGGGCAGCTATCACGGCAACACGCTCGGGGCGCTCGACCTGTCCGGACGACGGCCCCTCCGGCGACCGTACGAGGGCTGGCTCGGGCGGTTCCGGCATGTCTCCGCGGCGTATCCCTACCGGGCCGGTGAGCCCGGCGCGAATGCGCTCGGAGGCACCTCGGAGCTCGTCGCCGAGCTCGAGCGAGCGATCGAGTCCGCGGAGCCTGACACCGTCGCCGCGTTCGTCGCCGAGCCGATCGTCGGCGCGACGCTCGGCGCCGTCGCGCCCCCGGGCGACTACTGGCCCGCGATTGCCGACGTCTGCCGGCGGCACGGCGTGCTCCTCGTCGCCGACGAGGTGATGACGGGGTTCGGCCGGACGGGGCGGTGGTTCGGGATGGACCACTGGGGCGTGCGGCCGGATATCGTCGTCGCGGCCAAGGGGGCGACGAGCGGCTACTGGCCCCTGGGCCTCGTCGCCGCGTCCGGCACCGTCTACGACGCCGTCGCGGGACCCGGCGCGTTCATCCACGGCTTCACCTACTCGCACTCGCCGGCCGGAGCCGCCGTCGCGCGAGAGGTACTGCGAATCCTGGAGGCGGAGGACCTCGTCGCCGCGAGTGCGGTGAAGGGAGAGCGGCTGATCGCGCTGCTCGGCGAGCGGCTCGCGGCGAATCCGGCCGTCGGCGAGATCCGCGGCCGAGGCCTGCTGGTCGGGATCGAGCTGGTTGCCGACCGCGAGACGCGCCGTCCCTTCCCGCGCGCCGCGCGCGTCACCGAAGCGGTCGTCCGCGGCTGCCGCGATCGCGGGGTTCTCGTCTACTCGAGCACGGGCGTCGCGGACGGCGTCGACGGTGACGTCATCGTCCTGGGGCCGCCATTCGTCGTGACCGACGAGGAGCTCGGGATGATCGCGGACGTCCTCGCCGCGTCGATCGACGAGGCCGTCACAGGGGTCGCCACCGCCGCTGCCGCGGGCTGACGACCCGTCAGACGCGACGCGAGCGCGGCCGCGCGCCCTGGAGGAGCAGGAGCACTCCGAACACGACGAGCACGAGCGGCACGAAGAGCTGCCCGACGCCCGGGATCGCCAATCGCGTCAGCCCCAGCCCCGCGAGGATCGCGCCGAACCACGCCTGCCACCCGATCCCGCCGCGACCCGCAGCTCTGACAGCTGCGATGAACAGGAACGCGAGTCCCAGGCACAGTGTCCCGAGCCCGGCTCCGCCGATGATTCCCGTTCCCTCGAGAATCCCCGGCAGCGCGAGCGCGGTGATGATCGCGCCGGCGTACAGCGCACCCGCGCCACGCTCGATCGCCCAGCGGACGAGAAGAACGAGTCCGATGGCGAGGACGAAGCCGTTGCCGGCGAGCCGGAAGGCGGGA
>DATFPL010000184.1:0-4957 GCA_035264845.1 Candidatus Limnocylindrales bacterium | reverse complement strand
ATTGGTCGCGGCGGTCGGCGACCGCTTCTCGAGTCGAGGTCATGACGCTCCTGGAGCCGGATTCGGGGGCCGTCTGCGGCGGGTCGGGACGAGGCGCTTCTAATCCCGAGTGACATTATCGGAATTAGCCGCGTAACCGTCAACGGGCGGCCCGGGCGGATCGTCGGTCGTGGTCCGGCGGTCCAGGGCCGCATGCGGTGCGGGGCAGTCTGCAAGGCGAGTGCATCGCGCTTGCGCGGCCGCGGAGACGTGAGCAAGCCCACGGGCGTGCTGCACTGAGGGCATGGACTACCGCGGTATTGCCGAAGACTTCATCGAGCAGGTCCGAACTGACGACGCGCTGGGCCTCGCCGCGGAGCTGGCGTACCGCTTTCTCTTCGCCCTGTTCCCATTCGGCATCTTTGTCGCCGCGCTCGCAGCGTTCGTCGCGAGCTGGTTCGGGACCGACCCGAGCGGCGCAATCCTGCGCGGGCTCGGCGACAACCTGCCGCGGGACGTCGCGTCGTCGATTCGACCGGAGCTCACCCGGATCCTCGGGAGCACGCGGCCCGGGCTGCTGTCGGTCGGGGCCCTCGGCGCAGTGTGGGCCGCGACGAGCGGGACGCTCGCGCTGATCAAGACGATGAACCGGGCGTACGACGTCCAGGAGACGCGGCCGACGTGGGTCCGCTACGGGACGGCGATCGGGCTGACGGTCATCGGCGGCGCCGCGATCGTCGCCTCGTTCGTCACGCTCGTCGGCGGCGCGCTCCTCACCACGGCCCTCACCGATCGTGCGGGCGTATCCGAGGGCGCGTCGGCCGGGCTGACGCTACTCCGCTGGCCGCTTGTGTTCGCGATGCTCGTCGGCGCCGTCGCGGTCCTCGTCCGGATCGCACCAAACGCGCGCCCGCCGTGGCGGATGGCACTCGCCGGAGGGGCGATCTTCGCGGTCGGCTGGATCGTCGCGACGTGGCTGTTCGCGTTGTACGTCGGGAATTTCGGGGGGTACGACGCGACGTACGGGGCGCTCGCGGGGTTCGCCGTCCTGATGCTGTGGTTCTACATCACCGCACTCGTCCTCATCGCATCCGCGGAGCTGACGGGCGTCCTGACGAAACGGCTCGCGCCGGCGATCCTCGTCGAGCGCCGCGAGGCGACCCAGGCCGAGCTCGCCGTCTCGCGGGCCGCGCGCGACGCGACGGAGACGGCGCGCGACAAGATCGACGACGCCGCGGCGACCGTCGAGGACGCGACGGGCGAGCGACGCGGCGAGGACGTGACGCCGTCGCGCGGCGCGGGTTGGGGGCACCGCCTCGCACCGCGCGAGCGCGGGGACGATGCCGCCGGCGACGCAGCGTAGGGCTAGACGTCGAGCCGCCGCACCGGCACCGTCGCGAGGAATGCCCGGATCTCCGGCACCACGAGATCCGAGCGCACGAACGCGCCGACGTGATCCTCACCGGGAATGACCACGACGCGCGCCGTGTCGGGGAGCGGTAGCGGCGGTTCGGGCGCCTCGCGTTCGCCCCAGATCGCGACCATCGGCACCGCCATGTCGTGGAGGCGCTGGTCGCGCCGCTTGACGGCCGCCGACGCACGCCACAGGGCCGCCATCGCCTTCGGGTCTGACCGGCGTACCTGGCGAATCCACTCCGGCCGGCCCTCGGCCTCCAGGGCCTGCTCGACGAACGTCGTGCCTTCGGTCGTGAACCGCTTCGCCATCGCGCGCGCCGCCTTGGCGTCGGGCCGCGCGACGTCGGCGAAGCCGGTGTCGGCGGCGCTCGCACCGATCGCGACGAGGCCGTCGACCCGGTCGCCGCGCAGCGCCGCGGCACCCAGCGCGACGTCGGCGCCCAGGGACCAACCGACGAGGACGGCCGACTCGAGCCCGACGTCGTCGAGCACCGCCGCGACGTCCTCGACCAGCTTCGGCATCGCGTACGACGCCGGAACCGTCGGCTTCTCGCTCATCCCGTGGCCGCGAAGGTCGACGAGGATGAGCTGGTGGCCCTGGGCGAGCGCCTCGACGTAGCCGGCCATCCGCCAGGATTCGATGGAGCCCATCGCGCCGTGAAGCAGGACGAGCGGACGGCCGGTCCCTGTCAGCTCGTAGTAGATCCGGAGCCCGGAGCCACGCGCGATACCCATCGATCCTCCCCCGTGGTCGAGACCCGCCGCCCGGGCCACGGTCGAGAGTACTGCCGGGGGCGCGAGCGGCCTAGCCCCGACCGGCTATAGCCGTCGCCCGGCTTCCACCCCTACGGTCCGGGCGTTGCGACCGTGCCCGCGGGCGCCACGCCCACGCGCCGGAGGCAGTCCCGTGAGTCACCGCCCCACCCGATCGACCCCCCGCGTGGCCGTTGCCTTCCTCGCGCTCGCCGCCCTCGTGGCGGTGCCCGGTCCGGCGTCCGCGTCGCTCGTCGTGATTCCGCGCGCGCTGGCAACTGCGCCGACCGCGGACTTCCCGGCCGGTTGGGAGGGCTTCCACACGTACGCGGAGCTCGCGGCCGACTCGCTCGCCGTCGCCAACGCCCACCCCGACATCGTCAAGCGCTTCAGCATCGGCAAGAGCTACCAGGGCCGCGAGCTGTGGGCGGTCAAGATCAGCGACAACGTCGCCGTCGACGAGAACGAGCCGGAGGTCTACTTCGACGGCGGGATCCACGCCCGCGAGCACATGAGCGTCGAGATGACCCTCGCGATCATGCACTGGCTCGTGGACGGCTACGGGACGGACGCCACGATCACCCGCCTCGTCGACAGCCGCGAGATCTGGATCGTCTTCAACATCAACCCCGACGGCAGCGAGTACGACATCTCCGGCGGCAAGTACCACATGTGGCGGAAGAATCGCCAGCCGACGCCCGGGAGCACGTACATCGGGACGGACCTGAACCGCAACTTCAACTACCACTGGGGTTGCTGCGCCGGGTCGAGCACGAACCCGGCGAGCATCCTGTACCGCGGCCCGAGCGCCTTCTCCGCGCCCGAGGCGCGCGCCGTGCGCGACTTCGTCAACAGCCGCGTCGTCAACGGGCGGCAGCAGATCAGGACGATGATGACGTTCCACACGTCGGGCCGGCTCGTGATGTGGCCGTACGGCTACACGACGACCGACGTCCCCGGCGACATGACCGTTTCCGACCACGCCGTCGCGGTGGCGATGGGCAAGGCGATGGCCGCGTCGAACGGCTACACGCCGGAGCAGGCAAGCGACCTCTACATCAGCGCCGGGACGTCGCGCGACTGGGCGTACGGCGTCCATCGGATCTTCGCCTTCACCGTCGAGTTGACCATCGGCGACTACCCGGACGACTCGACGATCGGGCCGGAGACGCGACGAAACAAGGCCGCCGTCCTGTACCTCATCGACGCTGCGGGCTGCCCGTACGCCAAGGCCAACCAGACGCAAAGCCACTGCGGGCCGATGTGGGACGACTTCGAGATCGGCCGGGGGTGGAAGACCAACCCGGACGGCACGGACACCGCGACGAGCGGGATGTGGCAGCGGGCGAACCCGGCCGCGACCTCGTACAACGGCGCACGCCAGCTGGGGACGACGACGAGCGGGCTGGCCGACCTGGTGACCGGCGCGGCGTCGGGCGGTGGCCCGAGCGCCAACGACGTCGACGGTGGCGTGACGTCCATTCGGTCGCCCGACTTCGTCCTTTCACCCGGCCACAGCTACGCCGTGAAGTTCCGCTACTACCTGTCGCACTACGCGGGCACGAACGCCGGCGACTACCTCCGGGTCAAGGTGATGTCGGCGGGTTCGACGGCGACGCTGTTCCAGGAGCTCGCGACGTCGACCGACGATCCCGCGGTGTGGGCCACGGCGAACGTCCGGATCCCGGACTCGTTCGTCGGCTCGACCGTCCACCTCCTGATCGAGGCGGCAGACAACGGGACGCCGGGGCTCGTGGAGGCCGGGATCGACGACATCGCCGTGATGCGCGTCGCGCCCTGATCAACGATCCGGACACGAAAACGCCCCGGCCGAAGCCGGGGCGTTCGCGTGTGTAGTCGGTCGCGCTAGAACCGCTCCGAGCTGACGCCCTCCGCGCCGGTCCCGATGCCATTCGTGGCGACCCCTGGTCCGACCGCGACCGGCGACCCGATGCCCTCGACGGATGTCGTCATCGACGTGTCGACCTGGAGCGGGCTGCGGAGCGCATCCGGGTACGAGGTGGAGCCCAGCTCGAGGTCCTCGTCGTCGAGTGCCGAGCCATTCCGCCAGCGGTCGATTCGCGCGCGGAGCGCGTCGGCGACGCTGCCGATCCGCGGTGCCATCGTCGGCGAGCTGGCGAGGAACCAGCCGGCGAAGAGGCCAGCGAGGACGCCGAGGACGACGAACGGGATCGGCGACGGACCAGCGCGACGCGGGATGACCTTGTCGAGGTCCTTGCCGGCCTTGCCGAGCTCCTTGCTCGCCTTGGCGAGCTCCTTCGATACGTCGCCGCGCCTCGGCAGCTCGATCCTGGGGAGGCGGACCTCCGGGATTGCCTTCTGGATGTCCTCGCGATTCATCTCCCGCAGCCCCTCCGGGAGCTTCAGCTCGGGCAGACGGACTTCCGGGAACGAGATATCGGGCATGGTACGGGCCTCCTCCGGCGCGAACGCTGTCGAGTCAAATCTTCGTCCGGGCCGGGTCCCGATGCGACCGCCGGGCGGCGGATCGGGTTGCAAGGGCATCGCAGCGGGTGGCGCGCCAATGGACGGACCAACCAGCGGCCGTGAGCCAGGGCCTCTCGATCAGAGCCGGCGCGCGCCGGCGAGAGCTCAGCCGACGAGCGCGACCGACCGCCAGGTGCCGCAGTTGCCGGCGCGGTCGCAGGCGCGGACGCGCATGTCGTACGTGTGGCCCTTCCAGATCCGGATTCCGAGGCTGGTGGCGGTGGTTGAGGTCCTGAACCAGACCCACGCGCCGGCGTCAGTCCGGCCTTGCACCTGGTAATCCCGGAAGCCGGCGGTGAGG
>DATFPL010000183.1:0-13381 GCA_035264845.1 Candidatus Limnocylindrales bacterium | reverse complement strand
AAGCCGACCACAACGATGAAGACCCGGGCGCCGAGCCCGGGTCTTCTGCTATCCACGCTTCTGCCTGTCTGCGAGCGCCGCGGACGACAGACGCGCGTCGGCAGTCAGCGGCCGCTGTCAGGCCCGCGCGACCTCACGGCGGTGGGCCTGGAAGCCTGCGTCAGGTGCGGCCGCGCTGCCGGCAGCGACCTGTGGAACGTCGAGGACGACGGGTCTCGCCGGCTCCCACGCGCACCACGCGCAGACCTGCCAATTGAGACCCATCGAGCGGCCACAGTCGGCGCAGGCACTGGCGAGCTTCGTGCGGCAGCGCGGACACGCGAGCCACTCTTCGTCGACCGGCGTCGTACACGAGGGGCAGGCAAGCATCGACGACATGTCGAGCTGCGTCAGCCGATCCTCGAGATGCATCTCCCGCCACTCGCCGAGCGTCCTTGCGGGGCGCAGCACGCGGTAGACGACGAGAGCGAAGACGAACACCAGGGGCGACGCGACGATGATGGCGCCGGCCGCCACGTACGGCAGAACGGAGTTGGCGGACCGCCGGCGCATGTCGCCGAAGACCCAATAAGCCGCGGCGAGCCAGACGATGACGAAGTACACACCGATCGCCGCGATCGTGATGCGAACGACGGGCTGGGAGGCGATCCCACTCAGGACTCCGCCCAGCTGGCCCATCAGGCTGCCCATCAGCTTCTCCGAGATCGCTGTGCTTGCGACGGTGGCGCGATCCCAGCCCCCGACCCGGATCGACATCGGCGTTGGTGTGTGCCGGACATGGAACAGCGGATCGGCTGACGCACAGGCCCGCGGCATCAGAGGGCGGCTTGCAGTCCCGTTTCAGGGCCTCTGCGGTTGCCGCCGGCGCGCCTTCGCGCGCGGGCTGCTCGCAACACGGACGCAACGGCGGCGTCCGACACTGAAGGCGCGAGGACCACCTCGCGGCCGTCACGCTGGCGCAGCCTGTCACCGGTCCGCCGCGCGTACCGGTCTACCAAGGGGGAAACGATGCAGTCCATGACGGACGCGGCGGACGAGCGACGATCGCGCAATCGCCGGTTCGCCGAGCCCGTCCACGACCACGAGATCGTGTTGCTGCACGCCCTGTCGGATGCGGCACGCCAGATGCACCGCTCGCTGTCGCTCGACGAAGTCCTGAGTGTCGCGACGGATCGCGCCCGGGAGATCGTCGATGCGACATGGGCTGTCACGAGCCAGACGACGAACGAGGACTGGGCGCGTGCGATCACCACGACCTCCGTGAAGTCGGGGACGATCTCGACACGCCCCGGCCTCGCTCTCGTTCCCCCGGACGGCCCCGGTGTCGCGGTCGACGTCTGTCGCGCCAACCGCCCGCTGCGTGTGAGTCGGGTCGAGGTTCCCGGAGCCGCCGCCACGGCGGATGCCGGGCGACCACTCGTCGTCGGCTGGATGGCCGCGCCGCTCGTCGGGTCCGACGGACGGAACCTTGGGCTCATCCAGCTGGCCCGCCAGGACGGCGATTTCAGCGCGTCGGACGAGGCGATCCTCGTCCAGCTCGCCGGGATGGCGTCCGTGGCGATCGAGAACGCGCGGCTGTACGAGGCGGCGGTCCACGCGCGGACGCAGCTCGCGTGGGCAGCGCACATCGAGCGCGTCCGCGCGGCAGAGCTCCGTGCGGTCATCGAGGCGATGGCCGAGGCGGTTCTCGTGTTCGATGCGAACGGCGGCGTAAGCCTCGTCAACCCGGCCGCGGACTCGCTGTTCGCGAAGCGTCCCGTGCTGACGTACGACGACCTGCTGACGCGACTCGAAACCGACGCCGGCAAGCGGGTCGCGTCGGAGACGTCCGGACCGACGGAGGTCAGGCTCGTCGACGACCGCGATCGGTGGCTCGAGCTGCGGCTCTACCCGGTTCGTGGCGGCGCGAGGCGCCCCGGTGAATCCGACGAGGACGAGGGCCGGATCGCGGTCATGCGCGACATCACGTCGTCGCGGCGCGCACGGGCGCAGCGCGAAGCCTTCCTCGGCATCCTGTCGCACGAGCTGCGGACCCCGATCACGACGATCTACGCCGGCAGCAAGGTCCTCGCCCGCGACGACCCGCTCGAGGCGCCGACGCGGCGCGAGCTCGCCGCCGACATCAGCGCGGAGGCGGAGCGGCTGTTCCGCCTCGTCGAGGACCTCCTCGTCATGACGAGGGTCGAGCGCGGCGTCCTCCAGCTCGCAAACGAGCCGGTCCTGCTGCAGCGCGTGCTCGCCGGCGCGATCCGGCTCGAGTCGGCCCACTGGCCGAGCACGCGGATCGAGCTCACCGGACCGACGGACCTGCCCGCGGTGTCGGGCGACGCGACGTACGTGGAGCAGGTCACCCGCAACCTCCTCTCGAACGCCGCCAAGTACAGCCCCCCGGCGACGCCGGTCGAGGTGCGGCTCGAGGAGTCACCCGGGGAGGTGGTCGTCCGCGTCCTCGACCGCGGGCGCGGGTTCCAGTCCGGCGAATCCGAGGACCTCTTCGAGCTCTTCTACCGGTCGCCGGCGACGGCCGCACAGGCGTCCGGCGCGGGCATCGGACTGTTCGTGTGCCGCCGGCTCATCAATGCGATGCGCGGGCGGATCTGGGCGCGGCCGCGGCCGGGCGGCGGAGCCGAGTTCGGGTTCGCGCTGCCGCTCTACGGCGACGCCGACGAGGAATAGAGCACCAGGGCACGAGCGGCGCGGGTCGCGTGGCGATGCGACGGCGGAGGCGGCGGCGGCGGACGCCTCGTCAGCGGCTGAACCGCTCGCGGATCGCGAGAAGCACGTCGAGGAGCACCACGCCGATCGCTCCGGTCGCGAGCGCCGTCTGGATCACGGGGGCTTGCCCTCCCTGGGCGCGCGTCGGGTGGACGGCCTCCTCCTTCGCGCCCGGGAACTCGTCGCCGGGGCGGGCGCCGACCAGAAGGTCGCGCTGGACCTGCAGCCGGATCCGGTAGAGCGTCTCCCACTCCTCGTACGGGACGTCGACGCTGGCGAGGTCGCGGTCGACAGCCGCGAGCTCCGCGTCCGCGACGGCCCCGGCTGCGCCCTGCCGTGACAATCGCTCGAGCCGCTCCTCGATCGCCTGCGCTTCCGCCGACGTCGTGAGGAACGCCGCGGTCGACGCGAGGCGGGACGCGATCGCTGCGCGCGCACGCGTGACGAGCTGCGCGTTGCCGGAGATCGCGATGTCGGACGGGTAGAGCGCGATCTCGAGGTCGGGCTGCACGAGCTGCGCGAGGTGGTCCGGGACAAGCGCTCGGACGCCGGGGCCGGCGATCGACGCGAGCAGCCGCCCTGGCACCGCCATCACCGCAGGCGCGGGTCGCCGGTCGACGGCGAGCCCGGCGTCATCGATCGCCTGCTCGAGGTCGTCGACCATTCGCTCGTAGCCGCCCTTGCGCACGACGACGGCGACGTGCGCGTCCGACCACCGTTTGACCAGGCTGCGGGCTTTCCGGACGATGCCGACGACGCTCAGGAAGACGAGGATGAACGCGAGGACGAACGCCAGCGGGTAGCCGCGGAGGACGGCGATTACGAGCCCACCGCCCTTCGGTCGCTCGGTCTTCGGGAGGATGAAGACCGTCGCGACGCCGATGAGGAGCGGCGTCACGAGCGCGCCGACGAGCATCGCCAGCCGCACCCATGACTCGTCCACGAAGTCCGGCAGCGGCACGGCAGCTAGCAGGAACACGCCGACCGCGGGGACGAGGACGCCCAGGACGAGCACGACCCAGACGATCGACCCGAACGTGATGAGTACGAGCAGGATCTGCCTGTCCTGAGGCACGCGACCGAACAGCAGCGTGCTCGCCCAACCGAGCGCCGCCGTCAGCAGCCTGCCGGCGAACCGCCCGAGGGCCCCGAAGAGGCCGGCGAGAATCGCCATCACGCCGCTCCGCGTGCCGCCGGCCGGCTCGGCGTGGGCCGTCGCCGTGGGACAGCGGTGCCGCGGCCGGCGTCGGACTCGATCCGCGACGTGAGAAGCTCGATGACGGCGGCCTCCTCGTCCGGAGTCGCCTCGGCCGGCGGCGTGCGTTCCTCCTCCGCGGCCTCGATGAGCGCGCCGCCGACCGCGCCGTCCATGTAGGCCGACACGACCGCCGGGTGGACGTAGCTCTGGCGCGCGACGGTCGGCGTATTGCCGAGCCGCCCGGCGGTCTCGCGCATCGCGGCCACGACCTTGCGCTTGGCGTCGGTCGTCGACGATGCCGGCTCGAGCGCGCGTAACGCGCGGTACGCGAGGACGGTGCCGGCCCACGTCCTGAAATCCTTGGCCGTGAAGTCGCCGCCGCTGATCTCGCGGAGGTACGCGTTCACGTCGTCCGACGCGACGTCGCGCACGACGCCGTCGTCGTCGACGTACTGGAAGAGCTCCTGCCCCGGAAGCTCCTGGCACCGCTTGACGACGCGCGCCAGCCGCCGATCGGTGATCCCGACCTCGTGCTGGAGCCCCGACTTGCCGCGGAACCGGAAGCGGACGCGGCTGCCGTCGATCCGGGCGTGCCGATCGCGCAGCGTCGTCAGGCCGAACGAGCGGTTGAGCCTCGCGTACTCGTCGTTGC
Organism: Candidatus Limnocylindrales bacterium; assembly: GCA_035264845.1. Classification (GTDB taxonomy): domain Bacteria; phylum Chloroflexota; class Limnocylindria; order Limnocylindrales; family CSP1-4; genus JACDAV01. The sequence goes on along the minus strand of DATFPL010000183.1, from coordinate 8,816 downwards.
CGACGCGGATCAGCGTCAGCTCGAGGAGCCGGACGACGGTGGCCAGGACTTTCTCGCGCGGCAGGCCGGGCCGCGCGAGGTCGGCCTCGGTGCGCTCGCGGATCGCCGGCAACGCCTCGCCGAACGCGACCATCCGCCCGAACTTCGACTCGTCGCGTGCCTCGCGCCAGCGTGCGTGATACCGATGCTGCTTGCGACCGCGGGCATCGCGCCCCGTCGCCTGGATGTGGCCGTTCGGCCAGCGGCAGATCCAGACATCCGTCCACGCGGGCGGGATGGCGAGGCTGCGGACCCGCTCCAGGGTGACCCGGTCCCTTATGGTCCGGCCGTCGGCGTCGAGGTACGTGAAGCCGCGACCGCGCCGCTGGCGCCTGATGCCCTTGTCGGCATCTGAGGAGTAGCGGAGACCGGCCTGTCGCGCGACCTCGCGCGGGTCCTCGCGCTCGTCGGCGGCGCCGCGCGCGACGTCCTCCGCGGACGATGCCGCGACGGCTGTCGACGCGTCCGACGGCGCGGTCGTCGAATCCGCGCCGGCTTGCGGCGCCTCCGGGGGGCGGGTGGCGGATGCAGCGCGACGCGTTCCGGGTGTGCGGCGAGCAGGGCGCGGCGGTACGACGGGCTGGCTCACGCCGGAAGCGTGCGTCGACCGCGGTGTCGAGCCGGGTCCACGGCGCAGCGCCGACATCGCAGCGCCGTTGCACGTCGCGCCGTCCGCGCCACTCGTCACGTCGGCGTAGCCATCGCGCGACCGCGCCGCAGTCCGGGCGCAATGGCGCGCGCGGACAATCGGAAGGCACGCACCACCGAAGGAGAACGCCGGGATGACGACGACGGCTCGGAGCGCTCGCGCGCGCCGCTCAGCGACCGCGCGACCGTGACGGAGGCGCCGACCGTCGACCGTCCCGCGACGCAAACCCGCGGCGACGACGCCATCCGGATGGAGCACGTCACGAAACGGTTCGGGTCGCTGACGGCGATCCAGGACGTAACGCTCAACGTGCCGCGCGCGACGATCCTCGGAATGATCGGGCCGTCGGGCGCGGGCAAGACGACGACGATCCGGATCCTTACCGGGGCCCTTGGCGCGGACCGCGGCAAGGTGGCCGTCCTCGGCGAGGATCCGCTCCGATTCCGTCGCCAGACGCGCGAGCGGATCGGGTACATGCCGCAGCTGTTCACGCTCTATCCCGACCTGACCGCCGGCGAGAACGTCGACTTCGTCGCGAGCCTCTTCGGGCTGCTCTGGTTTCGCCGTCGGCGCCGAGTGCGCGAAGTCCTCCAGATCGTCGACCTGTGGGACGCGCGCGGCCGCCGGGCGTCGAACCTCTCCGGCGGGATGCAACGCCGCCTGGAGCTCGCCTGCGCCCTGGTCCACGAGCCGGCACTGCTCTTCCTCGACGAACCGACCGCCGGCATCGATCCCCTCCTGCGCAGCCGCATCTGGGACGAGCTGCACCGGCTCCGCGACTCCGGTCGGACCCTCGTCGTGACGACGCAGTACATCAACGAGGCAGAGCAGTGCGACTACGTCGCGCTGATCGCCGGGGGCGGGATCGTCGCCCTTGCGCCGCCGGACGATGTCAGGCGCCAGGCGACGGGCGGGGACGTGGTCGAGGTCGAGACCGAGGCCGCGTACGACGCCCGCTCGCTCGAGCGGCTGCCGCAGGTCCGCGCCATCGGCCAGCAGGGCCCGCGGACGTTCCGGGTCACGGTCGACGATGCGGGAACCGCGACGCCGGATCTCGTCGAGGCGATCACGGCCGGTGGCGGCGCCGTCGTCTTCGCGCGGGAGTACCGGCTCTCGTTCGACGAGGTCTTCGCGGCGTTGATCGCGAACGGGGGCGATACCGCCGCGGCGGCAGACGCGGCGACCGGCGAAGCTGGAGCGTCGGCCGCGCCGCGCGTGGCGGCGACCGCCGACGCCGTGACCGAGGACATCGAGGCGTCGAAGGTCGACAAGGACGGCGACGCGTGATCGTCCTCCAGGTCCTCACCAGGCTCCTCGCGTTCGTCGGCAAGGAGCTCGTCGAGGTTGTCCGTCGCCCGGGCGCCATCGTCACCCTGATCCTGGGACCGTTCCTCATCCTCGCCCTGTTCGGGGCGGGCTACAACGGCTACCGCAGGCCGCTGGACGCGATCATCGTCGTGCCGCCCGGCTCCGGCCTGCCGACCGACCTCGCGACGTACCAGGGCGTCGCCACCGGCATGAACGTCATCGAGGTCGCGGCCGATCCGGCGTCGGCGCTCCAGCGGCTGAAGGATCGCAAGATCGACACCGTCATCGTCGCGCCACCCGACCTCGAAACGCGGTTCCGGTCGGGCAGCCAATCGGTGATCCAGATCCACATCAACGTCGTCGACCCCGTCCAGCAGGCGTACGCCGGCGTGCTCGCCGCGCGGATCGCGAGCGAGGTCAATGCCCAGATCATCGAGCGCGCGGCCGCCGAGGGCCAGCAGTACGCCGTCAACAACGGGCAGCCGAACGCCGCGCAGATTCCGCCGGAGGTCATCGCCCAGCCGACGCGAGCGGAGCTCCAGAACGACGCGCCGATCCAACCGGCTGTCATCCCCTTCTACGGGCCGGCGGTGCTCGCGCTGATCCTCCAGCACCTGGCCGTGACGCTCGTCGCGCTGTCGCTCGTCCGCGAACGGACGAGTGGCGTCATCGAGCTCTTCCGGGTGTCGCCGATCTCGACGTGGGAGGTCATCGTCGGGAAGATCCTCGCCTTCGGCGTCCTGTCGGCGATCATCTCGAGCGTCACGGTCGTCCTCCTCGTGACGGTGCTCCACGTGCCGTTGCTCGGGCCGCCGGCGCTCCTCGCCGGCGTCCTCGCGCTGCTGACGATCGCCTCGCTCGCGCTCGGCCTCCTGGTCGCCGCGATCTCCGATTCCGAGCGCCAGGCCGTCCAGCTGTCGCTGCTCGTGCTCCTCGCATCGGTCTTCTTCAGCGGCTTCGTGCTGCCCGTCGAGGAGTTCACGCCGGTCGTGCGGACGATCGGCTACCTGCTGCCGGTGACCCACGGCATCCGGTTGACACAGGACCTGATGCTTCGCGGCTCGACGACTGCCGTGTGGGAGATCGGAGCGCTCGCGGCAATCGGCGTCGTCCTCCTCATCGTGACGTGGCTCCTGCTTCGCCGCGGCATGACGCGCGCCTGACCGAGCCGCGCCAGGACCTCGACCTCGTTCCGGTCCTCGCGGCGGACAGCGCACGTCGTCGCCGGATCGGTGCCTTCGTCGCGCTCTACGGCGCGATCGGCCTGGTCCTCGTGCTGCTCGCCGCGATCGCCGTCGGCGGTTTCCTCGACGGCGATCGCGGACCGCTGGGGCTCGAGGCGGAGCGGCGGGACCTCGTCGAGCTCCTCCGCGCGACGAGCGACGCGCTGGCCGATGCGGAGACGACCGCGCGCGACACCCGGACGGGGTTGACCGCCACGGGCGACGGCCTGACGTCGGCGTCCGGGTTCACGGCGCAGCTCGGGACGAGCCTCCGCGAGCTCGCCAAGTCGCTCCGCGTGTCGATCCTCGGCAGTCAACCGCTCGCGGCGCCCGCTGACGACCTCGAGCGCGTCGCCGACCGCGCGTCGGGCGTCGCCGCTGACCTCGACGAGGCGTCCGCCGCGGTGGGCGTGAGCGGCCGGGACATGGCGCGACTGGCGGACGACATCGCGTCGATGCGCGCCGAGGTGAATCGCGTCCGCTCCGGGATCGACCGCCTCGCCGACCTCGATCGATGGCGCGTCGTCGCAGCGGCGATCCTGCTGTGGCTCGCGGTGCCAGCGGCAGTCAGCCTGGTCGTCGGCCTCCGCTGGTGGCGTCCCCTGTCACGTCGGACCCCGACACGCTGACGATCCGCCGCAGCGTCGGCAGCGGCCCGCCCGTGTATCGCTCGTCGGTCACGTCGATCCGACCGCGCTGCATCCCCGCAGCGGCGAGGCGCGCGTAGATCGCCTCGTAGCCTTCCGCCATCCGCGTCGCCGAGAACCGCTCGCGAACCGAGTCGCGGATCGCGGACCGGTCGAGCGTCTCGACACGGTCGACCGCGTAGGCGAGCTGCGTCTCGTCGTCGCCGAAGAAACCGTCGACGCCGTCGCGGATGATCTCCGGCAGCGCGCCCACGCGCCGCGCGATGACGGGTGTCCCGCACGCCATCGACTCGATCGCGACGAGGCCGAACGGTTCAGGCCAGGAGCCCGGCATGAGGCTCGCGTAGCTCTCGGCGATGAGGTGGTCGCGGTCCGCCTGCTCGAGCTCACCGACGAACTCCACGTCGGAGCCCGCTGCCTCGAGCGCGGGCCGGAACACTTCCTCGTAGTAGCGCCGCTCCGTCGGCGTCGTGCCGATCTTCGCCGCGATCCGCAGCCGACGGCCGCTCAAACGCGCGATCTGGATCGCGTCGACGATCCCCTTCTCCGGCGCGACGCGACCCACGAAGCACAGCTCCTCGCCGCGACGGCGATCGAATGGCGCGTCGTCGAGACGAAGTCCGTTGTGGACGATGCCTGCCCACGGCATGTCGGGATGCGTCGCGGCCTGGGCACGACTGATGGCGACGTAGCTCCCCGCGGCGTCCCCGAGGACGGCGCGCGCCCACGGCAGATCGAGACGGCCGTGGAACGTCGACACGACGGGGACCGCCGACGCACGAGCCAGCAGCGGGCTGTACCACTCGAGGTGCGAGTGGATGACGTCGAATTCGTCGGCGCGGGCGAGCACGGACTGGATCGTCGAGACGAACCAGCCGCTGGGATCCCCGCCGTAGCCGCCGGGGCGCAGCGCCTCGGGCGCCGTCGCGACGTGAACACCCGGGACATCCGAGTCGCCGCTGGCGAACGTCGTGACCTCGTGGCCGCGGTCGACGAGCTCGCGAACCAGCTCGGCGACGACCCGCTCCGTGCCGCCATAGCCCCCGGGCGGCACACGCTCGAGCGGCGGCGCGACCTGCGCGATCTTCAGGTGAGTGTTCATGGACGGTCCTCTCGCGAACCGTCAGGATACCGGGCCCACGGTCGCCCGGGCCGGAGCGGCCCGGGCGACATATGCCGACTCAGTACGTGGTGTCCCGGACGGAACGGTCGTTGAGCGTCCCCTCGTCGGGGTCGTGGCCGGACGCCTCGGTTTCGTCCTTCGCGCGTTCCTCGACCTTGTCGCCGGCGCCCGCCCCGGCACCGGCGCCAACAGCGCCACCGACGACGGCGCCGGGAGGCCCGCCGACCGCTCCACCGATGACCGCACCGGCTGCCGCGCCACCGACGCCGCCCATGCCGGAGCCGGCCTCGTCGTCGCCTTCGGCCGCCTCACCGGCGATGGCGCCCGCCGCCGCGCCGACGAGGCCCCCGATGACAGCACCGGGAGGCCCGCCCACCGCCATGCCGATGGCCGCGCCGCCGAGCGCGCCCGCGCCGGCGCCGAGCGCCTCCGCTCCGTGCTCGCGACGCCCGTCGACGTCGTCGACGTCGTCCAGCCCGCCGTCGGTCGGCGTACCCGCGGTCGCGTAGCCGGCGTCGGTGTCGTTGGCGCGGACGGCACCGTCCGGCGTCGTCGCGTCGAGGTACGAGTCGTCGCGATACGCCGCATCCGGCGTGACGCCCGCATCGGTCGACGCGAAGCCGTCGGTCGTCGCGCCGGGGTCTTCGCCGTACGTCGCGTCCGGAGTCACGCTGGTCGTGCGGTCGTCGAGCCGGTCGTTACCTCCGGAGCGGCGTGCTGTGTAGGTCTCCTCGTCGATGACGTCGCGGTCGCGCTCCATGGCGGGGTTCCCTTTCGTGGACGGCACCGGCTCGTCTCGCGCCGACGTGCAGTCGGCAGTCACCGTACGAGCGGGGCCGAGGCGGCGGCGACGCCACCCGCGACCGCGCCGGTGTCAGCCGTCTTGCAAATCCTCGAACGCGGACGCCGCGGACGACGAACGCGCGTTACAGCGCGAGCGGGTCGAGCTTGTCCGGGTCGATGCCGAGCTCGCGGATCCCGCGCGCCGCCTTTGCCGCGGGCAGGTCCCCGCACCGCGCCAGCTGCACGAGCGTCGCCGCGGCGATGTGCGGCGGGTCGATCTCGAACAGCGTCCGCAGCGCCTCGCGGGTGTCGCTCCGCCCGAAGCCGTCCGTCCCGAGCGACAGGTAATAGTCGGGCAGCCAGCGCGACACCATGTCCGGCCACGCCTTCATCCAGTCGGAGGCGGCGACGATCGGCCGGCCGTCGGCTGGGAGGACCTGCTGGACGTACGGGACTCGCGGCTTTCGGGCGTCGGGATGCAGCCGGTTCCAGCGGTCCGCCTCGAGCGCGTCGCGGCGCAGCAGCTGGAACGACGGCGCGCTGTAGACCTCGGCCGCGACACCGAACTTCTCGGCCAGCAGCGCCTGGGCCGCGACGACCTGCTGGAGGATCGCCCCGGATCCAACGAGCCGCGTCGCCTGCGCGCCCTTGCCGAGATCGGGCGCGGCGGCGAGCCGGTAGATGCCGCGGACGATGCCCTCGTCGACGCCTTCCGGCTTCGGTGGCTGGACGTAGTTCTCGTTGTAGAGGGAGATGTAGTAGTAGACGTCCTCGCCCTTGACATACATCCGCTCGATCCCGTCGCGGATGACGGCGGCAAGCTCGTACGCGTAGGCCGGGTCGTAGGCGCGGATGTTCGGGATCGTCGAGGCGAGGATCTGGCTGTGGCCGTCGTCGTGCTGGAGGCCCTCGCCCGTGAGGGTCGTGCGCCCGGCCGTCGCGCCCATCAGGAAGCCGCGGCCGCGCGCATCGCCGAACGCCCACATCTGGTCGCCCGTGCGCTGGAACCCGAACATCGAGTAGTAGATGTAGAACGGGATCACGGGCAGCCCGTGCGTCGCGTAGGAAGTGCCGGCCGCCTGGAAGCTCGCCATGGACCCCGCTTCGGTGATCCCCTCCTCGAGGACCTGGCCGTCCGTCGCCTCGCGGTACGACAGCACCAGATCCGAGTCGACCGGCTCGTAGCGCTGCCCGAGCGCGGCGTAGATGCCGACCTCCTTGAACAGCGGGTCCATGCCGAAGGTGCGCGCCTCGTCCGGGATGATCGGCACGATCCGCGGGCCCAGCTGCTCGTCGCGGAGCAGGTTGCGCAGGACCCGGGTGAAGACCATCGTGGTGCTGACCGGCGTCTTGCTGCCGCCCGCGAACTCGGCGTCCATCTCCGGGCGCGGCGCCGGGAGCGGCTTCGACCGCACGACCCGCTTCGGGAGGGCCCCGCCGAGTGCCCGGCGCCGCTCGGCGAGGTACTCGACCTCCTCCGACCTGGGTCCCGGGTGGTAGTACGGCGCATCCTTGATCTTCGCGTCGGCGATCGGAAGCTCGAGCCGGTCGCGGAACTTCATCAGCTCCGCCTCGGACAGCTTCTTCGTCTGGTGAGTGACATTGCGGCCCTCGACGCCTGCTCCCAGCGTCCAGCCCTTGATCGTCTTGGCGAGGATGACCGTGGGCGCACCCTGGTAGCCGACCGCCGCCTTGTACGCCGCAAAGACCTTGCGGTAGTCGTGGCCGCCGCGCCGGAGGCCCGCCAGGTCGTCGTCCGACAGGTGCTCGACGAGCTTGCGGAGGCGCGGATCGGGGCCGAAGAAGTGCTCCCGGATGTACGCCCCGCCGGCGACGCTGAACTTCTGGAACTCGCCGTCGAGCGTGTTGTTCATCTTCTCGACGAGCAGTCCGTCGACGTCGCGGGCGAGCAGGTCGTCCCACTCGCGGCCCCAGATCACCTTGATCACGTTCCAGCCGGAGCCGCGGAAGACGGCCTCGAGCTCCTGGATGATCTTGCCGTTGCCGCGCACCGGGCCGTCGAGCCGCTGCAGGTTGCAGTTGACGACGAAGGTCAGGTTGTCGAGCCCCTCGCGCGAGGCGAGCGACAGCGCCGCCGTCGACTCCGGCTCGTCCATCTCCCCGTCGCCGAGGAAGGCCCAGACGCGCGAGTTCGACGTGTCGAGGACGCCCCGGTTGTGGAGGTAGCGGTTGTAGCGGGCCTGGTAGATCGCGCTGATCGGCCCGATTCCCATCGAGACCGTCGGGAACTCCCAGAAGTCGGGCAGCAGTCGCGGATGCGGGTACGAGGGAAGCCCCTCGCCCGGCGCCGCCTCGCGGCGGAAATGGTCGAGCTGCGCCTCGGCCAGGCGGCCCTCCAGGAAGGCCCGTGCGTACATCCCCGGCGCCGCGTGACCCTGGTAGAAGATCTGATCGCCCGACGTCCCGTCGTCCTTGCCGCGGAAGAAGTGGTTGAAGCCCACCTCGTACAGGCTGGCGGAGCTGGCGTACGTCGAGAGGTGGCCACCGATCCCGCTGAACTGGTTGTTCGCCCGGAGGACCATCGCGACCGCGTTCCAGCGGATGATCCGGCGGATCCGAAGCTCCAGCTGCTCGTCACCCGGGAAGAACGGCTCCTGCTCCGGGCTGATCGTGTTGATGTAGCGCGTCTGGGTCAGCGGCGGGAGCCCCACGTGGAGCTGCCGCGCCCGCTTCAGGAGCTTGTAGAGGACGAACCGCGCCCGCGCCTCGCCCTCGTCGCCCACGAGCTGGTCGAACGACTCCAGCCACTCGGCCGTCTCCTGCGGATCGATGTCCGGCAGCTGGTGCTTGAATTCGTCGAAGTACATGGCGGGCTCCGTGGTCGCGGTCGGCCCGACTCCCCCGTTGGCGCCTGTCAGACGGGCTGGAGTCGAACGGTTGTCTCGAGGGTCTCGGGGAGCAGCATGGGGCGGAGGGCGGGGTCGCGGGCGTACTTCTCCTGCAGCCGGCGGCTCGTGCGGTCGATCGATTCGGGGTCAGGGGCGCGGACTCCCCGGGCCCGGATCTCGCGGCCGTCGACGTGG
>DATFPL010000182.1:0-2360 GCA_035264845.1 Candidatus Limnocylindrales bacterium | reverse complement strand
CGATGCGCGGAATCATGACTTCGTGGACGCGGCGGTCGCCGAGCTCGATGACCGCGTTGATCATCTGCTCCTCCTCCGCCTCGAGGATCCCCTGCTCGCCCCCGCGTTCGACGATGAACTTCAGCTCCTGGGTGCTCATCTGCGACGAGTCCATCTCGCCGGCGCCCAGGGCACGCGAGATCGCCGTGGTGACGAACGTCAGGAGCGCGACGAGCGGCGAGAGGGGTCGGAGGAGGAAGTCAACGAACGCGCTCAGGGTCAGCGCGAACCGCTCGGTGTGGGCGAGCGCGAGGCTCTTGGGCACGAGCTCGCCGAAGACGATCGTGAAGAGGCTCAGCAGGAGCGTGATGATGACGAGGGACAGCGGCTCGGCGTAGCCCGGCGCGACGCCCGCCGATTCGAGCAGCGTCTGGAGCTCGATCGTCAGGCTCACTGCCGCGAACGCCGAGGCGAGGAACCCGATGAAGGTCAGCCCGATCTGGGTCACGGCGAGGAATCGACCGGGCTGCGCGACGAGGCGCTGAACGCGTCGGGCGTTCCGGTTGCCCTCCTCGACGAGCTGCTCGATCCGCGTCCGGCGGATCGTTACGAGCGCGATCTCCGCCGCGACGAAGACGGCCTCGAGCAGCGTCAGGACGACGATGACGACCAGCTGGATGACGGTGTCCACGGTCAGGTCCGGGCGGGCGGCGCGGGATCGCCGGGCACTGACGAACCGGATTGCGCCGCATCGGCGTCCGCCGGCTGGCGCTGCTCGCGGATGCGCGCGGGGACGCCGACCGCGAGCTTGCCGGCCGGCACATCCCTGGTGACAACCGCACCTGCCCCGGTCCTCGCCCCGTCGCCGAGCGTCAGCGGCGCGCGGAGCATCGTGTCGACGCCGAGGAACACGCCCTCACCGATCGTCGTTCGGTGCTTCCGCGTCCCGTCGTAGTTGGCGGTGATGGTGCCGGCGCCGACGTTCGTCCGCGCGCCCACCTCCGCATCGCCGAGATAGCTCATGTGGTGCTGCTTGACGCCCGCGCCGAGCGTGCTGTTCTTGATCTCCGCGAAGTTGCCGACCTCGGCGCCCTCGCCCACGACGCTCCCGGCGCGAAGATGCGAGAACGGGCCGACCGTCGCGCCGTCGGCGATCTGCGACGACTCGACGACGCTCGCCCAGACCGTGCAGCCGGCGCCGATCGCGCTGTCGACGATCTGGCTGCCGGCACCGATGACACTCCCGTCGCCGACGCGCGTCGTGCCGCGAAGGATCACGTTCGGCTCGAGCGTGACGTCGCGACCGAGGACGACCGCGGCGTCGAGGTAGACCGTCGATGGGTCGCGCATCGTCACGCCGGACCGCATGTGCGCGCCGTTGATGTCGGTCCGCATGTCCCACTCGGCCTGGGCGAGCTCGGCGCGGTCGTTGATCCCGAGCAGCTTGCCGTCGTCCTCGACATCGAGCGCGGCGACGAGCCGCCCGTCGGCGCGCGCGATCGTCACGAGCTCCGTGAGGTACAGCTCGCCGGTGCTGGGCGACGGCGTCAGCCGGCCGATGGCACCGCGCAGCCACTCCGCGTCGAACGCGTAGAGGCCCGCGTTGATCTCGCCGATCTCGAGCTCGTCGTCGGTCGCGTCGGCGGCCTCGACGATGCGCTCGACGGATCCCGCGTCGCTCCGGATCACTCGCCCCAGCTGGCGCGGGTCGTACGCCGCGACCGCGGTCAGCGCGAAGGCGGCATGGTCGAGGCGACGCTGGTCGAGCAGGTCCCGGAGCACGGCCGCCTCGACGCGGGGCACGTCGCCCGACAACACGAGCACCTCCGCGGCGTCCGCGGGCAGGTGCGGGATCGCCGCCCTGACGGCGTCGCCCGTCCCGCGCGGCGCATCCTGGAGGGCGAACTGGGCCTCGCCCGCGAAGACGTCGCGGAGCGCCTCGACGGCCGGCGAGTAGACGACGATGGGCGACTCGCCCGTCACCGCCCTGGCCGCGTCGAGGACGAAGGCGAGCATCGGCCGGCCGCAGAGTGCGTGGAGGACCTTCGGCAGCCGCGACTGCATCCGCGTGCCGAGGCCCGCCGCGAGGACGATCGCGACGGTACGCCGGGGGGTCCCGGGACTTGGGGGGTTCACCAGGCGCGAGGCCGCTGGGCAGGGCCCGCGCTCGTGGCAGGCAGTCGGCCGCGGTGGCGTGCCGGCGTGGGGGGTACGGATGTCATCTGAGGTGTCGCGGCATCGTAGGGGCGGCTCGTCCGGGGTGTCAACCGAGGCACGGAGCGGCCGGCACCCAGCGTCGCGAGGCGCTCCGGCTCAGATCGATCGCAGCGCGATCGCCTCGATCTCGACGACGGCGCCCTTCGGCAACGCCGCGACCGCGA
>DATFPL010000181.1:0-2547 GCA_035264845.1 Candidatus Limnocylindrales bacterium | reverse complement strand
CAGAGCAGCGCGTCGAGCGACTCGCGGGACACCTCACGTACCTCGACGGCCTCACGCTCGACGCGATCGACCGAATCCGATCGGCGACACCCCGACCGACGTCGATCGTCGTGTTCTCCGACCACGGATCCGACGTCCGGTTCGACCCCAACAACGCGCTCGGGTCGGATCTCAACGAGCGCACGAGCAACATCGTGGCCGTGCTTGCTCCGGGGCATCCCGACGTCTTCCCGTCCGGAAGCACGGTCGTCAACCTGCTGCCCCGCCTGCTGAACGCGTACCTCGGCTCGTCGCTGCCGGACCAGCCGGACACCATCTGGGCGTGGCGGGGTTCGTCCGTACTCAACTTCGTCCAGATCGAGCGTGATGCCGCGACGGGTTCGTGGGCCCCTGTGTCCGGCGCGTCCGCTGCCTCCTCGCCAGCGCCGTGATGCCACCCGACATCGAGGGCGACAGCACGCCACGTGAAGTCGCGTCCCGCCGGGGAATGGCTCTCTACCCGATCGTTCTCGCCTGCCTCGTCGTCACGGAGGTCTTCGTGACGTCGGGCATCAGCCCGTTCGAGGCAATTCGTGCGTTCGTCGTCGCCATCCTGATCGGGCTGATCCTGACGTGCCTCGGCGCCGTCGTCTTCCGCGACCGCGACCGGGGCGGGCTCTTCGCTGTGCTTGCGCTGTTCGCGATCCTCGGTGGTGCCGACCTGCGGCTCGTCGCGCTCGTCGTCGCCGCAATCGGCCTCATGGTGCTCGAGCGATACGCGCTGCGGAGTGGTCGCCCGATCCGCTGGCGCTTCGTCGGCTCGATCGCGTCCCGGGTCACGGTCGTCCTCGCGCTTGCGGTCGCGATCCAGGCCGTCCAGTCGGGAGTGCCCGAAATCCTGGTCCGGGCGGTCACCGCGGAGGCTCCGTTCCGCCCGGCGACCGTCGCGGCGGCGTCATCGGGCAACGGGCCGGACATCTACGTCATCCTCGCCGACGCCCACACCCGTGCCGACGTCCTGCGTGACTACTTCGGCTACGACGAGTCGAGCTTCACCGCCGGCCTCGCCGAGCGCGGGTTCCACGTTGCCACGCAGAGCAGAACGAACTACGCGATCACGACCCAGGTCCTGACCTCGATGTTCAACATGCGTCCACTCCAGGACATCCCGAGCCTCGCGCCGGCGCTGTCCGGCACGGCGTCGCGGCCGATCGAAGGGCTGATGCGCGAGGCGCTCGACGACAGCCCGGCGCTCGCGCGGCTCCGCGCCGAGGGGTACGAGATCACGGCAACGGCATCGAGCTTCGCGGGGCCGACGATCCGAACCGCCGATCGCTGGATCGACACGGGGCAGCTCAACGAGTTCGAGGTGACGTTCCTGCGGCGGACGATCCTTCGCCCGCTGCTCAACGCGTTCGCGCCGGATCTCGTGAGCTCGCAGTACCGGGCGAGGACGCCTGCCACACTCGCCGCGGTCGCGGATCTGGCGGCGACGCGGACGAACAAGCCGAAATTCGTGTTCGCCCACGTGCCGAGCCCGCACCCGCCGTGGGTCGTGAACGCGGACGGGTCGCCGCGCACTGTGCCGGACGTGGACACGATCTTCGCCGAGACGCCGCCTTCCACGGGGACCGACATCGAGACCCTGAAGCGCGGCTACGTCGGCCAGGTGGAGTTCCTCGACAAGGAGCTCCTCGCGACGATCGACCGCATCGACGCGGCGTCGAAGACCCCGCCCGTGATCATCGTGTTCGGGGACCACGGGGCGTGGGTGGGCGCGGACGGTGGCGACATTCGCCGAAGGTTCCGGATGCTGTTCGCCGCGCGGGTTCCCGATGGTCCGTCGATCTTCCCGGACGACGTCGCGCTCGTCGACACGTTCCCGATCCTTCTCGACTACATGTTCGGCGGCACGACCCCGACACACCACGACGCTCCGTCGTGGATGTTCCGCGTGCCGGCCGAATACGACCTATATCCGGTCGCGGACGTGAACGGCACCGAGCCGCTGCCGTGACGGCCGACTCGCCGCCGGTCCGAGGCGTCGTCGCCGCGGCCGCCCCGATTACGACTGCGGCCGCGGCGCAGGACGCGCGCCGGTCGTGGATCCCAGTTGCCTACCCGACGCTGATCGGCGGCGGCTTCTTCCTGTCGCTGTTCGTGGCAAGCGGCGCGAGCCCGTTCGCGACGACGCGCCTGATCGTTGGATCCGTCGTGCTGTGCCTGGTCGTGTCGGTCGTCTGCTGCGCCTTGATGCGCGATCGGGACCGCGGCGGGCTCGTCGCGCTCGCGGTCATCCTCCTGCTCATCGCCGGCAACAGCCCCGTCCGGTTCGCCGCGCTGGCTGTCGGGATCGGCGCGCTCGCCTTCGAGCGAGTCGCAAGCCGGGGGCGACCGACACGCGTCCCGTGGCGCCTCGTATCGCGGATCGGGAACATGGCCGGCGTCATCGTCCTGCTCGCGGTCACGATCCGGGCCGGGCAGGACGGAACGCTGGCGGCCCTCGCCGACGACGTCCGCGCAGAAGGCCCAGGCTTCCTTCGTCCCGCCGCGGCGTCCGTCGCGCCC